>JAEWBU010000014.1 GCA_023390985.1 Pseudomonadota bacterium
GCGGCGCGGCGCGGGCGTGGATGCCGGCGCAGGCGCGGGCAGCTCGGGCGGGTTGGCATCGGCCGCGGCCTTCTGCGCATCGAGGCGCTGGCGCTCGCGCACGAACTCCTGGAACGACAGCGTGCTCATGGGCGCCGTGGGTTCCGAAGGAGCGGTGGCAGCCGCGCGCGCGGGCTGCGCCGGCACTTCGCCACCGGCCATCGCGAGGATCTCCACGCCGCCCGGCACCGGGCGGTTGGCCAGCACCGCGGCCTGGTCGCCCCAGAGCGCGCGGACCTGGGCCATCGCCTCGCGGGCGTTCTTGCCGACAAATCGCCTGACGTTCATGCACTGACTCCGATGACGCGATGGATGTGGATGGTGTGGGTGCGCGGGATCTCCGAATGCCCGAGCACGTGCAGCCGCGGCGCCTTGCGCCGAAGCAGGCGGGCCATGGGCACGCGGATCCGGTCGGGCACCAGCAGGCAGGCGGGCAGGCCCGCTTCTTCCTGCGCGCGGGCGGCGTCGGCCGCCTGGGTGGCGAGCAGCTCGCCCATCGAGGGATCGAGCGGCGCCTGCGCCTCGGGCGCGAGCGCGTTCATCAGCACCTGCTCGAGGCCGGGCTCGACCGCCATCACGCCGAGCTCGCGCGCGGCGCCGTACAGGTGCTGCACGATCGCGCCGGCCAGGCCGATGCGCACTTCGCGCGTGAGTTCGCCGGCATCGGTGCCGGCGGCCGAATGCTCGGCCAGCAGTTCCAGGATGCCGCGCAGGTCGCGGATGTGGACCGATTCGTCCAGCAGGTTGCGCAGCACCTTCTGCAGCACCGGCAGCGGAACCAGCTTGGGCACGACCTCGTCGGCCAGGCCGGGCGCGTGGCGGCGCACGTGGTCCAGCAGCTCCTGCACTTCGCCGCGGCCCAGCAGCGCGGCCGCATGCGTCTGCATCACGTGGTTCAGGTGCGTGGCCACCACGGTGGAGGCATCCACCACGGTGAAGCCGGACGCTTGGGCCTGCTCGCGGTGCCTGGACTCGACCCAGACGGCCGGCAGGCCGAAGGCCGGATCGGTGGTCGCGGTGCCGGGCAGCGCGATCTTGATGTGGCCCGGATTGATCGCGAGGAACATGCCGCCGAAGGCCTGGCCCTCGCCCACGATCACGCCCTTGAGCAGGATGCGGTACTGCGAGGGATGCAGCTCCAGGTTGTCGCGGATGTGCACCGCCGGCGGCAGGAAGCCGACCTCGCCCGCGAACTTGCGGCGCACGCTCTTGATGCGCCCGAGCAGGTCGCCGCCCTGGGTCTTGTCCACCAGCGCGATCAGGCGGTAGCCGACTTCCAGGCCGAGCGGATCGACCGGCGTGACGTCGTCCCAGCTCGCCTCGGCCTGCGGATTGGCCGCCGCGGGAGCCGGCGGCGGCGCTTCCTTCGCACGCGCGGCCATGCGCGCCAGCGTCCAGGCGCTCCAGCCGCACACGCCGGCCAGCAGCAGGAAAGGCAGGTGCGGCATGCCGGGGATCAGGCCCAGCGCGCCGATCACGGCGCCGGTCAGGCCGAGCGCGCGCGGGATGGAAAACAGCTGCGTCGCGATCTGCTGGCCGATGTCTTCCTCGCCGACGCGCGAGACCACCAGGCCGGCCGCCACCGAGATCACCAGCGCGGGCACCTGCGCGACCAGGCCGTCGCCGATGGCCAGCAGCACGTAGTTGTTGGCGGCGGTGGCCAGCGGCAGGCCGTGCTGGAACATGCCGATCGCCAGGCCGCCGATGATGTTGATGAACAGGATCAGGATGCCGGCGACGGCGTCGCCGCGCACGAACTTCGAAGCGCCGTCCATGGAGCCGTAGAACTCGGCCTCCTGCGTCACTTCGTTGCGGCGGCGGCGGGCTTCCTTCTCGTCGATGCCGCCCGAGGCGAGATCGGCGTCGATCGCCATCTGCTTGCCGGGCATCGCATCGAGCGCGAAGCGCGCCGACACCTCGGCGATGCGGCCCGCGCCCTTCGTCACGACGACGAAGTTGATGATCGTGAGGATCGCGAACACCACCAGGCCGACCGCGAAGCTGCCGCCGATCAGGAAGTGCGCGAACGACTCGATCACCTGGCCGGCCGCGCCGGTGCCGGTGTGGCCGTACAGCAGCACGGCGCGCGTGGACGCCACGTTCAGCGCCAGCCGCAGCAGCGTGGTCACCAGCAGCACGCCGGGGAAGCTGGCGAAGTCCAGCGGGCGGCGGTTGTAGCTGGCCACCATCAGCACCACCAGCGACAGCGCGATGTTGAAGGTGAACAGCAGGTCCAGGATGAAGGCCGGCAGCGGCACCAGCATCATCGCGAGGATCAGCACGATGAGCAGCGGCGCGCCCAGCGCGCGGGCGCCGGGCAGCATCGCGCGCCAGCCCGGCGCGGCGGAAGCGGCGCTCATTTCGCGGCCTCCAGCGGATCAAGTCCCGGCGGCACGTCGATGTGCGGGGCCGGCGGCGGCCGCAGCAGCGTGCGAAGGCGCATCACCCAGGCGAGCACCTGCGCGACGGCGGTGTAGAGCTCGACCGGCACTTCGCCGTCGATCTCGCCGTGGCGGTACAGCGCGCGCGCCAGCGGCGGGACTTCCAGCAGCGGCACGCCGGAGGCGGCCGCGACCTCGCGGATCTTCAGCGCCAGGTGGTCGGCGCCCATGGCGACGATGCGCGGGGCGCGCATGGTGGCCTCGTCGTAATGCAGCGCGACGGCGTAGTGCGTCGGGTTGGTGACGACCACATTGGCCTGCGGCACCGCGGCCAGCATGCGGCCGCGCGACATCTCGCGCTGGCGGCGGCGGCGCTCGCCCTTGAGGTGCGGATCGCCGTCGTCTTCCTTGTTCTCGCGCTTGGCCTCGTCGCGCGTCATGCGCAGTTCGGAGCCATGGCGCCACAGCTGCAGCGGCACGTCGGCGATCGCCGCCACCACGCAGACGCCGAGCAGGATGGCGAGGCCGCCGGTGATCCAGCTGAATCCCAGCGGCAGCGCCTGCACCAGCGGCAGGCGGGCGATCGAGTCGAGTTCGGCGGCGTGCGAATACAGGTACCAGCCGCCGGCGGCCAGCAGGCCCGCGGCGAGCGGAATCAGTTTCAGCTGCTGCAGCATCGATCGCCAGCCGAACACGCGGCCGAAGCCGGCGATCGGATCGAGCCGCTCGAACTTGGGCGCGAGCGCCTGGGTGGCGAAGTTCCAGCCGCCGACCGCCATCGTCGCGCCGGCCAGCAGCACGGCCACGCCGGCGAGGACAGGCACCACCCACAGCAGCGCATCGAGGCCGAGGTGGCCCAGGCGCGAAGGCAGCATCTGGGTCTCGAAGGCCGCGGTGCGGTCGAAACGCAGGCCGGCCTGCACGATCCCCAGCGCCTGCCGGCCGGCCCACGGTCCCAGGCCCGCGGCCAGCGCCATCAGCGCCGCGATGCCGGCCAGGTGCGCCAGGTCGCGCGAGCGCGGGACCTGGCCTTCTTCACGAGCCTGCCGCAAACGCCGCTCCGACGCGGGGAGTTCCCGGTCTTCGCGGCTGGTTTCGGAGGCGGACATGGAGCGTCATTGTTCGAGCCGACGCCAAAACTTAAGTGGGGAAGAAAGGGGGGAAAGGGCGGCTAATCCACTCCGTCATTCCCGCGGAGGCGGGAATCCAGGGCGCCCGTCTTCAGCGGGGTCATGGAAGCCCTGGATCCCCGCCTTCGCGGGGATGACGACTGTGGTGTCAGAACCCCAGGCTCTCCAGCAGGTCGTCCACCTGCGCCTGGTTCGCCACCACGTCCGTCCGCTGCGACGCATCCGCCACCGGCCCATTGAGGAACCCGTGTTCCACGGTCGCCGCCGCGGCGGGTTGCGACTCCACCAGCAGTTGCAGCAGCGCATCCTCCAGCCGCGTCGCCACCTCCACCACCTTGCCCACCGTCTGCCCGGTGAGGTCGTGGAAGTCCTGGGCCAGCATGATCTCGGTCAGCTGGGCCGAGGTATCGCGCGCCGTGGACTTCACCTCGCCGATGAAGTGCAGCAGTTCGCCGCGCGCCACCGCGCCCACCGGGTCGGCCTTGAGCAGTTTCTCGACGCGCTCGGCGTCGGCCAGCAGGGCTTCCTGCTGCGCCTGCGACCGGTCCACGGTGTTCAACACCTTCTCGGCGGCGTTGCCGGTGACCTTGGCGATGAAGGACAGGCGGGTGCGCGCGTCGGGCAACTGCCCCAGCGAGTCCTCGATCTTCTTGTCGTAGCCCAGCTGCTGCAGGGCGTCGTGCAGCGACCGGGTCAGTTCGCCCAGGCGCTGGTACATCACGTTCTCGCTCATGGCGGCGTTCCCCTTTTCTTCTTCAGGTGGCCAGGGCGTGCTTCTGCAGGATCTTGGCGACCTTCTCCTCGAGGGTGGCCTTGGTGAAGGGCTTGACGATGTAGCCCGAAGCGCCGGCCTGCGCGGCCATGACGATGTCCTCCTTGCGCGCCTCGGCCGTGATCATCAGCACCGGCAGCGGCTTGAGCGCGGCGTCGGCGCGGATCTGCGTGAGCAGCTCGAAGCCGTTCATGTTCGGCATGTTGATGTCGGTGACCACGAAATCGAACGAGCCGTTCTTCAGCTTCTGCAAGGCCACCACGCCGTCCTCGGCCTCGTCGGCGTTGGCGAAGCCGGCTTCCTTGAGAAGGTTGCGCACGATGCGGCGCATGGTGGAGAAATCGTCGACGATCAGGAATTTCAGGTCGGTGGGGGCGGTCATGGGGTGGCTCCGGAAGAAACGGGGGGATTCGGGATGGCGGGCGCAGCGGCCGCCGGTGCGGCAGGCGCCTGGCGGTCCAGCAACTGCTCGAGCGCCTGGGTTTCGGACACCGGCACTTCGGCGCCGCGCGCCCAGCGCTCCTGGCCCAGCTTGCCCAGCACCAGGATGGAGATGCGGCGGTTCAGCGGGCTGAGCGGGTCGGTCGGTTCGTACAGCGTCGAGGAGCCCAGGCCCATCACGCGCACCACGCGGTCCTCGCGCAGGCCGCCGGCCACCAGCTCGCGGCGCGAGGCATTGGCGCGATCGGCCGACAGCTCCCAGTTCGAATAGCCGCGCTCGCCGCCGCCATAGGGCGACGCATCGGTGTGGCCGGACAGCAGCACGCGCGCATCGGCGGCATCCAGCAGCTGCGCGATGCTTCGCAGCAGCTCGCGCATGTGCTCCTTCACGCGGGCGCTGCCGACGTCGAACATCGGCCGGCCCTGGTCGTCGACGATGTGGATGCGCAGGCCGTCCGGCGTGAGCTCCATGCGCAGCTGGTTGCGCAGGCCCGACAGCGCCGCGTTCTCCTTCATGGCCTGGTCCACGCGCAGCTGCACCTCGCGCATGCGCAGCTTGTCCTCGGCCTCGACCTCGGCGCGCAGCGCCTGCAGGCTGATGTTGCGCTGCGGCGCCTCGATCTCGCCGCGGCGCACCGCGCCGTGGGTGCGGCCCAGGACCGGGCCGCCGCCCTTGATGATGCTGCTGCTGTCACCGGTGCCCGAGCCGCCGGCCAGCGCGATCTTCAGCGGGCTCTGGAAGTACGAGGCGATGCCCTGCAGGTCGCCCTGCGTGGTGGAGCCGAGCAGCCACATGAGCAGGAAGAACGCCATCATGGCCGTCACGAAGTCGGCGTACGCGATCTTCCAGGCGCCGCCGTGGTGGCCGCCATGGCCGCCCTTGCGCACGCGCTTGATGATGATGGGCTGGAGCTTTCCGCCGGCTGCCATGGTTCGCGCTCCCGGCCGTCAGGCGGCCTTGCGGCCTTTGACGTGGCCTTCCATCTCGATGAAGGTCGGCCGCTCCGTCGAATACAGCACCTTGCGGCCGAACTCCAGCGCCACCGCCGGCGCGTAGCCCTGCACGCTGGCCAGCAGCGTGGCCTTCACGCACTGCAGCTCCTTGCTGCTCTCGTCGACCTTCTGGCCGGCCAGCTGCGCCAGCGGGCTCACGAAGCCATATGCGAGCAGGATGCCGAGGAAGGTGCCCACCAGCGCGCCGGCGATCATCTGTCCCAGCACCGCGGGCGCGGCGCCCACCGAGGCCATGGTCTTCACCACGCCGAGCACGGCGGCCACGATGCCGAACGCCGGCAGGCCGTCGCCCACGCTCTGGATCGCGCCGGCCGGCACCATCGCCTCGTGGTGGTGGGTCTCGATCTCGTTGTCCATGAGGTTCTCGAGCTCATGGGCGTTCAGGTTGCCCGACACCATCATCCGCAGGTAGTCGGTGATGAATTCCATCAGGTGGTGGTCGGCCAGGATCAGCGGGTATTTCTTGAACATCGCGCTGTCCTGCGGCTTCTCGACGTCGGCCTCGATCGCCATCAGGCCTTCCTTGCGGGCCCGCGTCAGCACGTCGTACAGCAGCGCCATCAGCTCCATGTAGCGCGCCTTGGTGTGCTTGCTGCCCTTGAGCAGCGAGGGCGCGAACTTCAGCGTGGCCTTGATGGTCTTGCCGCTGTTGCCCACCAGGAAGGCGCCGAGCGCGGCGCCGCCGATGATGAACATCTCCAGCGGAGCGGCATGCATGATCACGCCGAAGTGGCCGCCGGCCATGGCGTAGCCGCCCAGCACGCAGCCGATGACGACGAGGTATCCGGCGAGGATGAACATGGACTGCGGCTTTCCCTGGTGCTTGGACAAGAGAAGAAGCGGGGATCGCTTCCTCAGCCCAGGGTTTCGGCAGGTGCCGCGTTCACTTGAGGCGTGCCGTCATTCCCGCGAAGGCGGGAATCCAGTGCTTCGCTTCGGTCGCTGAAACCGGGAGCTCGGGGTCCCCGCCTTCGCGGGGACGACGGACCGGGGACTTAGTGGATCGCGCCGCTGCGGCGGCTCTTGCCGGCGCGCGCCGGCGGCTCGCACAGGCCGCAGACGAAAGGCTTGAAGCCGGTGCCCCACTCGTTGGTGTGGGTGACGAAGTGGCCGCCGCAGTCGCTGCAGCGCGTGAGGCACAGCATGTCGCTCTCGACGAACTTCACCAGGCGCCAGGCGCGCGTGATGGTGAGCATCGGGTCCACGCCGAGCGCGGTGACGTCCGAGCGGTACAGCTCCCAGGCCTTGGTGAGCAGGTCCACGCCTTCCATCGCGCAGGCCTTGTCCAGGTGCTGGTGGATGTTGAGGAACAGCGACGCGTGGATGTTCGGCTGCCAGGAGATGAACCAGTCCGTCGAATAGGGCAGCTGGCCCTTGGACGGCGACTTGCCCGTGACTTCGCGGTGCAGCCGCACCAGCCGCTCGTGCGACAGGTCGGTCTCGGCTTCCAGCACCGCCATGCGGGCGCCCAGCTCGATCAGGCGCACGGCGCGCGCGACCTGCTGGCTCTCGACGATCAGGCTCTTCTGCGTGGCCATGTCGCTTCCTCAGGCCATCGCGGCGTGCAGGCCGGCCATCAGCACGCTGGCGTGCAGGCGATCGGCGGTCTGTTCGGAAGGCTGCCCCGGCTCGTGGCGGTCGCTCAGCAGGCTCCACACCAGTTCGTCGTCGAAGCGCATGGTGCACAGCATCAGGTTGCGCGAAGCGACGCGCACCAGCTGCTGCGGGCTCAGTTGCGAGATCAGGTCGGCGACCGCTTCGGACAGGCCGAGGCGGAACAGCGCCTGCGGCTTGTCCAGCCGGATCATCGACTGGGCGAGCATCAGGAAGGAGAGATTCGTGTCACGGATCTCGTTGAGAAGCTGCTGGGAAATGGCGCTCACGGGATGCCTGTACTGCGGGATGTCGTTGAAGAAGAAAGCGAGCCGCACCGCGCCCCGCCATGTTTCACATTGTTTCTTGCTGCAACACATACTTGATAGGTGAAAGCTCATCCATGCGGTAGGCCGTTTACGTATGGACGTTTCGAGCTCATCCGAGATGTAACAACGCATCGGGCCTAAAGCCCCGCCCATCGCAACCGATAAGAAAGGCACGGGGCACGCCCCGCCGCGCCGCGAACCCCGCGGTTGTGTCAACCGGGTCAAGCAAGAAGACCCACCTTTGGGGGAAGCCCATGCCTGCCGTCATCAATACCAACATCTCCTCGCTGAACACGCAGCGCAACGTGGGCGCATCCGGTGCCGCGCTCGCGACGTCGATCCAGCGCCTGTCGACCGGCCTGCGCGTCAACAGCGCCAAGGACGATGCCGCCGGCCTGGCGATCGCCGAGCGCATGAGCGCCCAGGTGCGCGGCCTGAACGTCGCCGCCCGCAACGCCAACGACGGCGTGTCGCTGGCGCAGACCGCCGAAGGCGCGCTGGGCAAGATCGGCGAGATGGTCCAGCGCGTGCGCGAACTGGCCGTGCAGTCGTCCAACGCCACCAACACGCAGACCGACCGCGACGCCCTGCAGCAGGAAGTGTCCGAGCTCAAGTCGGAAATCGACCGCGTGGCCGGCAGCACCAATTTCAACGGCACCAAGCTGATCAACGGCAGCTTCAGCTCCGCCAAGTTCCAGGTCGGCGCCGACGCCGGCGAGTCCATCACCGTCAGCAGCATCACCAACGCATCGCTGGCCGGCATGGGCACGGTGAACCGCGCCTCCAGGGACAGCTCCACCGCGATCACCGACCTGACCGCCACCGCGCTGGCCGACCTCACGATCAACGGCACCGACATCGGCGTGCTGGCCGCCGCCGGCACGACGCAGGAGCGCCAGGCGCAGGTGGTGGACGCGATCAACCGCATCTCCACCACCACCAACGTCGGCGCCTACCTGGACACCGCCAACAACAAGATCGTGCTGACGTCCAACGCCGACATCACGATCACCGGCGCGGCCGGCGCCAAGGTGGGCTTCGTGGCGGCGGACAGCGCCACCGCCACCACCAGCGCCAACATGGCTTCGCTGGACATCAGCTCCTACGGCGGCGCGCAGCTGGCCATCCAGCAGGCCGACGCGGCGCTCAAGCAGGTGAACACGGCCCGCGCTTCGCTGGGCGCGCTGCAGAGCCGGTTCGAGAACGCGGTGTCCAACATCCAGATCGCCACCGAGAACGTGACGGCCGCCCGCTCGCGCATCATGGACACGGACTTCGCGACGGAAACCGCCAACATGACGCGCTCGCAGATCCTGCAGCAGGCCGGCAACGCCATGCTGTCGCAGGCCAACCAGATGCCCCAGCAGGTGCTGGCCCTGCTGCGCTGATCCTGGTGTCGCGGATTTGAAAAGGGCGGATTTCCGCCCTTTTCTCGCTGCTTCGGCCGCTTGCGGCGCGGCGCACAGTCGAGGTCCCTTCGATTGGAGCCGCCATGCCGTCCGTCATCAACACCAACCTGCCTTCGCTGAACACCCAGCGGAACCTGACCACCTCGCAGGCCTCGTTGGCCACGTCGATCCAGCGCCTGTCGTCGGGCCTGCGCGTCAACAGCGCCAAGGACGATGCCGCCGGCCTGGCGATCGCCGAGCGCATGAACGCGCAGGTGCGCGGCCTCAACGTGGCGGCGCGCAACGCCAACGACGGCGTGTCGCTGGCGCAGACCGCGGAAGGCTCGCTCGGCAAGATCGGCGACATGGTGCAGCGCATCCGCGAGCTGTCCGTGCAGTCGTCCAACGCCACCAACAACGCCACCGACCGCGCCGCGCTGCAGGCCGAAGTGGTCCAGCTGAAGGAAGAAATCGACCGCGTGGCCGGCTCGTCCAACTTCAACGGCACCAAGCTGCTGGACGGCAGCTTCACCTCGGCCAAGTTCCAGGTCGGCGCCGACGCCAACGAGGGCATCACGGTCAACGGCATCACCGACGCGCGCCTGGCGGGCATGGGCGTGGTCAACCGCGCTTCCACCCAGAGCTCCACGGCGATCAGCGACCTGACGGCCACCGCGCTGGCCGACCTCACCATCAACGGCACCGACATCGGCGTGCTGGCCGCCGCCGGCACCACGCAGGAGCGCCAGGCGCAGGTGGTGGACGCGATCAACCGCATCTCGTCGACGACCAACGTGGGCGCGTTCTTCGACGTGGCCAACAACGTCATCGTGCTGACCTCCGCCAGCGACATCACCATCACCGGCGCGGCCGGCGCCAAGGTGGGCCTGGCGGCCGGCGACAGCGCCGTCGCCGCGGCCAGCCCCAACATGGCCTCGCTGGACATCAGCTCCTACGCCGGCGCGCAGCTGGCCATCCAGCAGACCGACGCAGCGCTCACCCAGATCAACGGCGCGCGCGCCAAGCTCGGCGCGCTGCAGAGCCGCTTCGAGACCGCCGTGGCCAACATCCAGATCGCCGCGGAGAACGTCACCGCCGCGCGCTCGCGGATCATGGACACCGACTTCGCGGCCGAGACCGCCAACATGACACGCGCGCAGATCCTGCAGCAGGCCGGCAACGCCATGCTCACCCAGGCCAACCAGCTGCCGCAGCAGGTGCTGCAGCTGCTGCGTGGCGGCTGATCGACATCCATAAAGGGGACCGACCTTGGCCAGCGTCACCAGCACCGGCGTCGGCAGCGGCCTGGACGTCAACAGCATCGTCACGTCGCTGATGGCGCTGGAGCGCCGGCCGCTCAACCTGCTGGAGGCGCGGGCCGGCACCATCCAGACACGCATCTCCGCCTTCGGCACGCTCAAGGGCCAGGTGGCCGCGCTGGGCGACCTGGCGGCCAAGCTGGCCGATCCGGCCAACTGGAACCCGACGCGCATCGACAGCACCGGGAGCGAATCGGTGACCGCCACGGCGACTTCGGCGGCGGTCGCGGGCAAGCACCGGCTCGAGGTGCAGCAACTCGCGCAGTCGCAGGCGCTCGCCAGCGGACCGTATGCCGCGACGACCAGCGCCGTGGGCACCGGCTCGCTCACCATCGAACTGGGCACCACGGCCGCCGGCGTGTTCACGCCGCGCAGCGGTGCGGCGCCTGTGACGGTGACGGTAGGCGCGGGGCAGAACACGCTGGCCGGCGTGCGCGATGCGATCAATGCTTCGAAGGCCGGCGTCACCGCCAGCATCGTCACCAGCGGCGGCAGCTCGCGCCTGGTGCTGCGCGGCGCCGACGGGGCCGATTCGTCGGTGCGGATCACGGCCGCCGACGACGACGGCAACGCCACCGATGCGGCAGGCTTGTCCGCCCTGGCCTGGGACCCCGCCGCCGCCGCGGGCTCGGGCCGCAACCTCTCGCAGACGCAGGCCGCGCAGGACGCGCTCTACACGCTGGACGGCCTGTCGCTCGCCAGCGCGACCAACTCGCCCACGGGCGTGCTGGAAGGCGTCACGCTGCAGCTGAAGAAGGTGACCACCACGCCGGTGGACCTGACGGTCTCGGTCGAGACCATGGCGGTGCGCAAGAACGTCAACGACTTCGTCAACGCGTACAACAGCCTGAGCAAGCTGCTGGTGCAGCAGACGCAGGCCGACCCTTCGGGGGCCAACCGCGGACCGTTGCAGGCGGACTCCACCGCGGTGGCGCTGTTGACTTCGCTGCGGCAGATGGTCACCGGCACGCTGGCCGGCGGCCCCGGTCCCGCGAGCCTGAACGCGGCCGGCATCGAGCTGCAGCGTGACGGCACGCTGGCGGTGAAGGACACGCGGCTCACGCCGCTGCTGGAGCAGCCGGCGCAACTGGCCCGGTTGTTCGGGCAAGTCCAGAGCGCCTCCGACACCAGCACGCAGGGCCTGGGCCTTCGCTTCAAGCAGTGGGCGGGTGCGCTGACGTCCGACACCGGCAGCCTGGCCGGTCGCATCGAGGGCCTCAAGCGCAGCGTGGATCTCAACCAGAAGCAGCAGGACAACCTGCAGGACCGACTCTCGCGTACCGAAGAGCGCATCCGCGCGCAGTACCAGCGGCTGGATACGGAGATGACGCGGCTGAATTCGGAGATGGCAAGGATGCGGTCGACTTTGGGGATTGGCTGAGTGGATAGCAGGATGCACTGCCTCGACAGCGATGAACAAGATCAGGCCCTCGAGCGCCTGGTGTTCTCGCTCGTCGGTTCCTTCGACAAGACCGGCTTCCGGGACTACAGGGCGGAAGCCGACGCCGCCCACCTGATGTACGTCGCCGAACTGGAAGAGCAGGTGAGCGAGGGTGACCTGGACGCCATGTTCCACCTGTCGCGGGCCATGCACGACTCCGCGATGAGCAAGCGTTTCTTGCCTGACCTGCATCGCTCGGAGGCTCTCCTCGTTGCCGCCGCCGATGGAGGGCATCTCGAGGCGAAGAACCGCCTGGAGACCGCCTGGCCGCTCCTCAAGGCCACGACAGAACGCAGGATCGGCAAGGCGGTCTGAGGGGAGCACCGGGTGCCCGCCTTCCCGGGAACGCCGAAGAGCGCGCCTGAAGCCCGCGCCACCGCCGTTGGCATGGCCCTCGCCCCGGTCTACGCTGGGGGTTGGCTGAGGGCGGTCATCCCCGCAGAGGCGGGGATCCACTACGTCCCTGGCTGAGTCGGCGTGCTCCTGAGCTTGACCGCCTGTATCCCACAGGATACGATGCCACATGCGCGTCGAGATGACCGAGGTTTATCGAGACTGGATCAACTCCCTCAAAGATCGAGTCGGACGGGCGCGGATCCCAGGTGCGTGTGGACCGGCTGGCCCATGGGAACCCCGGGCACAGTCGGGCGCTGACCCATGGCGTCTGCGAATTGAAGGTCGATGTCGGCCCTGGCTATCGGGTCTACTACACGGAGCGCGCAGGCGTTCTGGTCATTCTTCTTGCCGGAGGAGATAAATCTTCGCAGCAGCAGGACATCAAGACGGCGATCTCGTTGGTGAAAGGTCTGCAGGAGTAGTCATGGTCAAAGCAGCAACGAAATCAAAGGGCACCGCGGCCGCTCGCACGAAGACAGTCGCTTACGACGTCGCAGAGCAGCTTCGGACTCCCGAGGAAATGGCGGCGTACCTGGATGCGTGGCTCGAAGAGGCGCCCGACGATGCCGCTGGAATCGCGCGAGCTCTCGGGGACATTGCGCGTGCGAAGGGCATGAGCCAGGTGGCACGCGATGCGGGGTTGAGTCGCGAGAGCCTGTACAAGGCGCTGAGCGAGACGGGCAATCCCAGTTTCGCGACCGTCTTGAAAGTGGCACGCGCGCTGGGTGTGAAGTTCCATGCGCAGCCCGCGTGAGTTGCGCCTTGGCGCGCGCGGAGCTTTGGACCTGCGTTCCCCATGCCCTCCATCGCTCGCAACGGCCTGATCGTCGACTACTCCGACGACGGCACGGGACCGACCGTCGTGCTGCTGCACAGCTCGGTCAGCAGCAACCGCCAGTGGCGCCGGCTGATCGCGGAGCTCGCGCCGCACTATCGATGCATCGGCCCGAACCTCCTCGGCTATGGCCAGACGTCGCCCTGGTCGGTTGATCGCCAGCAAACGCTGGATGACGCGGCGGCTGTCGCATTGGCCGTATGCGAGTTGACCGACGGCCCGATACGACTGGTCGGCCACTCCTGGGGCTGCGCAGTCGCCTTGGCCACCGCGCACGAACTCGGCCCTCGCGCCACGCACCTGGCGCTCTACGAACCCATGCTGATCGGCCTGCCGGCCGGACACCACCGGCACGAGGCATGGCACGAGGCGCAAGGTTTCTACGCCTCCGTGCGCCAGCACGGCGATGCGGGCGACTGGCCGACCCCTGGCGAAGATCTTCACCGATTACTTCAACGGCGACGGCTCCTGGCACTCGTCACCACCGGAGCGCAGGCAGGCGGTCGCCAGCCAGCTTCCACCCAATCGCCACGAGTGGGACGCGGGTGCTCCGCTCATCACCGCGGAGCGCTTCAACGGCATCGTCGCTCGGGGGATGGTCCTGCGAGGCACGGAGACACGGCTCGTGTTGCGCGAGACTTCGAACGTGCTGGCCCAGGCGTTCCCGCAGTGGGAGCTCCATGACATTGCCGGAGCCGGCCACATGGGGCCGCTGACACACAGCGCCGTCGTCCACGAACGCATCAAAGCATTCCTCGTCGAACAGGGCAGAGACGACGGCCGCAGTTCCACGCCCTCGGCAGGGCAGAATCTGGCGTTCTCGGAAGGAGCCTGGAATGGAACCGGAGCAGAAGGTTGTCGTCGTTGACGTGAACATGAAGTTTGGATCGATGGTCTTCTTCCTGGTGAAGCTAGCCATCGCGTTCATCCCAGCCGCGATCATTCTGACCATCATCGGCGCGGTGATCGTCGCGGTACTTGGCGGCATGTTTTCGGGGGCGTTCCGTTGATTCGGTCTCCAGACTGACCCGATTGGACGGAGAGCCGGCCTAAAGCCCGCCCTCGCACCGCCGATAACAGGGGCAAGGACGACGCCCCATGTTCACCGCCCCCCTGCAACCCATCGCCCAGTACCGCCACGTCGGCGTCACCTCCGACGTCGCCCGGGCCGATCCGCACCAGCTGGTCATGCTGCTGTTCGACGGCGCCATCGCCGCGGTGCTGCAGGCGCGCCATGCGCTGGAACAGGGCGACATCGAGACCAAGATCTCCACCATTTCCAAGGGCATGCGCATCATCGACGAGGGCCTGAAGGCCGCCGTGGAAAGCCGCGGCGACGTGGCGCTGGGCGACAACCTGCGCGCCCTGTACGACCACATGATCCAGCGCCTGTTCACCGCCAACCTGCGCAACGCCGACGAGCCGCTGGCCGAAGTGGCCAAGTTGCTGGCCGACCTGCGCTCCACCTGGGCCGAGATCGCGCCGGCGCCCGCCGCCACCCTGCCCGCCCACCTGCAGGCCTGACGAAGAGGAGACGACGATGGAGATGTACGGATCCTCCTCCAGCCCGCTGCGCTGGTACGCCGCGCTGGAATGCGCCAGCCAGGAGATGCTGGCCGCCGCGCGCGCCGGCGACTGGGACACGGTGTGCCGCCTCGAAGGCGCCTGCGCGGTGGTGATCGCCCGCCTGCGCGAGATCGCGCGCGACACGCCGCTGTCGCGCGAGGAGCAGTCGGAGCGCACGCGCATCCTGCGCGCCATCCTCGCCAACGACGCGGAGATCCGGCGGATCTGCGAGCCGCTGCCTTCGTTCCTGGATGCGCGGTCCTTCCACGTCGGGGAAGTCAGCCACGCGGTGCACTGACCGCGGCGGCCTGGAGGTCAGACCTGCATGTTCATGATGTCGCTGTAGGCCGACACCAGCCGGTTGCGCACGTGCAACGCCGACTGGAACCCGATCTGCGACTTCTGCATGGCCACCATGGTCTGCTCCAGGCTCACGCGGCCCGGGTCGGACTGGAAGGCCTCCGCCATGCGCGCCGCCTGGTCCTGCGTCGCGCTCACCGAACGCAGCGCCTGGTCGAGCGCGCCGGTGAAGCTGGTGGTGACACCCGGGGCCGCGCCCGCCGCGGGCTGCGCGCGCTGGGTCGCCGCGTTGCGGCGCAGCGCGTCGAGCAGGGGCGTGGGCAGGCCGGTGGCCGAGGGCTTGATGTCCATGGCCGGAACTTTAGGGACGCACGCGTCGCTCGCTGCGGCGAATAGCGCCCGGAATGCACCGCATATCGGGCTTAAGGCGCGCGCGGGGGCGACCAACAATCGTGGCCACCCCGAGAGCCCCTCCGCGACATGGACACCACCGCCCCCGCCGCAGCCGCCGCCGCGCTCCCCCTGCCCGTCGAACGGGTTCGCACGCCCGCGCTGGACCGCCTGCAGGCCGCGCCGATGCGCGCCAAGGTGGCGCTGGGCGTGGCCGCCGCGCTGCTGGCCGGCGTGGTGTTCATGGGCGTGTCCGCCAGCCGCCAGACCGACTGGCGCATCCTCTATGCGAGCCTGAGCGACAAGGACGGCGGCGCCGTCGTGACGGCGCTCGGCCAGCTGAACGTGCCGCACAGGTTCAGCGAATCCGGCGGTGCGCTGCTGGTGCCGGCGGACAAGGTGCACGAGGTGCGCCTGCGCCTGGCCTCGCAGGGCCTGCCCAAGGGCGGCACGGTGGGTTTCGAACTGATGGAGAACCAGAAGTTCGGCACCACGCAGTTCCAGGAACGGCTCAACTTCCAGCGCGGCCTGGAGGGCGAGCTGGCCCGCTCGATCATGGCGCTGTCGGCCGTGCAGTCGGCGCGCGTGCACCTGGCGCTGCCGCAGCAGACCGCTTTCCTGCGCGAGCAGCACAAGCCCTCGGCCTCGGTGCTGCTGTCGCTCTATCCCGGCGGCTCGCTCGATCGCGCGCAGATCGCCGGCATCGTGCACCTCGTCGCTTCCAGCGTCCCCGAACTCAACACCCGCGCCGTGAGCGTGGTGGACCAGACCGGCACGCTGCTGTCGCAACTGCCGGGCGACCTGCCCAATGGCCTGGACCAGCCGCAGCTGCAGCACGTGCGCCAGACCGAGCAGAGCCTGTCCTCGCGCATCCTGGCCATCATCGAACCGATCGTCGGCCAGGGGAACGTCAAGGCCCAGGTCACCGCGGACATCGACTTCACGCAGAGCGAGTCCACCGCCGAGCTGTACGGACCCAACCAGGGCGGCGCGCAGGCGGCGATTCGCAGCCAGCACCTGTCGGAAGCGCCCGGCGGCCCGGGCGGCCCGCAGGGCGCGGGCGTGCCC
>JAEWBU010000016.1 GCA_023390985.1 Pseudomonadota bacterium
GGCGGTCCAGGTCGGGCTGGATGTCGGCTTCCGAGAGCTCCAGGCCGGGCGGGCAGCCGTCGATCACGCAACCGATGGCCGGCCCGTGCGACTCACCGAAGTTGGTGACTGCGAAAAGGCTGCCGAAAGTGTTGCCGCTCATGGGCGGCGATTATCCCAGAGGGTGAGTGGACCGGCTCTACAGCTGAGCCGTGGGCTGCGCGTCTTCCGAGGCCGGCCAGTCGCGGATGTAGGCCTTGAGCATTCGGTTCTCGAAGTTCTGGCTGTCCACCACCGCCTTGGCGACGTCGTAGAAGCTGATCACGCCCATCAGCATGCGCTTGTCCATCACGGGCATGTAGCGCGCATGGCGGTCCAGCATCATGCGGCGCACCTCGTCGAGCTCGGTCTCGGAGGTGCAGGTGAGCGGGTGGTCGTCCATCGCGGAGCGCACGAGGCGGGTTCCGACGGCGCCGCCGTTGGCGACGATGGTCTGGATGACCTCGCGGAAGGTGAGCATGCCCACCAGGTCGCCGTGCTCCATCACCACCAGCGAGCCGATGTCCTTCTCGGCCATGCACTCGATCGCCCTCGCCAGCGGCTCGTCGGGCGGCACGGTGTAGAGCGTGTTGCCCTTGACGCGCAGGATGTCGCTGACTTTCATGGCTGTCTCCTCGGACTCAAGTGCAGTGGGGGGTGCGGATGAATATAGCCCACAATGCCAGGCCCCGCACAAGCGAGACAAGGGACGAGGAAGGAGACTCCCATGCCCGGCTATTCCGATCCCGGCTTCGACACGCTGGCCCTGCACGCCGGCGCGGCGCCCGACCCCGCGACGGGCGCGCGGGCCGTACCCATCCACCTGACGACCTCGTTCGTCTTCGAGTCCAGCGACCACGCGGCCGCGCTCTTCAACCTCGAACGCTCAGGCCACGTCTATTCCCGCATCAGCAACCCGACCAATGCCGTGCTCGAGCAGCGGGTGGCGGCGCTGGAAGGCGGCGTGGGCGCGATCGCCACCGCCAGCGGCCAGGCGGCGCTGCACCTGTCCATCGCGACACTGATGGGTTCGGGCTCGCACATCGTCGCCAGCACGGCGCTGTACGGCGGCTCGCAGAACCTGCTGCACTACACGATGCGCCGCTTCGGCATCGAGACCACCTTCGTGCGGCCGGGCGACATCGACGGCTGGCGGGCCGCGATCCGGCCGAACACGCGCCTGCTCTTCGGTGAGACCGTCGGCAATCCCGGCCTGGACGTGCTGGACATCCCCACCGTCTCGGCCATCGCGCACGAGGCGGGCGTGCCGCTGCTGGTCGACTCGACCTTCACCACGCCCTGGCTGATGAAGCCGTTCGACCACGGCGCCGACCTCATCTACCACTCGGCCACCAAGTTCCTCTCGGGCCACGGCACGGTGATCGGCGGCGTGGTGGTGGACGGCGGCAGCTTCGACTGGGAGCGCTCGGGCCGGTTCGCCGAGCTGACGGCGCCGTACGACGGCTTCCACGGCATGGTGTTCAGCGAGGAATCCACCGTCGGCGCCTTCCTGCTGCGCGCGCGCCGCGAGGGCCTGCGCGACTTCGGCGCCAGCATGAGCCCGCACACCGCCTGGCTGATCCTGCAGGGCATCGAAACGCTGCCGCTGCGCATGGAAAAGCACATGCGCAACACTGAGCGCGTGGTCGAGTTCCTGGCCTCGCATGCGTTCGTGGAACGCGTGGGCCATCCGCTGCTGGAGTCGCATCCCAGCCATGCGCTGGCCAGGAAGCTGCTGCCGCGCGGCGCCGGCTCGGTGTTCAGCTTCGACATGCGCGGCAACCGCGCGCAGGGCCGCAAGTTCATCGAGACGCTCAAGGTGTTCAGCCACCTGGCCAACGTGGGCGACTGCCGCTCGCTGGTGATCCACCCCGCCAGCACCACGCACTTCCGCATGAGCGACGAGGCGCTCAGCGGCGCGGGCATCACCCAGGGCACGATCCGCCTGTCGATCGGGCTGGAGGATCCGGACGACCTGATCGACGACCTGAAGCGGGCGCTCAAGGCGGCCGAGAAGGCGGCCTGACATGGAATTCACCGTCCGCGGCCAGCCCGTCTACTGCTACACCGGCGGCAAGCCCTTCGACCCGGCCAAGCCCACCGTGGTGTTCCTCCACGGCGTGCTGAACGACCACAGCGTGTGGATCCTGCAGACCCGCTACTTCGCCCACCACGGCTGGAACGTGCTCGCGCCCGATCTGCCGGGGCATTGCCGCAGCGGCGGGGAGCCGCCCACGTCGGTGGAGGAAGCCGCGCAGTTCACGATCGACCTGCTCGATGCGGCGCAGGTGAAGCAGGCGGCGCTGGTGGGCCACAGCTTCGGTGCGCTGATCGCGCTGGAGGCGTCCGCCCGCGCGCCGGAGCGCGTGAGCCGGCTCGCGCTGTGCGGCGTGGCCGCACCGATGAAGGTGACGCCCGCGCTGCTGGACAACTCGCTCAACGCGCCCATGAAGGCGATCGACATGGTCAACGTGTTCTCGCATTCGATGCTGGCGCCGCCGCCCTCGGCGCTGGGCCCGGGCACCTGGCTGTACGGCGGCTCGCGCGCGCTGATGCGGCGGGTGCTGGCGAGCAATCCGCGCGTGAACGTGTTCCACCGCGGCTTCGTCGCCTGCGACGGCTACCAGGGCGGCGATGCGGCGATGGAGAAGGTGAAGTGCCCGGTGCTGTTCGTCTTGGGTCGCCAGGACGCGATGACGCCGCCGCGCGCGGCGCAGTCGCTGCAATCCAGGGCGAAGGATGCGCGCACGGCGCTGGTCGATGCGGGCCACCAGATGATGACCGAGGCGCCCGACGCGGTGCTCGCGGCGCTGAAGGACTTCCACGCCCAGTAGTCGACCGTGGGGCTGCGACGGCCGGATGACGTCCGCACCGTGTCACTGATGGGGAGATGGCAATCATCGGTGGGCCCGGACGAAGCGCCGGTCCAAGGAGCCCACTCGTGAACACCGCTCTCCATGAACTATTGGCCACTCGCACCTCGACAGATCCCGCGGAGATTCTTCAAGACCTGCGCAACGGGCTGAGTACCAACCCTGAGGAATCCGGCCCGGCCCAGGGGCTGCACGAACTCCTGCAGGGGTTCTTCGCGATCGAAGACGTTGCCTTGGACAGCAGCTACGGCGAGGCGTTTCGCCAGCATCCCGCGGCTGCCCGCGCCTTGCTTGCGGCCATCGAGGAGGAAGGCGAAGCTGCCGTCGCGAGGCTGGTTCGTTCGATCCTCGACGGGCGGCCGGATCCTTCAGGCGCCCTTGCCGAGGCGCTCGGCTTTTCCGCTCAGCAAGGCGCGGGCGAGGACTCCCGCGTGAGCGCAGCGCTCAAGGGTTTTGCCTCGGTCGCCTTGGCCACGCCCGAAATGCAGGTCGAGCTCGAGCTCAGCCTTGCCTGGGATGCGGTCGAGGAAATCCTGCTGGACCGGGTAGAGCACCAGCAGGCCGTACTTGCCTACGCTCACAGTGCTTCGCGCCGAAAGGTGACCGGGCGACGCAAGACTGCTGGATAGCGCGAAGGCGATTGACCGATCGGCCCGCCTGCCGCGGGCACAATTTCCGACATGCCCATCACGCCGCCCATGAGCGCCGATCGCGCGCGCGAGATCGCCCACGCCTTCGACCTTCGGGCGCTGCCGCCGGACTTCTACGCCAATCCCTTCCCGGTGTATGCCGCTCTGCGTGAACGCGAGCCGGTGCGGCGCATGCCCGACGGCTCCTGGTTCCTCACGCGCTACGCCGACCTGGTGGCGGTGTACCGCGACGCGCACGCCTTCAGTTCGGACAAGAAGGTGGAGTTCACGCCCAAGTACGGCGCGGGTTCGCCGCTGCTGGCGCACCACACGACCAGCCTGGTGTTCAACGACCCGCCGCTGCACACGCGCGTGCGCAAGCTGATCATGGGCGCGCTCACCCGCCGCGCCATCGCGGAGATGGAGCCGGGGCTGGTGCTGCTGGTCGACCAGTTGCTCGACCGCATCGAAGCCAAAGGCGGCGGCGACCTGATCGAGGACTTCGCCGCCGCGATCCCCGTGGAGATCATCGGCAACCTGCTGGGCGTGCCGCACGAGGAGCGCGGGCCGCTGCGCGACTGGTCGCTGGCCATCCTCGGCGCACTGGAACCCAAGCTCACGCCTGAGCAGGAAGAGCGCGGCAACCGGAGCGTGAGCGAGATGCTCAACTACCTGCGCGGCCTGGTGGCGCGTCGCCGCAAGGACCCGGGCGATCCGGAGCATGACGTGCTCACGCGGCTGATCCAGGGCGAGCAAGGCGGCGAACAGCTCAGCGCGCACGAGCTGCTGCAGAACTGCATCTTCATCCTCAACGCCGGCCACGAGACGACCACCAACCTGATCGGCAATGCGCTGGTGGCGCTGCAGGAATGGCCGCAGCAGAAGGCGCTGCTGGTTCGCGCGATCGGCACGCGGCCGGACTGGCACGCGCTGGAGCCGGTCATGACGCTGGCCGTGGACGAGTTCCTGCGCTTCGAGTCCTCCAACCAGCTCGGCAATCGGCGTGCGCTCAAGGCCGTCGAGGTCGGCGGCGTGCGACTGGACGAAGGCGCGCTGGTCACGCTGTGCATAGGCGCGGCCAACCGCGACCCGGCGCAGTTCGAGCGACCGGACGAACTGGATCTCACGCGCGCCAACAACCGGCACCTGGCGTTCGGCTTCGGCATCCACCAGTGCGCCGGCCTGAGTCTCGCGCGCCTGGAAGGCCGGGTGGCGATCGGGCGATTCCTCGCACGATTCCCCGGGTACCGGCTCACCGCGACGCCCGAGCGTGGCGGCCGGGCGCGGTTCCGCGGGTTCCTGCACGCTCCGTTCGCCGTCGCCTAGACTGGCTGGACAACAGGAGACAAGCCATGGGCACGACACCTTCCGCGAGCGGCGCGGTCGATCCGCGCGCGCTGCACTCGTTCGCCGAGTTCTATCCGTTCTACCTGAGCGAGCATTCCAACCGCACCTGCCGGCGCCTGCATTTCGCCGGCTCGACGTTCGCCCTGGCCTGCCTGGCGCTGCTGGTCTCGACCGGCAACTGGCTCTGGCTGCTCGCCGGGTTGGTCGCGGGCTACGGTTTCGCCTGGGTCGGCCACTTCGGCTTCGAGAAGAACAAGCCGGCGAGCTTCAAGCGCCCGCTCTGGTCCTTCATGGGCGACTGGGTCATGTACAAGGACATCTGGACGGGAAAGATCCCGTTCTAGCGTCCTAGACCACGTCCTTGAGGTAGAGGCGCGACCAGCCGCCCTTGTCCCACAGGCCGAGGGTGGCCTCGGTGCGGGGCAGCAGCAGGTGGCGCAGCAAGGGCTCGATCGAAGTCGACTGCTCGTCGGCCAGCAGCACGTAGCGCGTCGCCGCATCGTCGTCCACCTCGTTCAGGCGGCCGATCCAGTCCAGCTGCACCAGCGTTTCCAGCACCGGCTCCAGCTGCAGCGCGCTGACGCGCAGCGCGTCCACCAGTTCGTCCATGCTCATCCCGCGGCGCACCGACACGCGCGCCCGATGGAGCTTCTGCAGCGCCTCCAGCGCCAGCTGGAACTGCCAGCCGTGGGCCGTCGGCGCGCGGCGTCCGCGGCCCAGCAGGCTGGGCAGGTAGGCGGCGACGACCGCGCCGAGCAGCACCACCAGCCAGGCCACGTAGATCCAGACCAGCAGGATGGGCACCGTGGCGAACGCGCCGTACACCATGGAATAGGTGGGGACCAGGTTCAGGTACCAGGCGAGCAGGCGCTTGGCGATTTCGATGCCCAGCGACGCGAACACGCCGCCCGCCACCGCGTGCGCCCACCGCACCGGCGTGTTGGGCACGAATCGATAGAGGCCGGTGAGCGCGCCCGCGATCAGCGCGAACTCCAGCACGTCCAGCATGAACTGCAGCGTGCCCGGTGTGCCGCGAACCGGCCCGCGCGAGCCGTAGAGCGCGTAGGAGGTCACGCTCAGGCTGGCGCCCAGCACCAAAGGGCCCAGCGTCATCACGGCCCAGTAGATCAGCACGCGCTGCGGCAACGGCCGCGGTCGCTTGACGCGCCAGATGTTGTTCAGCGTGCGGTCGATGGTGAGCACCAGCGCGATGGCCGAGGCCAGCAGCACCGCGAGGCCCACGGCGCCGAGCCGGCTGGCCTTGCCCGAGAACTGCGTGAGGTAGCCCAGCACCTGGCGCGAGATGGCGTCCGGCACCAGGCTCTGCACCAGCCACTGCTGCACGGCGCCTTGCACCTTGCCGAACATCGGGAACGCGGTGAACAGCGCCAGGGCCACCGTGACGAGCGGGACCAGCGCGATGGTGGTGGTGAAGGTGAGGCTGCTGGCGGTGAGGCCGAGACGGTCCTCGCGCAGGCGTTCGCCCAGCGTGCGTGCCGTCGGGAGCCACGGGAAGCGCGTGAGCTCGGAGAGCAGCTGAGCCGGTTTCATCGGCCGCTATGATGCCATCGGCCATGGACCCGATTTCTTCCACCGCCACCGCGCCTTCTCCCGAATTGCGCAGGATCCGGGCCCTGGCGGTGGGCAGCGTGGTCGGCCTCATCGTCCTGGGCCTCGCCTGGGAACTGTGGCTGGCCCCCCTGCCCCACCGCCTGTGGTCCATCAAGGTCCTGCCCCTCCTGATCCCCCTCGCCGGCCTCGCCCGCTTTCGCATGTACACGTACCGCTGGGTGAGTCTGCTGGTGTGGCTCTACTTCACCGAAGGCGTGATGCGGCTCTGGAACGACCCGGTCGCGCCGCCGTGGCTGCCCGCGCTGCAGATCGCGCTGTGCCTGACGCTGTTCACGGCCTGCGCGCTGCACGTGCGCATGCGGCTGGGCCCCCGGAAAAAAGCAGCGAGATGAACGAACTGATCGAACGACTGCGCGCCGCCGTCGGCGCGCCCCAAGTGCTCACCGAAGGCGACCTGAGCGCCTGGGAGCAGGACTGGCGCAAGCGCGTGCGCGGCAAGGCGCTGGCCGTGGTGCGTCCCTCCAGCACCGCCGAAGTCGCGGCCGTGGTGCGCGCCTGCGCCGAAGCGGGCGTCTCCATCGTGCCGCAGGGCGGCAACACCGGGCTCGTGGTCGGCGGCGTTCCCGACGAGAGCGGCCGCCAGGTCGTGCTGAGCCTGCAGCGCATGACGGGCGTGCGATCGATCGATCGCGAGAACCTCACGATGACGGTGGAAGCCGGCGCCATCCTGCAGTCGGTGCAGGAGGCCGCGGACGCGGCGGGCCTGCTGTTCCCGCTGAGCCTGGCGGCTGAGGGCAGCTGCACCATTGGCGGCAACCTGGCGACGAATGCGGGCGGCACGCAGGTGCTGCGCTACGGCAACGCGCGCGAGCTGTGCCTGGGCCTCGAAGTGGTCACGGCGCAGGGCGAGGTCTGGGACGGCCTGGCGGGCCTGCGCAAGGACAACACCGGCTACGACCTGCGGCAGCTGTTCATCGGCAGCGAGGGCACGCTGGGCGTCATCACGGCGGCCACGCTCAAGCTCTATCCGCGCCCGGCCGCCTCGCTGACCGCCTGGGCGGCCGTGCCGACCCTGGCGCAGGCGGTGCAACTGCTGGAACTGGCGCACGAGCGGCTCGGTCCCGGCCTCACCGGCTTCGAGGTGATGGGCCAGTTCGCGCTGTCGCTGGTCGCCAAGCACTATCCGCAGCAACGCGTGCCCTTCGTGCAAGAAAGTCCCTGGTGCGTGCTGATCGAGAACTCGGACCTGGAATCCGAGGCGCACGCCCGCGTGCAGTTCGAGGGCCTGCTGGAGGCCGCGATGGTCGCGGGCGTGGTCACCGACGCGGTGGTCGCGGAGAACCTCTCGCAGGCGCACCAGCTGTGGCACGTGCGGGAGAGCATCCCGATGGCGCAGGCCGAGGAAGGCCTGAACATCAAGCACGACGTCTCGGTGCCGATCTCGCGCATCCCGGCGTTCTGCGAGGAAACCGATGCGCTGCTGCGGAAAGCGATCCCCGGCGTGCGCCTGGTCAACTTCGGGCACCTGGGCGACGGCAATCTGCATTACAACGTGCAGGCGCCCGAGCACGGCGATGCGGCCGCCTTCCTGCGCGACGAGGAGGACCGGGTGAACTCGATCGTCCACGATCAGGTCCACAAGTTCGCCGGTTCGATCTCGGCCGAACACGGCGTCGGTTCGCTCAAGGTGGACAAGCTGCCGCAGTACAAATCGCCGGTGGCGCTGGGGATGATGCGGGCGATCAAAGGGGCGTTGGACCCGCGGGGGATCCTGAACCCCGGGCGGGTGCTGCGGGGATAATCAACGGATCTAGGCAGGCCTGCATGCGTAAGCCCAACGAAACGCTCAATCTTCCTGCGGCGCCAGAGAGCCATGCGAATAAGTTGGGCCTGCCCGTCGCAGAGGCGGCGAGTCTGACCGCCAAGACCTGCGCGCGAGTCGGAGAACGCTGGAACGAGGAGAATCGCGAAGCGATTTCCGAGTACAACACCCGAATCGCCGTTGAAGGGCTTCCGCTCGAGAAGTACCGGACCTTCTAACCCACGACGACTGCGTCGCCGCCGCCCGCGACATCCGAGCTCACAAATGACGACCTCACGCCCGGTCCGCTCCCAATACGAAGACTTCATGCGCCATGTGTACACGCATGGCACGCCCAAGACGGATCGCACGGGCACCGGCACGCGCAGCGTGTTCGGCTACCAGATGCGGTTCGACCTCAACGAGGGCTTCCCGCTGGTGACCACCAAGAAGGTGCACCTCCGGTCCATCATCCAGGAGCTGCTGTGGTTCCTGAAGGGATCCAGCGACAACAACTGGCTGCGCGAGCGCGGCGTGACGATCTGGGACGAGTGGGCGCGGGAGGACGGCGACCTGGGCCCGGTGTACGGCGTGCAGTGGCGCAGCTGGCCGACGCCCGATGGCGGGCACGTCGACCAGATCGCCGAAGCGATCAAGACGATCAAGACCAATCCGGATTCGCGCCGCATCATCGTCAGCGCCTGGAACGTGGCCGACATCCCGAAGATGGCACTCGCGCCCTGCCATGCCTTCTTCCAGTTCTACGTGGCCGACGGGAAGCTCTCGTGCCAGCTGTACCAGCGCAGCGCGGACATCTTCCTGGGCGTGCCGTTCAACATCGCCAGCTACGC
>JAEWBU010000098.1 GCA_023390985.1 Pseudomonadota bacterium
CCGGGGTTTCCCCCCCCCCCCCCCGCGCCGCGGGGGGCGCGGCGCAGCTGTTCGCGCATTCGGGCGCCGACATCGAGCAGCTGTCCAAGCGCCTGTCCGAGGAGCAGATGCAGGGCGTGGCCATCGCGCAGGTGACGCCCAGCCCATACAAGATCTCCGGCCGCCTCGCCAAGGAGTTCAGCGACCTCACCACGGCCAGGAACGCCAACCTCGAGGTGCCGGTCAGCTACTCGATGATGGAAGGCTTCATCACCGGCAAGGTGATCGTGGAAGCGGTGCGCCGCCAGGGCGCCAGACCCACGCGCGAAGGCATCGCCGGCGCGCTGGAGAGCATCGACCGCCTCGACTTGGGCGGCTACATGGTGGGCTTCAAGCCGGGCGTGCGGACCGGCTCGCGCTTCGTCGAGCTGTCCATCATCAGCGGCAGCGGCAAGATCCGCCAGTGAGGCTCCCGGGCTGAACGCCTGAGCCAGCGGCCCGGGCTCGTCGGACACAGCCGACAAAGCCGGGGGCCGCGAGCCGACCGGTGCATCGCGCGGGCCGCGCCAAGATGGCCCGGCCGATGCACCCGACCGCCCCCCGCCACTTCTCGATGCTGCGAGGCTTCCACCTCGCGGACTTCTTCACCCTGGGCAACGCCGCCTGCGGGGTCGGCGCCGTGTTCCTGGCGATGCTGTACCTGGCCAGCGGCGAGGTCACGCACTTCCTGCTGTCCGCGGCCCTCGCGCCGGCGGCCTTCGCCTTCGACGTGCTGGATGGCCGGATCGCGCGGGCGCGCCACCAGCATTCGGCGCTCGGCCGCGAGCTGGATTCGCTGTCCGACGTGATCTCGTTCGGCGTCGCGCCCGCGGCGCTGGGCTTCGCGGCCGGCATGCAGGGCGGCTGGGACGCCGCCGCGCTGGTCTACTTCGTGTGCTGCGGCGTGAGCCGCCTCGCCCGCTACAACGTCACCGCCGAATCGCTGTCGGGCGCCACCGGCAAGGTGGACTATTTCGAGGGGACGCCCATCCCCACCAGCGTGCTGCTGACCGCCGTGCTGGCGTTCGCCGCTTGGCAGGACCGCATCGGGGAAGCCATGTACTTCGGCGAGGTCGACCTCGGCCCCTGGACCCTGCACCCGCTGGCCCTGCTGTTCGTGCTCTCGGGCAGCCTGATGATCAGCAAGACGCTGAGGATCCCCAAGCTGTGACGCTCAGGGACGCTTGCGGTTCTTCTGCAGGATGGCCAGCACGATCAGGCCGTAGGCCAGCACCCGCACGCCGTAGAACAGCGGCTCGAACTCGCTGGAAGGGCCCATCATCCCGAACGCCACGCGATCGGCCGCCTCGATCCAGAACGACAGGGCGAAGTACAGGAAGAACTTGTCGCGCGAGCTGCGCCAGTAGCGGAAGAAGAACAGCCCCGCCACGAAAGAGGCCATCACGATGGCGCCGATGAGCATCTGCGACATGGCCTACTCCTCCTCCCACACCAGACCGAACACGAGCAGCAGCACGGCGGCGAGGGCCACGATGAGCCGCAGGATCGAGAGATCGACCGAATCGGGCAGGAACACGCGGTCGATCACCAGCAGCATGTTGTTGAGCGTCACGCCCGCGAAGCACAGCGCGCTCCAGAACAGCAGCCGCGCCCGGCTGGTCCGCCAGGCGCGGAACAGCAGCACGAAGCAGGTCAGGCTGGTGAGGGCGCACAGGAAATACACGACCGCGGCCATCTCAGGTGTCCTTTCTGATCCGGAACGCGTCCGCGAACTGCTGCGCCTTCTTGTCGACGCGGGAATGGATGAGGTCGCTGATGCCCACGAGATCGGCGGAATAGTGGGTGGCGAGCTGGTCCAGGATGGCGGCCAGCTCCTCGGTGGCCGGGGAATAGCGGTAGCCGAGCGATTCCTCGCGCACCACGCCGGCACTGACCAGCTCGTTCAGCAGGTCGGTGGCGCGCTGCTCGGGAAGGTAGAGGCGGCGCGCCGCCTCGGCCGCCGACCAGCTGCGCTGCGGTTCGGCGCGCAGCAGCAGCAGTGCCTCGAGGTAAGGCACGGACGGGATGCTGGTGAGGATGAACCGGCGCAGGTCCTGTGGCAAGTCAGGCCGCATCACGCGTTCGCAGGGACGGACTCGTTAGGCATGAAGTGCGCGACTGTACCAACGACAGCTCGACTTGTGAGCTCAACCGTGGAATTCGGATGCCGATGAGCAGCGATTCGCGATCACCCACCGTCCGCCTCTTCCTCGCGCTGTGGCCCACGCCGCCGGTGCGGCGGGCGCTGCAGGGCCTGCAGGCGCGCTGGCATTGGCCGCAGGCCAGCGCGGTGGTCGATCCCGCGAAGCTGCACATCACGCTGCACTTCCTCGGCCAGGTGCCGCGCGAGCGCGTGGACGAGTTCCGGGCGGCGCTGGCCGTACCTTTCGAGCCGCACGTGCTGCCGCTCGCGCAGGGCCGCGCCACGGTCTGGCCCGGAGGCATCGCGGTGCTGGAACTGCAGGCGCCGCCCGAATTGCAGGCGCTGCATGCCGATCTCTCGCGCGCGCTGCAGTCCCTGCGGTGGCCGATCGAGGAGCGGCGCTATCGCCCGCACGTGACGTTCGCGCGGCGAGCGCAGGGCGCGAGAACGGATCCGGAGGCTTGCGGCGAATTGCCCGACTGGCAGGTGGACGAGGGCTATGTGCTGGTGCGCAGCAGCCCCGCGCATGGTTACGAGGTGCTGCATGCGTATCGACCCGATTGATTCCTGCCTCGGCCGTTCCGCTCTGGCTGTGGCCCGTTCGGACTATTCGGTGGTCCACGCGGGCCAATCGCATGGGAAAAACGCGCACGGAATGCCCTCGTGCCGGAACAATGGTGCGAATACAAATCCGATCACGATGCAGGACCGATTGACTTGGGCACAAGCCGCCTGTGCGCGTGTGATGCGCCCGCTGGTGAGGCTCGCCCTGGGCATGGGCCTGAAGCACCCGCACCTCGAAAGCATGCTCCGGGACCTGCTCCTGGAAGAAGCCACGCGCCTCTGGCGCAGGCAGGGCGTGGCCGCGCCGAACATCAGCCAGCTGGCCGTCACCACCGGCCTCAATCGCAAGGACGTGACGGCGCGCGTGCGGCGTCCCGCCGATCCGCTGCCGCACACCGAGCTGTCGGCCGCGGCCAAGACCTTCACCCGGTGGCTGCAGCTCGCGAGCCAGGACGCCGCGCTGCATCGCCTGCCGATCGCGAGCGGCGGCGAAGGCACTTCCTTCGAGGACGTGGCGCGCGAAGCGAGCCGCGGCGACGTGCACCACCGCGCGGTGCTCGACGAGCTGATGCGCCTGGGCATGTGCTCCAAGGTCGACGCTTCGCACGTCGAACTGACCGCCGAGGGCTTCGTGCCGACGGCGGACCTGCAAAGCACCCTCGCCTTCCTCGGCGACAACCTGCGCGACCACGCGTCCTCCGCCGTCTCCAACGCCCTCGGCGAAGCGCCGCTGCTGCTGGAGCGCGCGGTGTTCGCCGAAGGCCTGGCCGAGGCGGACTGCGAGGCCGTGCACCAGTTCATGCGGCAGCGCTGGTCGGCGTTGCACCGCGAGCTGGTCGGCCAGCTGAGTGAAGCCATCACCCGCAGCGGCGCCCAGGGCGAGCGACGGCTGCGCGTGGGCGTCTACCTCTTCCACGAGGAGCGGGAGGCCCGGGGATGAAGCGCCGCGCCCTCATCGCGGCCGTGCCCGGCGCGGTGGCGGCCCTGGCAGGTTGCGGCGGCGGAGGCGGCGGCGACTTCGCCAGCATCGGCTCGGGCGGCACCGGCATCACCGGCGGCGAAGGCGTGGGTTCGGGCGGCACCGGCATCACGTCGGCCGCGGTGGGCGCGATCACCGGGTTCGGCAGCATCATCGTCAACGGCGTCCGCTACGAGACCGACCAGGCCGCGCTGACCCTGAGCGACAGCGACACCCTCAAGCTCGGCATGACGGTGCGGGTGCGCGGGGTGATCAACGCGGACCTGGTCAACGGGGTCGCCAGCACCATCGAATCGTCCGCCGACGCGCGCGGCACGGTGGCGGCGCTCGACCTGGCCAACAACACCCTGGTGATCTGGTACACCAAGATCCACGTCGACGACGCGACCGTCTTCGCGGGCGGCCTGATGGCGCTGAACGACTTGCGCGTGGGCGACCCGGTGCAGGTGTGGGGCCTGCCGGATTCCGGCATCGGCCTGCGCGCCACCCGCATCGAGCGCGTGGCGGCAGGCGCCGCGCCCATCATCTCGGGCACGGCGCAGGCCGTGGACGTGTCCACGTCCACCGTGCAGGTCGGCGGCCTGCGCGTGGCCTTCACGCCCGCGGCGCTGGCATCGGCCGGCCTCACGCCCGCGCAGCTGGAAGGCCAGCTGGTGCGCGTGCGCGGCACCGAGGCGGACGCGACCATCACGCAGGCGGCGGTGGAGCCCTGGTATCCGGTCACGCCCGCCGACGGCGAGCGGCTCTCGGTCGAAGGACTGATCACGCGCTTCACCAGCCTCGCCTCGCTGCAGGTGGACGGCGTGCCGGTGGATGCCTCGGCCGCGAAGATCTCCGGTCGCGAATCGAGCATCGGCCTGGGCGCGCGGGTGCAGATCGAAGGCGCGTGGCGCGCGGGCGTGCTCGTCGCCAGCCGGCTGAAGCTGCGCGAGGCGGCCCAGTCCGGCGATTCCAGCGGCCCGGGCGGTTCCGGCGACTCCGGCAACTCCGGCAACGACCATGACGACGACTACAGCGCGCGCGGCAACATCGGCGCGTTCCGCTCGGCGTCCGACTTCAAGATCCAGGGGCAGGAAATCAACGCGGGCGGCGCGGGCGTGGTGTTCGTGGGCGGCACCTCGGCCGACCTGCGCAACGGCCGCCGCGTGCTCGTCACCGGCTCGCGCGTGGTGAACGACCGGCTGGTCGCCGAGCGGGTGGAATTCCTTTAGGGGAAGGCGCGCTCAGCGCAGGGGCCGCGTGGGCTCGAAGTCCGGCGGCGGCTCCTGCGACTGCTGCAGGGCGGCGTCGCGGATGGCGAACAGGGCCTGCAGGTCCTGTTGCACGTCGTCGTCGACCGGCGCGGCCGCGGCCTGCGGCTGGGCCGCGGGCGCCAGCGGCGCCGGCGCGGTGACCATCCTGGCTTCCTCGCCCGCATTGGTGGAGCTGATGCCGGTGAACTGCCAGGAAATGCTCAGCAGCCAGTCCCAGGCGCGCGGCTCGAACTTCTCGATCTCCGCCATGAAGCTGCTCTGGAACGAGGGGATGTAGGTCAGCAGCGCGCCCTGCCCCTGCTTGACCACCAGCTGCACGTGCATCCCGTGCTTGCCCTTGCGGTTGACCACCGGGAGCATGCGAAGGTCGAGCCAGTCGGAGGGCACCGCGTGACGGCGCATGGTCTCGCGCAGCGTCACCTGCACGAGTTCGCGGCGGACGTTCAGCCGCGTGGCCTCGTCGTCGTCGGTGCCGCTTTCGGTGTCCTGGAACCGGGTGGCCGAAGGCAGCGCCGAGTCGGCAGCCTTGGCGTCAGGCCGGAAAATCCTGTTGAGCAAGCCCATGCGCGCGATTATCACGCGCCGCCGGGCCTGCTACTCGACGAACGCCGTATTCAGCCGCGCGCCGATGGTGAAGCCGCCCGCGCAGGCGTCGCAGCGGACGACAGTGGCGCGGCAGCGCAACGGAAAGTTGTGCCCGTCCAACAGGTACTCGACCGTGAGATCGATCTCCTCGCCCACCACATAGGGCTGGCGCGAAGTGAACGACAGGCCGCTGACGCTGAGGTCGCGCGTGACCCCGCCCTCGCCCGTGCCCACCGTCAGCGGCAGCTCCATCTCGAAGCGCTCGGCGCCGCGTTTTTCCTGGCGCCGCCGCAGCGGCACCACCACCCTGGGTTCGACCATCGCCATCCTTGTTCTCCCTCGGCCTGGGCCCTTCAGCCCGTACCGCCTTCCTGCGGCACGAGATCCTGGAACAGCGGCTCGGACAGGCGGACGGCGATGTTGTAGTTGTCGCCGTGCCGCTCGACCCGCACCACCTCGCCGACGCAGTCCAGGCTGAACTCGCGCCCTTCGGTGCGGTACTGGAGCATCAACGACACCTGGGCGCCGAGTGCAGGCGCGGCGGGAGACTCCAGCAGCACGCCGGTGGCGCTGATGTCGTGCGAGGAACACTCCTCGCCCTCCATCGTGATGGGCAACGCCAGGCCGAATCGTTCGGCCGAGCGCTGTCGCTGCTGTGCGTCCTGCATCTTCCTCGTCTCCCGTGCGCCTTGTTGCGCCTTTGTGCGCGAGAGTAGGCGGCGAACGGCCCTCGAGCTTGTAGGAGCCGTTCGTAACAGGCTGTCGGGAATCGCAACGCGACTGCGCTGGAAGCTACAGGGTGCGTCGTTGCAGCGGGTAGCCCGGATCGGTGTAGCCGGGCGTGGAAGGATGGCCCGGCGCGACCAGCGAATCGACCAGCGCCTCGTCCTCGGCCGTCACCTTCACCTCGAGCGCGGGCGCGTAGGCCTGCCACTGCGAGAGCGTGCGCGGCCCGGCGATCACGGACGAGACCGCGCGATGCGCCAGCACCCAGGCGGTGGCGAACTGCGCCAGCGTGATGCCGCGCGAAGCCACGTGCTCCTGCAGCTGCTGGGCGATGCGCAGCGATTCCTCGCGGAACTCGGTCTGGTGCATGCGCTTGTCGCCGCGGCCGGCCCGGCTGTCGGCCGCCGGCGCCTGGCCCGGCGCGTACTTGCCGGAGAGCACGCCGCGCGCGATCGGGCTGTAGGGCACGACGCCCAGCCCGTAGTTCGCGCAGGCCGGCAGGATCTCGACTTCCGGCATGCGGTTGAGCAGGTTGTAGTAAGGCTGGCAGACCGCCGGACCCGGCATGTTCAGCTCGCGGGCCAGGCGCACGGCTTCGGCGATGCGCCAGCCGCGAAAGTTGGACAGGCCCCAGTAGCGCAGCTTGCCGTCGCGGATCAGGGTGTCGATCGCGCGCAGCCCCTCTTCCAGGTCCATCTCCTCGTAGTCGCGGTGCAGGTACAGGATGTCGATGCGGTCGGTGCGCAGGCGCTTGAGGCTCGCCTCCACCTCGCGCAGCATCCAGTTGCGCGAATAGCCCAGCTCGTTCGGGCCGTCGCCCATCCGGTTGCCGAGCTTGCTGGCCAGGATCCAGTCGTCGCGCGTGCCGGCGAGCAACTCGCCCAGCAGCGATTCCGAGCCGCCCTTGCTGTACACGTCGGCCGTGTCGATGAAGTTGACGCCGTGCTCTCGCGCGTCCGCCAGGATGGCGCCGGCCTCGCGCGCATCGGTCTGGTCGGCGAACATCATGGTGCCCAGGCACAGGGCGGATACGCGCAGCGGGCTGCGGCCGAGTTGGCGGTAGATCATGGGCGCAGCTTACCCCGCTGCGCGCGGGGGCGCTTCAGGCCGGCGAGTGGGCCGCCATCTGCGCGCGGGCCCAGCGGGCGATGTCCTCGGCCCGGGTCAACGCGCCGGGCTGGCGAGCCACCTCGCGGCCGCCCATGAACAGCGCCAGCGTCGGGATGCTGCGGATGTTCAGCCGCGCGGACAGTGCCTGCGCCTGCTCGGTGTCGACCTTGGCGACGCGCACGTGCGGCTCGAGCAGGCGCGCGGCCTGCTCGTAGGCCGGCGCCATCGCGCGGCAGGGTCCGCACCACGCGGCCCAGAAGTCCACCAGCACGGGCAGTTCGCTGCGCGCGACCTGGCGCTGGAAGCCGGCTTCGTCCAGCGCGACCGGCTTGCCCTCGAACAGCGCCTGCTTGCACTTGCCGCAGGCGGGCGCGCTGCCCAGCTGGGCGGGCTGCACCCGGTTGGTGGTGCCGCAGGAAGGACAGACGACGTGCAAAGGCTCGGTCATGGTGCAGGACAGATAGGGTGGGCCGCGCCGAACACAAGCCTCAGGGCTCGGCCGCCGCCGCCGTGATCAGGGCCCGGTCGCGCCTGGCGGCCGCCTCCAGCACGCGCGCCTGCGCTTCCAGCAACGCGGCCTCCTTCGCGCCCTCGCGCGCGTTGCGGATGTGCGCATGGGTCGCGGCGGGCAGGCGCGAGGCATCGCGGCCATCCCAGGCTTCGCGGCCGCGGCTGGAGAGGTTGTAGTAGATGGAGATGCCTTCGCGCAGCCGCGCCGCGCGCTCCTTCTGGCTGAGCCGCAGCTTCGCGATGCGCGCGGCGCTCCACGCGGCCGCCTCGCGCATGTGTTCGGCCGCGGCGTGCACGGCCTCCACCGCATCGTTGGGATCGCGCACGCCCAGCGCGGCGGCCGTGGCGGGCTCGAACTGCGCGATGCCCAGGTTGGGCGTGCCGTCGCGGCTGACGCCGTCGCGCGGCGTCCAGGACGACTCGGCGGCGATCAGGCCGTACACGTCCTCGAAGCCGAGCCCCAGCTCATGGAGCCGCGCGCGCTGCGCCGCCGACTTGGCCAGGAGGAGGCGCGAAGCGGGTTCGACGGTGAGCAGGACCCCGCGGCCGATGCGCGCGGGCACCCAGCGGATCTGCGCGCGCAGCTCGCGGTAGTACGCATCGATGACAGGCCGCTCATCCGGATCGGGCATCGCCGGCGCGGCGATCGGCTCCGTCGCGACCTCGACGGCCGGCTGCGGCTTCGTGTACCGCACGGGCACGACCGGCTTGCGCGGCCACCATCCCTGCCAGCCGGCCAGCGCCACCGCCTCGAGGACCACCACCAGCGCGCCGCCGGTGACGAACATCAGGGGAAAGGCGGGCTTGTGCCTCATGCGTTGCGAATCGGGTGTGCTCCGGCGGGATCAGAACATCGCGCGCGAACGCGTTGGGACCACTGCTTCGCGCCTGTTGCAACTTGCGCCGCGCGCGCGTGAGCTACGTTGCATGAGCAGGCCTGCGGCCCGTCCGGATCAGTGCAATGGCCCCTTCGGATCAGCCGTCGAAACAGCTTGTCATCGGCTGAGTTTCCGCGGAGCAGTTCTCCTACAAGCACATGCTCCAAAACGGAAAGCGGCCGCGCATGGGAGAACGGACCATCCGTTGCGACGTGTGTCGATCGCGTCATTAACGCAACTCTGGAGGTTCAAATGTTCATGGGAGCAACCAAAACTCGAGTCGTCGTGACGGCCGCCATCGCCGCCATGTGGCTCACCGCTTGTGGTGGCGGCGGCGGCGGCGACGATGTCGCGGCCGCGCCCTCGCCCGCACCCGCCCCGGCGCCCGGCGTCGGCAGCGGCGGCAATCCCCCCGCACCGGCGCCTGTCGCGGCGCTGGGCACCAGCTTCACCGCCACCGGTCCGTCGGATGTGTGGCATTCGCTGTCGTCGAGCACGGATGGCCAGGTGGTGGTTGCCGGCCAGGCCGACCTGCGCACCGGACCGACGGACACGAGCCCGCTGTTCGTCTCCCGCGATGGCGGCGTGACTTTCACCGACACCGGTGCGCCGTCCGGCATCTGGATCGCGTCCGACGTGTCCGGTGACGGCAACCGCATCGCGGCGGTCCAGTTCAACGGCGGCGGCGTGTTCATCTCGGTGGACCGCGGCCAGACCTTCGTTCCGGCGGCGCTGCCGGCCGGCGTGGCGGCCAACTCGTCGTTTGAAGGCGTGACCCTGTCGGAAGACGGCACCCGCATCGCCGCGGTCATCATGGGCGGACGGGTCATCGTCGGCACCGTCGACGCTGCCGGCGCGGTCACCTGGGGCACGACGGCAGGTCTGCCGGCCACCGCCTCCTGGCGCTCCGTCGACAGCTCGGCCAACGGGCAGGTGATGGTGGCGGTGGGCCAGGATCCCGTCGCCTTCATCTCGACCGACGGTGGCGCCAACTGGACGGCGCTGGCCGGCGCTCCGCTCACCCAGAACTGGTACCGCGTGAAGCTGTCCGCCGATGGCCAGACGATCGCGATGGCAGCCAACAGCTTCGGCGGCGGTTCCGCGGATGGCATCTACGTTTCGAAGGACCAGGGCGCGACGTTCACCCGCGTCGGTGTCGCCGGCGACTACTCCGCCATCGCGATGTCGGCCGATGGCGGCGTGATCGCCGCGACGGTGTCGAATGACAACGCCGCCGCCGGTACGGGCTCCGTTCAGCTGTCCCGCGACGGTGGCACGTCGTTTGCCACCCTGCCGGTGACGGTGGGCGGCGTGGCCGCCACGGAAACCGACTGGCGTGCCGTGACGATGTCCGGCGACGCCAGCCGGATGGCCGTCGCCGCGGGCCGCTTCCTGGGCGGTGGCACGGGCCAGATCTACCTGACGACGGGAAGCCGTCCGTAAACGCACAACGCTGTCGCTCCCAGGGAGGGAGTCAAGGCCGGGCCGAAAGGTCCGGCCTTTTCTTTTTGGACCGTGGCTCGGCAATAGCCCCTTCGGGCTCGGCGATCCACCGACACGGCCGAGCTGGGCGCTCCTACGCGCAATGGCTCAGATAGCGCACGCGCCGCCCTGCCCGGCCGTCGAAGAATCCCCGGCGAGGCGACGACGCCTGCAGGAGTGGAGAACAGATGACGAAGAAGAGCACGGTAGCCCTGTCCGGGATCGCGGTGGCCCTGTTGAGCGCTTGCGGCGGCGGTGGCGGCGGAGCCGATCCCGCACCGGCCCCCGGCAACGCGCAGGTCGCCTCCGGCGGCAACGCCCAGGCC
>JAEWBU010000189.1 GCA_023390985.1 Pseudomonadota bacterium
GTGCGCGACCCCGCCGATGCCGTCCCGCGCATCCGCGCCCGGCGGCCCGATGCCGTGACGCGCCGGCTCGCCAGCGGCGAACACGTCCCGGTCTTTCCCGCGCTGCTGAACGGCCGGCGGCTTCCCCGCAGCGCCAGCCCGCTGCCCGGCGGCCCGCGCCGAGCCGACTGAACCTTGCCTCCGTACCCGACATGCCGACTCCGACCTCCTTCGATGCCCGCGACCCGCTCGTGCTGCGCACGGGCCTCTTCGACGGCCGCCAGGCCTTCATCACCGGTGCCGGCTCGGGCATCGGGCGCGGCATCGCGCTGCGCCTCATGGCCCTGGGCATGGACGTGTTCGGCACCGGCCGGCGCGCCGAGGCGCTCGCCGAAACCGGGCGCCTGGCCGAGGGCCTGCCCGGCCGCTTCCGCTCCGAGCCCTGCAACGTGCGCGATACCGAAGCGATCGAGGGGCTGGTGGCCTCCGTCGGCATGTCGTCCGGCATCGACCTGCTGGTGAACAACGCGGGGGGGCAGTTCTTCGCCCGCGCCACCGACATCGGCCGCAAGGGCTGGGATGCGGTGATCGACGTCAACCTGAACGCGGTGTTCACGGTGACCCGGGCCGCGTACCCGTACCTGAAGGCCCGCGCCGGCGCGGTGGTGAGCCTCTCGCTGTCCGGCGTGGACCGCGGCTCCATGGGCATCGCGCATTCCATCGCCGCGCGCGCGGGCGTGCTCGGCCTGACGCGCACGCTGGCGCTCGAATGGGCGTCCGACGGCATCCGACTCAACTGCATCGGCCCCGGCGCCGTGCTGACCGAAGGCCTGTCCGGCGAGGCGGCCAAGCCGGTGCTGGACCGCTTCGTCGAGGCCACGCCCCTGGGCCGGGCCACCAGCGTGGAGGAGGTGGCCGAACTCGTCGCCTTCCTCGCCAGCCCGGCCGGCCGGCTGATGACGGGACAACTGATCCAGATCGACGGTGCCGCCCACCTGGGCACCGGCCTCCACATGCTGCCCGGATGAGGGCGGCGCATCCACGACGAACAGGAGAGACCACCATGAGCAATCCCCGCTGGAAGCAGCGCCCGCCCGGATCGAACTGGGGCGACTTCGGCCCCGACGACCAGATCGGCCGCATGAACCTGCTGACGCCCGAGGTGCGGCTGAAGGCCGTGCGCGAGGTGGAGCATGGCCTGGCGTTCTGCCTGAGCCTGCCGCTGGACTACCCGGGCGGCAACACGCTGTTCCAGCACCGCAAGGCGCCCAAGTTCTTCCACGAGCGGCGCGGCGAGGGCCACAACTTCAACTTCCGGCTGTCCAGCGTCTGCGGCTGCTTCACCGACGTCATCTCCGACGACGCGGTGATGCTCTACACCCAGTACTCCACGCAGTGGGACGGGCTGGGCCACGTGGGGCAGCTGTTCGACGCGAACGGCGACGGCCTGCCCGAGAAGGTCTACTACAACGGCTTCCGCGCCGGCGTCGAGCTGATCGGGCCGGACGACGCGAGCGAGGGTCTGGGCGCGCGCGCGATCGGCATCGAGAACCTCGCCACCGCCGGGGTGCAGGGCCGCGGCGTGCTGGTGGACCTGGAGCGCATCCACGGTCGCGAGCGCGCGCTGGTCGGCTACGACGGCCTCATGGCGGCACTCGAACAGCAGGGCGCGACCGTGCAGCACGGCGACTTCCTGTGCCTCTACACCGGCTTCGCCGACGTGGTGCTCGAGATGAAGAAGAACCCGGACGGCGAGGTGCTCGGGAAATCCTGCGCGGTGCTCGACGGCCGGGACGAGAAGCTGCTGCAGTGGATCACCGACTCCGGCATCGTCGCCATCTGCGCCGACAACTTCGCGGTCGAGGCCTATCCGTCTCGCCCCGGCGCCGGCGAGCACTACGCCGCGCTGCCGCTGCACGAGCACTGCATCTTCAAGCTGGGCCTGAATCTGGGCGAGCTGTGGTACTTCACCGAACTCGCGCAGTGGCTGCGCGCCCACCGCCGGTCCAGCTTCCTGCTCACCGCACCGCCGCTGCGCCTGCCCGGCGCGGTGGGGTCGCCGGCGACGCCGGTGGCGACGGTCTGAACCGACATCGAGACAAGGAGACAAGCATGGACACGAACAAGCAACGACGGGCCTTCTCCGCACTGGCCTTTTCCGCCGCGATCACGGCCGTCTTGCCGGTCGCGGCACAAGCGCAGGGCGGCGACGCCGGCAACTGGCCCGCGCGGCCGGTGACGCTGGTGATCCCCTATCCGCCCGGAGGCACGAGCGACGTCGTCGGCCGGCAGCTCGCGCAGCGCCTGCGCGAGGAGCTGGGGCAGAGCGTGATTGCGGAGAACAAGGCGGGCGCCGCCACCGCCATCGGCGCGGCCGCCGTCGCGCGTGCGCCCAAGGACGGCTACACGCTGCTGCTCTCGGCCGGCACCACCTTTACGGTGCTGCCTCACCTGAGCGACAAGCTGCAGTACAAGCTGGCGGACTTCGATCCTGTGGCCGTCGTGTGCAGCGTGCCGTTCGCCTTCGTCGTGAAGAAGGATTTCCCGGCGAAGACGCTGGCCGAGTTCGTCGCCTACGCGAAGGCGAAGCCGGGCGCGATCAACAACGCCACCAACGGGCAGGGCAGCATGGTCCACCTGCTGGGCGAGATGATCGCCACCGGCCTGGACATCAAGATGACGCAGGTGCACTACAAGGGCGCGGCGCCGGCCACCATGGACATGCTCGCGGGCGTGGTCGATTCGAACGTGGAGGCGCTCACCAGCGCGCTGCCCAACGTCAACGCCGGCCAGTACCGGGCGCTGGCCGTGCTGAGCGCGGAACGCCAGCCGCTGATGCCGAACGTGCCGACCTTCAAGGAACTGGGCTACCCGAAGGTGATGGGCGAGACCTGGTACGCGGTGTTCGCCCCGGCCGGCACGCCGCGGCCGGTGGTCGAGAAACTCAACGCCGCCCTGCGCAGGATCACCACGTCCGCCGCCTTCAAGGAATCCATGCAGAAGATCGGCAACGAGGCGAAATCGGGCACGCCGGCGGAGCTGACCGAGCTCACGGTGCAACAGAACCGGCAATGGGGCGAACTGATCCGCCGGCTGGACATCAAGATGGAATGAGCGGCATCGCGCGGCGCTATCCTTGGCACCGCGATGCCCCGAAAAAGAAACCCCGTTGCAGCATCGGCCGAAGGCGATGTCCAGAAGCCGGGTGCCCGCGCCGAGATCCTGCGCGCCGCCGCGGAGCTCTTCATGCAGTTCGGCTTCTCGGCCACCTCGATCGACGCGGTGGCCGAGTCGCTCGGTGCCACCAAGGGGCACATCTACCACTACTACCGCAGCAAGGCGGACCTCTTCTTCGACATCCAGACCGCGGCGATGACGCGGCTGACGGAGGCCGTGGAGCCGATCGCCCGCGGCCCCGAGCCGGCGATCGAGCGCCTGGCCGCGATGGCCCTGACCCACACGCGCATCCTGCTGTCGGACCTGCCGATGCAGAAGGTGGCCGTGCAGGGCCTGGAGCGCCACCTGTTCGCCTCCGGCGCCGCGGCGTCGCGGCAGCTGCGCGTGGTGGTCAAGCTGCGCGACGACTACGAGGTGCTGTTCGCCGAGGTGATCGACCAGGCCACCCGCGACGGCCTGGTGGTGGACCAGGCGCCCAGGCTGCTGACCAAGCCCTTCTTCGGCGCGATGAACTGGGCCACCGTCTGGTACAGCCAGCGTCGCCTGCAGACCGCCGAGGACGTGGAGGAGATCGCGCGCACGCTGGCCGGTTGCGCGGTGCGCGGCCTGCTGGTGGACCCCGGCCACCGGCAGGTGCGGGAGCTGCCGCTGTTCAGGGAACGGGCCTGAAGAACGGCACGGGCCGCGCCAGACACGACTGCCACGCCTCAACAGGCCGCCTGCGACTAGGATGCACGTCTGCCGGCACCGACCGCCGGCGGTCAGCGAGGCCACGCATGAAAGTCCGCGCCGGCACCGGCTCCATGGCGCTTCCGGGCCGCCTGTGGGCCAAGACGAAGGAAGACAACGCGTTCAACGGCGCCGCCGCGCTCGGCTTCTTCCTGACCCTCGCGATCTTCCCCGCGATGATCCTGGTGATGAGCGTGATCCCGTACCTGCCCATCCGGGACGTCGATCGCGCCATCATGGATTTCCTGGCGCAGGTGCTGCCGCGCCAGGGTTTCGAGGTGTTCAGGGAGGTGATCCAGCAGATCGTCACCGAGAAGCAGGGCGGGTTGCTCTCGGTGGGCGCGCTCGCCACGCTCTGGGCGGCATCCAGCGGGATGTACGCCATCATGCAGCAGCTGAACGTGACGTACGAGGTCAAGGAAAGGCGAGGTTTCCTGCACGCGCGCGCGGTCGCCATCGGCCTTTCCATCGTCATCGGCGCGCTGATGCTGGTCGTGTTCTCGCTGGTCGTGCTCGGCGGCGTCGCGCAGGGCTGGATCGGCAGGCGGTTCGGCTTCAGCGAGGGGCTGCTGGCGTTCTTCGTCGTGCTGCGCTGGGTGATCATCGTGCTCGCGCTGACGCTGGCGTTCTCGCTCACCTACCGGCTGGCGCCCGACATCGAGAACAACTCCTTCCGCTTCGTCAGCAAGGGGGGAGCGGCCGGCACGCTCATGCTGGTGGCCGCGTCGGTCGGGTTCGCGGTGTATGTCCAGAACTTCGCGAACTACCAGGCGGTCTATGGCGGCATCGGGGCCGTGATCGTCCTGATGCTGTGGCTGTACATCGCCGGCCTGTCGCTGATCGTCGGCGCCGAGATCAACTTCCTGGTCGAGCGCGGCGGAAGGTAGCGGGGCCGGGCGGATCCACGCGCGGCGTCGGATCTTTCCGCTCTTGGGAAATCGAAATCCGTTCGTCCCCTTCATGTCTCCGCTCCCTGGCGCGCGGAATCCTGCTCGGACGGCTGCCGGATGCGCTCCCAGATCGCGTCCACCACCGCCCAGCAGGTGGTCCATCGGCCACCCGGTGCCGGACCAGGAACTCGCGCCGACCCGCCAAGAGCAGGCGTCAAGAGCAGCCCGGGAGCGCCAGCTGCCGCAGAGGCAGTCGCACCGCGAAGAAGACCTCGGCACCCGTGACGCGGGCCTGCCGCAGCGAGTCCGCGTGCAGTTGCAGCACGCGTCCCTTCATCCACACGTCCAGGACCCGCAGGTCCTGTCCGGTCGACATCGAAGCGAGCGCCACCCCGGGCGCGCCGCGCGTGACGATGAGCAGCACGCCGGGCTGCTCGGTGCGCCGCCCCACGAAGTCGAGCGCCGCCGCCGCGAACGCGAAGCAGATGGCGAAGGCGGCGGCGGACAAGAGGTGCCGCATGGGGGACTACGCGGCCACGAGTTGCCCGAAGCGCTGCGACACCCGCTCCCGGATCGGCAGGTTGACCAGCGCCGCGAAGATCGACAGGCCTATGCACAACCACCACACCGCGTCATAGCGACCGCTGCGCTCGTAGAAGTACCCGCCCGCGTACACGCCGAAGAAGGAGCCCACCTGGTGGCTGAGGAACACGAAGCCGAACAGCGTGGCCATGTAGCGCGTGCCGAAGAAGGTGGCGACCAGGCCCGAGGTGAGCGGCACCGTGCTCAGCCACAGCAGCCCCATGCCGGCGCCGAACAGCAGGATGCTCGTGGTGGACAGCGGCGCGAGCACGAACGCCAGCAGCACCGCGCCGCGCGCCCAGTACACGCCGGACAGCAGCCACTTCTTGCTGCCGGGGCGGCCACCCAGCACGCCCGCCAGGTACGCGCCGACGACGTTGAACAGGCCCACCATCGCGATCGCCCACGAGGCCACCGCGCCGGGCACGCCCCGGTCCATCAGGTAAGCCGGGAAATGCGTGGTGATGAAGGCGAGCTGGAAGCCGCAGACGAAGAAGCCGAACACCAGCAGCAGGTAGCTCGGGTGCGCGAAGGCGGTGGCGAGGATCCGCAGGTGTCCCGCCGACGGCGCCGGTGCGCCCGCGCCTTCGTTCCGGGTCTCGCCGCGCACGAACACCGCCGCGACGACGATCGCCGCGACCGCGGCCGCCATCAGCCAGGCGCCCGAACGCCAGCCGCTCGCATCGACCAGCGATTGCGTGATCGGCACGATGACGAACTGGCCCAGCGAGCCCGCGGCCGTGCCCAGGCCCAATGCCCAGGAGCGATGCGACTCCGGCATCAGCCGCCCCAGCGCCGCGACGGCGGTGGTGAACGACGCGCCGCCCATGCCGACGCCCGCCAGCACGCCCGCCGTGGCGTAGATCTGCGCCGGCGTGGTGGCGAACGCCAGCCCGGCGATGCCCAGGCTGTAGAGCAGGGCGCCGCCCACCATCACGCGGCGGGGCCCGAAGCGGTCGGTGATGAAGCCGGCGAAGGGCTGGGTGAGTCCCCACGCCAGGTTCTGGATCGCGATGGCCAGCGCGTACACCTCGCGCGAGACGCCGACGTCGGCGCTCAGCGGAGCGGTGAACAGACCGAAGGCGGACCGCACGCCGAAGGAGAGCAGGGAGATGGCGCAGGCCGCTACCAGGGTCACGACCAGGATCGCGGGCAGCCTCGGGTTCGTCGCATGTCGCATGGCTCGAACGTACGTGCCGGAGCCCGTCCGTGCGATGCGAAATCGCGCCGCCTCGCATGCCGCGCCGGAATCCCACGCACGCACGCCTGGCGCGACGCGATGCCAGAATCACGGCGCCATGACGGTGCCCATCGCTCAACTGTTCTCGCTGGACCTGGTGAAGGCCTTCGTCGCCGTCGGCCGCCGCATGAGCATCACGCAGGCCGCCGACGACCTGTGCCTCACGCAGTCGGCCGTGAGCCGGCAGATCCGTGCGCTGGAGGACCAGGTCGGCAGCAAGCTGTTCGATCGCAAGCAGCGCGGCGTGGCCTTCACCGAGGCCGGCGAGCGGCTGTTCCGGACGGCCGACCACTCGGTGCAGCAGCTGCAGGAGGTCGCGGCCGACCTGCGCGGCAGCGGCTCCGCGCGTTCCGTCACGCTCACGACCAGCATCGGCGTGATGGGCCTGTGGCTGCTGCCGCGGCTGGCCCGGCTGCAGGAGCGTCATCCGCGCATCGACGTGCGCCTGTCCGCCAGCAACACGGTGCACGACCTGCGGGCGGACGGATTCGACCTGGCCGTGCGCTACTCGCGCGTGGGCACGGTGCCCGGCAGTGCGGTGCGCCTGTTCGACGAGACGCTGGCGCCCGTCGCGCACCCGAGCGTGCGCGACGCCATCGCGGCGGGTGGCCACTGCCCGCTGCTGGACTACGACGACACGCGGCCCTGGCTGCAGTGGCGCCTGTGGCTTGACGAAGGCGCCTGGCGCGAGGCGCGGGGGCAGGTGATCCGGCTCAACCAGTACGACCAGGTGATCCAGGCCGCGCTGGCCGGGCAGGGCCTGGCGATCGGGCGCATCGAGCTGCTGCAGCCGCTGATCGACAGCAGGCAGCTGGCCATCGTGGACATCCCGTGCACGCCGGTGCGCAGCGCCTATTCGTTCTGGCTGCTGCGGGCCGACGAGCAGCCGCGCGAGGACGTGCGCAAGGTCGCGCAGTGGATCGGCGAGGAGGCCGAGCGCGTGCGCGCGTGGCGCTGCGAGCAGCTGGCGCCCTACGGTGCGCGCGCGGCCGCCTGAGGCGCCACCGGCGCATCGCCGGATCCCGACCACCACGAGCGCAGCTGCGCGAGCCAGCCGGGCGCCGGGGCGTGCTCGACCTCGAAGGTCGCCCGCGGCGTGTTGACGCCGCGCGAAACGAACAGCCGGCCGTGGCCGGCGAGCGTGCGCACCTGGCCCCTGACCAGCATCCAGTCGAGGCTGGGCTCGTCGTGGCGGGCCGGTTCGAACGTGAGCCACAGCACGCCCTCGGTGCAGTGGACGACGGAGCCGCGCCGGAGCCGCAGCTCGAGACAGACATTGCCGGTCAGGACATGGGTTTCCATGGCCCCATGGTCGGCGCGGCGCGCTTGTTCTGGCTTGAGGAATCGCGCGCGCTGGCATGCGGCGCGTGAATGGCTGCTAGCCGCCCAGCGCCAGCACGCCTTCCTGCACCTGCTGCAATGCGCGGCTGAGCGGCTTGTCCTTGCGCACGATCCAGGCGAGCGATCGCGACAGGCGCGGCATGAGCCGCAGCACGCGCAAGCCGCGCGCGGTGGCCGGGCTGGAGACGCTCAGCGCCGGCACCACCGACCAGCCGAGGTCGGCGGCCACCATCTGCTTGATCGCCTCCACGTTGCCCAGCTCCATCAGCACGCGCGGCGAGCGCCTGGCCTGGCGGAACCAGAGATCGATCAGCGTGCGCGTGTTGGCGCCGGTCTCGAACAGCACCAGCGGCCGCGTCGCCAGGCCGGCCGCGCTGACGCTCGCAGGGCCGGGCGCGGCGCTGGCGGGCGCGATGGCGACGAAGACGTCCTCCAGCACGGGGCGGATGTCCAGCGCGCGCGAGGAGAGCGGCAGCGTCACCAGCGCGGCATCGAGCGTGTTGTCCTCGACGCGGCGCGCGATCTCGGGCGTGTTGCCGGTGCTCACGCGGATCTCCAGCAGCGGGTTGTCGCGGGAGAGGCGCTTGAGCAGCGGCGGCAGCAGGTGGATGCAGGCCGTCGCGCCGGCTCCGATGCGAACCGGTCCGCCCGGATGCTCGGTGAAGTGCTCCATCTCGGCGCGAGCGTCATCGAGGACGACCGCCACGCGCTGGGCGTGCCGCAGCAGCGCCTCGCCGGCGCTCGTGGCGCGGATGGACCGGCCCACGCGTTCGATCAGCCGAAGCTGCAGGCGCCGTTCGAGCTCGCGGATCTTCTGGCTGACCGCCGGCTGCGAGATGCCCAGGTACTCGGCGGCGCGGCTGAAGCTGCCGGTGGTCAGCACCAGCCGGAAGGTGAGGAGCTGCTCGGAGCCGATGTCGTTCATAAGCGAAGCGAATGCATTGCATAACAGCCCAAGGCTTGGCTTATGGCTGCGAAGGCGGCACGATTGTGGCACTGCATGGGATCCGCGTGAGTTCGCTCCTGACTTCCACCTCCTCCGCCGCCGAACCTTTCTGGAAGGTCGGCATCCCCGCCCGCATCGTGGTGTGCCTGGGCCTGTCGCAGGTGATCGCGTGGGGCACCATGCACTACCTGATCGCGGTGTTCGCCGGGCCGATGCAGCATTCCCTGGGATGGAGTCCGGCCTTCCTGCAGGCGGGCTTCTCGCTGGCGCTGCTGGTGATGGGGATCTCTTCGGGCTGGGTCGGGGCCTGGATCGACCGCCACGGCGGCCGCGCCGCGATGATGGCCGGCTGCTGGATCGGCGCCGTGGGCTGCCTGCTGCTGGCCACCACGCGGCACGCGGCGCAGTACGTGGTCGCGTGGGGGCTGCTGGGGCTCGCGATGCGCCTCGCGCAGTACGACGCGGCCTTCGCTTCGCTCGCGTTCATCGCGGGTGCGGGCGCCAAGCGCGCGATTTCCATCATCACGCTGTTCGGCGGCTTCGCCTCCACCGTGTTCTGGCCGGTCGGGCAGGCTTTGCAGCAGGCGCTGGGCTGGCGCATGGCGCTCGCGTGCTACGCGGGCTTCCTCGTCGCCTGCTCGCTGCTGCACCTGGCGCTGCCCAAGGCCAGGCGCACCGAGATGGCGGCCGCGGATGCGGTGCCGGGCGGCGTGGCGCCGCCTGTGCCCATCGCGGGCGCCAGACTGCTCTACGGCGTCATCGCCGTCGCCGTGATCGTCCTGCAGACCGGCATGGCAGCGCACTTCATCGAACTGCTGCAGGGGCGCGGCTGGAGCGCCTCGACGGCCGTGACGATCGCGATGCTGCTGGGCTTCGGCCAGGTGTTCGGACGCCTGGGAGTGGTGTTCTGGGGCCACGGCGTGAACCCGGTGCGCCTCAACCTGCTGCCCGGTGCCCTGATCTGCGTCTGCCTGCTGTTCTACCTGCTGGCCGGCACCACGGCCTGGGGCGCGGCGGCCTTCGCCTTCCTCTACGGCGCGGGCAACGGCATCGCCACGATCACGCGCGGCGCGATGCCGCTGGTGCTGTTCGACACGGCGCAGTACGGCCGCATCGTCGGCGGGCTGCTGCGGCCGGCGTTCGTGCTGGCGGCCGCCGCGCCCGTGGCGCTGGCGGCACTGATCAGCGCCTGCGGCACCGCCGTCGGCGCGGGCGCGTCACTCATCCTGGCCGCGGCCTCGCTGGTCGCGGCCGTGCTGCTGCACCTCAAGGTCCGCGATCGGAGCACGACACCATGACCACCCACCGCAAGGGCACCGTACTCATCACCGGCGGCAGCCGCGGCATCGGCGCCGAGACCGCGCGCCTGCTGGCCGCGGAGGGCTACGACCTCTGCATCACCTACGCGACGCAGGAAGACGCCGCCCGGCGGGTGCAGGTGCAGATCGAGGAAGCGGGCCGTCGCTGCGCCATCGTGCGGGCCGACCTGGGCGAGCCCGATGCTGCCCGCGCGCTGCTGCAGCGGATCCCGGAGCCGCTGGACCCGCTGGTCGGCCTGGTCAACAACGCCGGCATCACCGGACCGCTGGGACCGTTCCTGAAGACCAGCCACGAGACGATGAAGACCGTGCTGGAGGTCAACGTGCTGAGCACGCTGGTCCTCACGCAGGCGGTCGTCGCGCGCTGGTACCTCGACGGCACCAAGGGCAGCATCGTCAACGTGTCGTCCATCGCCGCCACGCTGGGCGCGCCGGGCGAGTACGTGCACTACGCGGCGACCAAGGCGGCCATCGAGGCGTTCACGGTGGGGCTGGCGCGCGAGCTGGCCGAGAGCGGCATCCGCGTCAACGCGGTCAGCCCGGGCACCACGCTCACCGACATCCATGCGGCTGCCGGCGAGCCCGGCCGCCCCTTCCGCGTGGCCGCGCGCATCCCGATGCGCCGGCCGGCGCACGCCTCGGAGATCGCGGAGGGGATCGTGTGGCTGCTGGGCGATCGCGCCAGCTACGTCACCGGGACGGTGCTGAAGGTGGCGGGGGGCTTGTGAGCGGCTGGTCCAGCACGGCGACCACGCCTTCCAGCTCCGGGCTCGGCGCGGGATAACGCCGCAGCACCTCGGGGTCGTGCCCCGGGATCACGTGGTCCGGCGAGTCGGCCAGCCGCTGCAGCTTGCCCCAGCCTTCGACCATGTCGCCCACGTTGAAGATGATGGGGAAGGGCCGCTCCTCTTCCATGTTGCGGTAGTAGTGGCTGGCGTCCGAGGCCAGCACCACCCAGCCGCGGCGGGTGTGCACGCGCACCGCCTGCAGGCCCATGGTGTGGCCGCCGATCAGGTGCAGGCTCAGGCCCGGCGCGAGTTGCGCGTCGCCGTCGTGGAAGCGCACGCGGCCGTCGTACACGTTCCGCACCATGCGCAGCACGTCGAACACGCTGTACGCGTCATGCATGCAGCGGTGCGCCATGTAGCGGCCGGTGGCGTACTGCATCTCGCGGTCCTGCAGGTGGAAGGTGGCGGCCGGGAACAGGTCGCAGTTGCCCGCGTGGTCGTAGTGCATGTGCGTCACGATCACGTCGGTCACTTCAGTTGCCTGCACGCCCAGCAGCGCGAGCCCTTCGGAAGGCGAGCGCAGGAAGTTGCGCTTGCGTGCGTCGGCGGCCTCCTTGTTGAAGCCGGTGTCCACCACGAAGGTGCCCGAAGGTCCGCGGATCAGCCAGATGAAATAGTCCATCGGCATCGGACCGTCGTGCGGATCACCGCCGAGGAAGTTGACCGAAGCGTTGCGCCGGTGATCGGCGTACTTGATCGCGTAGACGTCGTGGACGGGCAGTGGCATGGGTGCGATGATGCCTCGGTCCATGAAGCCCTTCACCTACGTCGCCCAGTCTCCCCGCGTCGTCTTCGGCGCGGGCTCGCTCGCCCGGCTTCCTGAAGAGCTCGACCGCCTCGGCCTGCGCCGCGCGCTCGTGCTCTCCACGCCGGGACAGCGCGCGCTGGCCGACCGCGTCGCGGCGTTGCTCGGCGATCGCGCGGCCGGCGTGTTCGCGGGCGCCGTGATGCACGTGCCGCAGGACGCGGTGCTGCAG
>JAEWBU010000203.1 GCA_023390985.1 Pseudomonadota bacterium
GCCTGCAGGCCCTCGCGGATGGCCGCCGGCGTGTCGGCGGGCAGGTCCAGCCTGCGGTCGGCTCGCAGCAGGCCGGCGAGGCAGGGGCCGGCGAAGGCCCGGCTGAGGAAGCGCTGGCACAGCAGGAGGATCTCCGCCGGGAAAGTGGCGCCGGCCAGCTCCGTCGCCAGCTGTTCCAGCTGCAGCGCCCGGTGCGCATTCAGCTTTGCCGCTTGCGCCTGCCGGCGCATCGCCGTGCCCAGCTGGCTGATCACGACCGCGACGCAAAGCAGGGCCAGCAAGGTCGCCACGTTCTCCTGCGCGTCCACCCGGAAGCTGAAGTGCGGCGGGATGAAGAAGAAGTTCAGCAGCGCGACCGCGCCCAGCGCGCAGGCGATGGAGGCGGACAGCCGGACGGCGTACGAGGCGATCGCGACCGCCAGCACGTACAGCATGGCCACGCTGGTGAGCGACGCGTAGCGGTCGAGCAGCAGGCCGCCGGCCGTCGCGGCGGCGAGCAGGGCGGCCACCCGGCATGCATCGCGAACGGGTCCGCCGCGGCTGGGCGGATCGAAGAGGGTGGCTCGGCTTTCCATCGCCAGCCAGACTAGCACCGAGCGCATCAGGACGGCGTTAGGAGGGACGCGCCCAGAAAAACAGAAGGCCGCCCGAAGGCGGCCTTTCGTTGAAGAGAGCTCGCGCTCTTACGCGTTGCGTCTGCCCTCGGGGCGGGTCGCCGTCAGGAGCGGCTGGGTGATGACCTTGCTGCTCATGCCCTGGCCCGCGGCACGCCCGGCAACGCTGGGCGGCAACTGCAGTCCGTACGACGCGGCAGTGACCGCCAGGATGACGGGCACGCGCTGGAGCATCGAGATGGTCTTGCGTTCTTGCATGGTTATGGACTCCTCTACTGCTGCAAGCCCACCAGTATCGACCGGGATCACGACAATGACGTGACGGAATGCTGTGCTCTACAAGCATTCGGGACGGCGGCCGACAAGCGTGTCGGACGGGTCCGACAAGATCGACGCGTCAGTCGCCTTCGTCGTCGATCGACGCGCTCCAGCGGTCGCCCCAACCCTTTTGCGCTTCGTCCAGTTCCCGTCGGCCGCGCTTGGTGGGCCGGCCGTGCTCGATCGACAGCGACGGCTCAGGCGCATAGCGACGCTGCTGCGCCGCCTCCTCACGCGCCTTCAGGCTTTCGGGCGTTTCCTCGTACAGCTGCTGCGCCACGGGCGCCGGCCCGCGCATGTTCGACAGGCCCCTGACCACCACGGTGCGCGTGACGGCCTCGCGGCGCACCGAAACGGTATCGCCGACCTTCACCTCGCGCGCGGCCTTGGCTTCCTGGCCGTTGATCTCGACCCGGCCCTTGCCGATCTCCTCCGCCGCCAGCGTGCGCGTCTTGTAGAAGCGCGCGCTCCAGAGCCACTTGTCAATCCTGAGTCGTTCCATTCGCCTCCATGGTAGCCAGGGGCAACCGCACCGTGGCGTCCAGGCCTTCGACATGCCCATGGCGCTCGCGGTTTTCCATCACGATGCTGCCGTCGAGCGCGCGCACGATCTCGGCGCAGATGACGAGCCCGAGTCCGCTGCCGCTGCGCACGTCACCGGCGGCGAACGGCTGGAAGAGCCGCTGGCGCAGGTCGTCGGCGATGCCAGGGCCGCTGTCGGAGATCGTGAGCGCCAGCGAGCGCGGATCGGTCACCAGCCGGACGCTGAGCGATCCGCCCTCGCGGCCGTGCCGGATGGCGTTGTGCAGCAGGTTGCGGGTGAGCTCGCGCAGCATCCACTCGTGCGCGCGCACCGGCGCGGGACGGGTGTCGATGCCGAAGTCGAGGTTGCGTTCGGCGATCAGCGGCGACAGCTCGAGCGCCACCGATCGCACCACTTCGGCCAGGTCGGTGGCGGGTGCATCGGCCTGCTGGCGCAGCTGCTCGACCTTGGCCAGGGACAGCATCTGGTTGGCCAGCGCCGTCGCGCGCTCGACCGTGGCACCCACTTCGTCGAGCGCCTGGCGCGGCTCGACGTCGCCGCGCTGCGCCGACTGCACCTGGGTCTTGAGCACCGCCAGCGGCGTGCGCAGCTGGTGCGCGGCATCGCGCACGAAGCGCTTCTGGTGTTCCAGCAGCTGCGCCAGCCGGGCCATCACGCCGTTGGTGGCATCCACCAGCGGCAGCAGCTCGCGGGGTGCGTCGCCGGCCACGATGGGCGTCAGGTCGCCCTCGGGCCGCGCCTGCAGTTCGCCGGACAGACGCCGCACCGGCCGGGTGGCGCGCTGCACCACCACCAGCACCACCAGCGCGATCACCGCCACCAGCAGCGCCTGGCGCCAGAGCGTGTCCACCAGGACCTTGCGCGCCAGGGTGCGGCGCAGCTCGAGCGTCTCGGCCACCTGGACCACGGCCATGCCGCGGCCGTGCGAACTGGCCACCGGCTGCAGCAGCACGGCGACGCGCACGTCGCTGTCGCGGAAGCGCTCGTCGTAGAAGTCCACCAGCGCGGAGTAGGGCGGCTTGGCGGGCAGCTGGCCGCGCCAGAACGGCAGGTCGTCGAAGCCCGAGACCAGCTCGCCCTGGAGGCTGGAGACCCGGTAGAAGAGCCGGCTGCGGTTGTCCGCCTCGAAGGCTTCCAGCGCCGAATACGGCACGGTGGCTCGCAACTGCGCGTGCGAATCGTAGCCCTCCACGTCCAGCTGCTCGCCGATCACCTTGGCCGAGGCCAGCAGGGTGCGGTCGTACGCGGTGTTCACCGCCTGCAAGGCCTGGCGGTAGAGGCTGATGCCGTTGACGGCGATCAGCAGCAGCACCGGCAGCAGGATGCCCAGCAGCAGGAAGCGCCGCAGCGACAGCGGCTTCATTCGTCCTTGACCAGGTAGCCCAGGCCGCGCAGCGTCATCAGCGCCGCGCCGGTGCCAGCGAGCTTCTTGCGCAGGCGATAGGCCACCACCTCGATCGCCTCGTACTGCACGTCGGCCTGGCCGGGGAACACCAGCTCGAACAGCTTCTCCTTGGAGACGGCGTGGCCCGGCCGCGCGAACAGCGCCTGCAGCAGCGCCGACTCGCGCGGCGTGAGCTCCAGCACCTGCGTGCCGAGATAGAAGGCGCCCATCGCGCGATCGAGCCGGAGGCGCCCGACCTGCGTCTGGGCGGGCGCGGATTCCGGTGCCGGTGAGCGGCGGCGCGCGAGTGCGCGCAGGCGCGCCTCGAGTTCGTCGAGGTCGAAGGGCTTGGGCAGGTAGTCGTCGGCGCCGGCGTTGAGTCCCAGCACGCGATCGCCCACCGTGCCGCGGGCGGTGAGCAGCAGCACCGGCGCGGCCTGTCCCGAGCGGCGGGCCTGTTCGAGCACCTGCAGTCCGTCCAGCGTGGGCAGGCTCAGGTCCAGCACCACCACGTCCGGCTGGAAGGCGGTCCAGGCCGCGAGCGCCTGGCCGCCGTCGCCGCACGAGCGCACCTGCATCCCCCGGCGCGACAGCGAGCGTTCGAGCGTGGTGCGCATGGAGGCGTCGTCTTCGACCAGCAGGAGCTTCATGGGAGCGCGAGGGTAGCAGTGGGAAATGCTGGTAGTTTCCCCAATGCCCCGGACAGCCGATTGACAGGAGCCCGGCGCATCATCCGCTGGTTCACCCGACAACCAAGGAGACAAGCTCATGCGTCGTGACACCTTCCTGAAGACCCTGGCCGCGCTGGCCGCCGCCGGCGCGCTGCCGCTGTCGGCCCGCGCCGCGGCCAACGTCAAGATGATGATCCCCGCCAACCCCGGCGGCGGCTGGGACACCACCGGCCGCGCCCTGGGCAAGGCCCTGCAGGACGCGAAGGTGGCCGACAGCGTCGCCTACGAGAACAAGGGCGGCGCCGCCGGCGCGCTGGGCCTGGCCCAGTTCGTCAACGCCAGCAAGGGCGACCCGAACGCGCTGATGGTGATGGGCGCCGTGATGCTGGGCGGCATCATCACCGGCAAGCCGCCGGTGAACCTGTCGCAGGCCACGCCGATCGCGCGCCTGACCAGCGAATACAACGTGTTCGTGC
>JAEWBU010000251.1 GCA_023390985.1 Pseudomonadota bacterium
CTGCCGCACCGGCCAGGGCCTGGCCTGGGGCGCCTGCGGATCCCTGCATCCGGCGCCGGCCAGCGCCTCCGCCGTGGTGGGCGCGCTGGCGGGCGCGGTCGCCGCGGCCGGCCTGATGGCCGTCATCGCCTCCCAGCTGGTGCACGCCGACTTCGTCGCCTGGGGCTGGCGCTACCCGCTCTGCGCCGCGCTGGCGGTGCACCTCGTCGCGCTGTTCGCGCGGATGCGGCTGGCTTGCGGAGAAGGCGAACTTTCCGATTAACGGCCGGCACGGTGTGTCGCCCGCGCCACGCCCCGGATGAGCTTTCCGGGCCCTGCTCACCAAATGAGCAACGCGTGGCAGGCCCCGCCGCTGCTCGCTCCGGCACACCTGTCACGCGGTTTTCCACAAGCTTCTCCACGCGGCCTGTGAAATGGCCGTCGCGGGAGTTGTGCTAAGCCCCCTGGGCGCCTTCGAGCAGTTTGGCGAAGCTCAGCTCGTGCCCGTCCGGATCGACGATGTGGAAGAACCGCTCGCCCCACGTGGCATCGCGCGGCGGGGCTTGCGGCCGGAGGCCGGCGTCCAGGGCCTGCTGGTAGAGCTGGTCCACATCCGCGACATGGAAGATGACGCGCCCCCACCAGGACCACTCGCGCTCGCTGCCCTCCGTCGTCAGGTTGAGGCAGGCGTTGCCCGCGCTGAAGCTGGTGAACGCCGCCGACTCCCCGCCATAGCGCAGCGCGAAACCCAGCGCGGCATAGAACCGCACCGCGCGCGCCATGTCGTGCGTGGCCAGGGTCAGCGCGCTGATCGATTCGATCAGCGCCGGGCGCGCGTCACGCTGCCGACTCGCGCCGCTCACGGGGCATCCATACGCTCGGCTGGATGTTCCGGTTGACGCCGAAGATGTTCTTCGGGTCGTACTTGTTCTTCAGCGCGACCAGCTTCTGGTAATTCTCGCCATAGGCGTCGCGCACCCGGTCGCCCTCTTCCTGCGTCAGGAAGTTGACGTACACGCTGCCGGTCGAGAAAGGCGCTGCCGCCTTCCACAGGTCGCGGGCCCAGCCGATGCAGGCCTCGTCCTTGGACTTGTCGGCCCAGCGGCCGTGCACGTTGAGCACGTACTGGCCGTCGCGGTGGTTGTAGGCCGTGGCTTCACGCGACACGCGGCTGACCGCGCCGCCCAGTTGCGCGCAGGCGATCTCGGTCTGCGGATCGGGGATGCGGCGCGCATGCTCGACCAGCACGTCCACCAGCCCGTCGGAGAGCGCGGCGAAGTCGTGCGACTTCCAGTAGTTGCGCGCCCCGGGGGTCAGCAGCGGATCGAGGATGGTCTGCCAGGCGGCGTACGGCATCGGCCCCACCACGTCGGCGATCGGCTGGCCGAACTCGCGCAGGGGCTTGGCGATGCGCTCGCCTTCCGCGACGTCCCCGGCGTAGCAGATGGCCAGCGCCAGGATCTCCTTGCCGTGCCATTGCGGCGGCAGGAAGGGCAGCGGCGGCGCCTGGCGCAGCACGAACCAGCAGACGAACTCGTCCGGCGCCTTGGCGACGAACTCGCGCTTGAAGCGCAGCACCTCGGCCGCCGCATCGATCGGATGGATGACCAGGCCGGCCAGCACGGTCGGTCCCACCGGATGCAGCTTGAACTCGAAGGACGTCACGACACCGAAGTTGCCGCCACCGCCGCGCAGGCCCCAGAACAGGTCGGGGTTCTCGGACTCGCTGGCCGTGACCAGGTCGCCGTTCGCCGTCACGACGTCGGCCGACAGCAGGTTGTCGATCGACAGCCCGAGCGCCCGGCTCAACCAGCCGAAGCCGCCACCGAGCGTCAGCCCGGCCACGCCGGTGGTGGAGTTGATGCCCAGCGGCGTGGCGAGCCCGAACGCCTGCGCCTCGCGGTCGAAATCGCCGAGCGTCGCGCCCGGCTCCACCCGCGCGATGCGTCGCGCCGGATCGATGCGGACCGACTTCATCAGCGACAGGTCGATCTGCAGGCCGCCCTCGACGACCGCGTCGCCCGCGATGTTGTGGCCGCCCCCGCGCACGGCGAGCGCCAGGTCGTTCTCGCGCGCGAACCGGATGGCCTGCCGCACGTCGGCGGCGCCGGCACACCGCACCACCACGGCCGGTCGGCGATCGATCATGCCGTTCCAGAGGGTGCGCGCCTGCTCGTAGTCGTCGCCCGATGTCGCGACCCGTCCGCGCACGGACTGCCGCAGTGCCGCGAGGCCTTCCTCGCTGAATGTCGTCTTCTCGGCCATGGCTGCTCTCCCCTGAGTTCGGCGAAGGAATCAGCCTAGGCGGCGCACAGCCTCTTTTCCAACTTTGTTGCTTCTTGCAATCCGCCGCGGTGCGCCCGAGCTCAGGACCGCGCCAGCGCCTGCAGAACCTGGTCGAACCGCCCTTCCGCTTCCGCCCGCCGCAACCGCAGCACCCGCTCGACCAGGATCTCGTCGGGCAGCGGGCGCTGCGCCAGCAGCCGCATGCTCTCGTCCATGAAGTCGTCGAGCGGCATGTAGCCCTCGCGGTTCGACTGGCCGGGCGTCAGCTCGGTCTGCAGCGCGGGCGGCACCCACTCCACGACGGTCACCGCGCCTTGCAGCTGCAGCCGCAGGCAGACCGTCCAGGCATGCATCGCCGCCTTGCTGGCCGAGTAGCTCGGGCTGGCGGCCGCCGGCACGAACGCCAGTCCCGAGGTGACGTTGATGATCGTGCCGCCCTCCTGCTTCGAAAGATGCTCGACCAGCGCATTGGTCAGCCGCATCGGGCCGAGCAGGTTGGTGGTGATCGTCTCCTGCGCATCGGCCAGGTCGCCGCGCACGCGCAGGTTCTCGCGGCGCATGACGCCCGCGTTGTTCACCAGCACGTTGAGCCCGGGATGCTCGCGCAGCACGCGGGCGGCGAACGCTTCGATCGGCGCCGGGTCGCCGATGTCGAGCTCAAGGGCCGTGATGCGTTCACGCCCCGCGGCGGTCTCATGCAGCGCGGCCAGGTTGCGGCCGGCCACGACGACACGGTGGCCTGCATCGTGCAGCCGCCGGGCCAGGGCCCGTCCGATGCCGGAGCCGCCGCCGGTGACGAGGAGGGTGTTGTCCGAGTTGCGCATGGGTTCTCCTGATGGCGATGACGTCATGCTAGGAACCGGATGCCGCTGCGACTAGCTGGATAATCGTCAATGGCCTGTTAAGCACCATTGAACAATGCGTTCGTACCTCCCCGAGCTGGAGTTCTTCGCCGCGGTCGCCCGGCACGGGAGCTTCCGCCGCGCCGCGGTGGAGCGGAAGGTGTCCACCTCGATGGTCAGCCAGGCCATCCGCAAGCTGGAAGACCAGCTGGGCGTGGTGCTGCTCAAGCGCACGACGCGCAGCGTGGCCGTGACGGCCGCGGGCGCGGAACTGCTCGCCAGCCTCGAGCCCGGACTGCGCCTGATCCACGACGCGGTCGAGCGGGTGAACGTGCATCGCGCCTCGCCCATCGGCAGCTTGCGCATCAACGCGCCCGCGCCCGTCGCGCAGTTCCATCTGGCGGCGATGGCCGCCCGCTTCACGCGCGAGCACCCCGACGTGTCGATCGAGATCACCGCGGAAGCGGCGCGGCAGGACATCGTGAGCGAGGGCTTCGACGCCGGCGTGCGGTTCGGCAGCGACGTCCCGCAGGACATGGTGGCCGTGCGCATCGGGCCGCCGCAGCGTTACGCGATCGTGGCCTCGCCGGACTACTTCAAGCACCATCCGCCGCCGCGCACGCCGCGCGAGCTGGCCGGGCACGAATGCATCCAGCGGCGCTTTCCCGGCGGCTCGATCCAGGAGTGGGAGTTCCAGCGCCGCCCCGGCAAGATGCCGCCGCCGGCAGGCCGCCTCATCGTCAACGATTCGCTGATCGCCGTGAACGCGGCAGTCGCGGGCGGCGGGCTGGCCTACCTGCACGAGAAGTACGTCGAGCGCGAGCTGGCCTCCGGCCAACTCGTGCGTGTCCTGGAATCGTGGTCGCCGGGCATCGGCCCGCCGTACCTCTACTACGCGCGCCAGCGCTACCTGCCGGCCGCGCTGCGCGCTTTCATCGACTTCGCGCGCGACGAGGCCCGGACCCGCGCGTAGCATCGAGCCGTGCCGCCCGCGGGCCGCAAGGAGAAGTGCGATGGCCGAAACCCGCATCCACGACAACTGGCAGCAAGGTGATCCCTACGAGCGGTACATCGGCCGCTGGAGTCGCCAGGTCGCGCCGCCATTCCTCTCGTGGCTGGCGATCCCGCCGGAGCACCGGTGGCTGGACGTGGGCTGCGGCACCGGCGCCCTTTGCGCGGCGATCGCGGAGCACGCCCGTCCCGCGGCGCTGACCGGCGTCGAGCCTTCGGAAGGATTCCTCGCGCTGGCCCGGCGGCAGCTTCCGGTCTCGGTCCAGCTGTGTTCCGGCAACGCCGCCGCGATCCCGCTGCAGGACGCCCAGGTGGACGTTTCGGTATCGGGGCTGGTGCTCAACTTCGTCCCGGACGTCGCCCTCGCGCTGGCCGAGATGTCGCGTGTCACGGCACCGGGCGGCACCGTGGCGGCCTATGTGTGGGACTACGCGGAAGGCATGGAGATGCTGCGCCTGTTCTGGGACACGGCCGTGGAGCTGGATGCCGATGCCGCCCGGCTCCACGAGGGCCGGCGCTTCGGCCTCTGCCGGCCGGACGCGCTGCTGTCCGCGTTCCAGCAGGCCCGCTTCGGGGACGTGAGCGTGGTGCCGCTGGAGATCGACACGACCTTCGCCAGCTTCGAGGACTACTGGGAGCCTTTCCTCGGCGCGCAGGGGCCGGCGCCGGCCTATGTCGCTTCCCTGCCCGAGGAGCGGCGGCTGCGCTTGCGCGAAGCGCTCCGGAAGCGCTTGCCTGCGGACGAGGGCGGCGCGCTGGGGCTGCGGGCCCGGGTCTGGGCCGTGCGCGGCCGCACGCCCTAGCCGCGCAGAATCCGCTGGGCCGCGTGTCGAAACCGGGGCCGCTGGTTCGTCGTAGCTGGACGAACCCTCGATCGAAAGGAACTTGCCATGACGTCCCAAGACGCCGGCCGGCGCAAGCGCTGGTGGGCCCTGTACGTGCTCTGCCTGGGCGTGCTGATGATCGTGCTGGACACGACCATCGTGAACGTCGCGCTGCCCTCCATCCGCACCGACCTGAAGTTCACCGAGACCGCGCTGGTCTGGGTGGTGAACGCCTACATGCTCACCTTCGGCGGCTTCCTGCTGCTGGGCGGCCGGCTCGGCGACCTGTTCGGCCACCGCCGCGTGTTCCTGGCCGGCATCGCGCTGTTCACCGTGGCCTCGCTGGCCTGCGGCCTGGCGCCCACGCAGGCCACGCTGGTGGCGGCGCGCGCCGTGCAGGGCCTGGGCGGCGCGGTGGTGTCGGCGGTGGCGCTGTCGCTGATCATGAATCTCTTCACGGAGCCCGGCGAACGGGCCCGGGCGATGGGCGTGTACGGCTTCGTCTGCGCCGGCGGCGGCAGCGTGGGCGTGCTGCTCGGCGGCGTGCTCACCAGCCTGCTCAGCTGGCGCTGGATCTTCCTGGTCAACCTGCCGATCGGCATCGCGGTGGCGCTGCTGTGCCGCGCGCTGATCGCGCCCGGCGGGCGCCGCGCGGGCCTGCGGCTGGACTGGGGCGGCGCCATCACCATCACCGCGGCGCTGCTGCTGGCCGTGTACGCGGTGGTGAACGGCAACGAGGCAGGCTGGCTCTCGGGCCGCACGCTGGGCCTGCTCGGCGCGGCGGCCGTGCTGCTGGGCGCGTTCATCGCCATCGAGTCGCGCATCGCGCAGCCCCTGATGCCGCTGGGCCTGTTCACGCATCGCAACCTGGCCACCGCCAACGTGGCCGGCGTGCTCTGGGCCGCGGCCATGTTCGCCTGGTTCTTCATGTCGGCGCTCTACATGCAGCTGGTGCTGGGCTACACGCCGATGCAGGTCGGCCTGGCGTTCCTGCCGGGCAACCTGATCATGGCCTTCATGTCGCTGGGCGCCTCGGCCCGCATCGTCATGCGCTGGGGCATCCGCGGTCCGCTGGCGGTGGGCCTGATGGTGGCCGCCTTCGGGCTGGCGCTGTTCGCGCGCGCACCGGCGGGCGGCAGCTTCCTGGTGGACGTGCTGCCCGCGATGCTGCTGCTCGGCATCGGCGCCGGCATCGCCTTCAATCCGATGCTGCTGGCGGCGATGAACGACGTCGACCCGCAGGACAGCGGCCTCGCCTCCGGCGTGGTCAACACCTCCTTCATGATGGGCGGTGCACTGGGCCTGGCCGTGCTGGCCAGCGTGGCCGCCGCGCGCACGGCCGCCGCGCAGGCGCAG
>JAEWBU010000316.1 GCA_023390985.1 Pseudomonadota bacterium
GCTCGGCGCCCTGCTTCATGGGCGCCAGGACGCTGCCTATTATGCGGGCCAGGGAATCCTCCAGCGCCAACTCGGGCCGGTCGAACAACGACACGATGTCGCGCGCGCTGCCCATGGGCTCGGTGTACGCGGCCCGGTACAGGCCTTCCTTGTCGCCGAAGTAGTACCGGATGGCCGCCACGTTGGCCCCGGCCGCCTGCGCGATCTCGCGGGTGGACGTGCGGGCGAAGCCCTGGTCGGCGAACAGCCGCAGCGCGGCCATGAGCAGGCGCTCGCGGGCCTGCTCGCCGGCCGCGCCCTTGGGCACGGCGGGGGCGGGCGGGTTGCGGGGGACGGTAGAAGAACGTGGTACTGCGGCGGACATGAGGGCCCGCATTAGACCACGTCAATCAATCGATTGATTAAATTTCCGGACAGGAAGGGAAAGGCGGTCGCTCAACCGAAGACTGCGGTCCAGAGCGCCTGGATCGCTTCGCGCTCGGCGGCCAGTGCCTCGGGCGCGACCTGCGTCGGCTCTTCGTTCAGGCGCGCGCCGTGCTGGATGCGGCGCAGCTCGCGGTACGCGGCTGCCGCCTTCTGCCCGACCTGCGCCGGCAGCAGCCCGGCCGCCTCGGCGCGCTGCAGCAGGGCGATGTTGCCCACGTTGGGCACCAGTTCGCGGTGCTCGCCGGAATGCGCGAGCACCAGGTACTGCACGGCGAACTCCGCATCCACCATGGCGCCTTCGCTGTGCTTGACGTCGAAGCTGCCGGCCTTCACCGGATGCGCGGCGCGCACCCGCTGGCGCATCGCGACGATCTCCTGGCGCAGCGCTTCGCGGTCGCGCGGCGCGGTGATCACCGCCTCGCGGACGGCGTCGAAGCGGGCCGCCATCGCGGGCTCGCCCAGCACGAACCGCGCGCGCGTCATGGCCTGGTGTTCCCAGGTCCAGGCGGTGTTGCTGCCGCGGCCCAGCTGGTACTTCTCGTAGGCCGCGAAGGTGGTGACCAGCAGGCCCGAGCTGCCGTTGGGGCGCAGCGCGGTGTCGATCTCGTAGAGGTCGGCCTCGGCGGTCTTGGTGGTCAGCCAGTTGATCAGCTTGCGCACGAACGCGCCGTAGACCTCCTGGGCGCGGTCGTCCTCGTCCTCGAAGACGAACACGATGTCCAGGTCGCTGCCGTAGCCCAGCTCCTTCCCGCCCAGCTTGCCGTAGCCGATGATGGCGAAGCTCGGCGTCTCGCGGTGGCGGTTCTTCAGGCGCTCCCAGCTCCAGCGAGCGGTGATGCGCAGCACGGCGTCGGCCAGCGCGCTCAGGTCGTCGGCCACCTGCTCCACCGTCAGCCGGCCTTCGATGTCGCGCGCCAGGGTGCGGAAGACCTCGGCGTGGTGCGCGCGCCGCAGCAGGTTGAGCAGCGCCTCGTCGTCGTCCTCTCCGGTGCGCTGCAATGCGCGGCGGCGGTCTTCCAGGTCCTGCTCGAACTCACCGGGAACGAACCGCTCGGAGAACAGCGCCTCGCTGGCCAGTTCGTCGATGACGCCGGGATGGCGCAGCAGATAGCGCGCCGGCCACTTGGCCGCGCCCAGCAGGCGAAGCAGCCGCTCGTGCACGCCGGGGCGCTCCAGCAGCAGGGCGATGTAGCTCTCGCGGCGCAGCAGCGGCTCCAGCCAGTCGGCCATGCGGACCGCGGCCTGTTCGCCGACGCGGCCTTCCAGCAGCCACTGCGCGGTGCGCGCGATCAGGCGCGACAGCCGGTTGCGTGCGTCCTCGCGCAGCGACAGCACGCGAGGATGGCCGCACCAGCGGGCGATGCGCTCGCGCATGTCCGGCGGCAGCCGCTCCAGCAGGGAGTCGAGGTCCTGCGGCGCCGCCCGGCCCTTGGGGCCCACGCAGCCCTTGCATTCCTCCTGCGCGCCGAGCAGCTTGTCGAACTCCTGGGCGACGAATTCGCGGTGGCTGTCCAGCTCATGCAGGAAAGGGCAGCAATCCTTGTAGCCCATGGTCTGGGCCACCCAGGAGAGGTCGCCGTCGTCCTCTTCCTTCTCGCAGCCCAGGGGCAGCACGTGGGTCTGCTGGTCGTCCAGGTACTGGATGCGGTGCTCGACCCGGCGCAGGAATTCGTACGCCTGGGCCAGCGAATCCGCCGTGGCCTGGGGCATCAGCCCGGCGGCCGCCACGCGCTGCAGTGCTTCCAGCGTCGGCCGGGTGCGCAGTTCGGGGAACTGGCCGCCGCGCACCACCTGCAGCAGCTGCACGATGAACTCGATCTCCCGGATGCCGCCGCGCGAGAGCTTGACGTCGTTGGCGCGCTCGGGCCGGCCGGCGCTGCGGCGCGCCGCGTGCTCGCGGATCTGCCGGTGCAGAACGCGCAGCGAATCGAACACGCCGTAGTCGAGGTAGCGCCGGAACACGAACGGCAGCACCACGCCGCGCAGGCCCTGGGCCGAGCCGTCCGCGATGGCGCTGCGCGGCGCGACCACGCGGCTCTTGAGCCAGGCGAACCGTTCCCACTCGCGCCCCTGGACCAGGAAATACTCCTCCAGCGCGTCGAGCGAGACGGCCGGCGGTCCGGAGTTGCCGTTGGGCCGCAGCGCCAGATCGACCCGGAACACGAAGCCGTGCTCGGTCGTGTCGCCCACCAGCCCGTAGATGGCCTTGACGACCTTGGCGAAGAATTCCTGGTGGCTGATGCGGCCGCGGCCGTCGACCCCGGGCGTCTCGCCGTCCTCGTCGTAGACGTAGATGAGATCGATGTCGCTGGAAACGTTCAGCTCGCGTGCGCCGAGCTTGCCCATGCCGATCACCCACAGGTGCGCCGGCTGGCCGTCGGGCCGCAACGGCGTGCCGTGGACCGCAGACAGCTCGGACATCGCCTGGCGGCAGGCCGCGTCCAGCGCGAACTCGGCGAGCAGCGTCACCGAACGGGTCACGCCGGCCAGGGGCGCCTGCTGCTCGCAGTCGAGGGTGGCCAGCCGCTCCAGCACCAGCTGGCGCAGGATGCGCAGCGCCGTGCCGAGCGCGTGGCCGTGGGCGGTCAGGGCTTCGAAGGTGGCCTGGAGCGACTGGCGCGTGGGCAGGCCGGCGGGCAGCAGCGGCAGTTCGGCGGCGTATCGGCGCCGGACCCGCTGCACGAACCGCGAATGGCTGGAACCGGCGGCGGCCGCGGGCATCTCACCCGGGACCCCGGCCGAGCTGCATGCAGCGTCTTGCACCACGGCCGGCCTCGCTGCACCGGGGCTCATAATTCCTGCCACCTCGTAGTCTTCATGAACGAATCGCCCCCGCTCCCCTCGGGCCCGCTGAAGCTGTATGCCGCCGCCGCGAGAGGGCTCCTGTGGCTGCTGGCCGCGGCCTGGCTGCTGCTGGCGCTCGCCTGGGGCGCGGTGCACGGCTGGATTGTGCCGCGAATCGGCGAGCTTCGCCCCACGCTGGAAACCCAGGCCACGCGCCTCCTGGGGGTGCCCGTGCGCATCGGCGCCGTCAGTGCCCGCAGCGAAGGCCTGGTGCCCTCCATCCAGCTGGAATCCGTGGTCCTGCTCGACCCGCAGGGCCGCGAGGCCTTGCGGCTGCCGCGCGTCAACGCGTCCCTCTCGCCGCGCTCGCTGCTGCACCTGGGCTTCGACCAGCTTTACATCGAAAGCCCGGTGCTGGACGTGCGGCGCGCCGCGGACGGCCGCCTGTTCGTGGCCGGCCTGGAGCTCACGCAGGCGCAGGGTCCGGGAAAACAGGACGACGGCCGCGCGGCCGACTGGTTCTTCCGCCAGGGCGAATTCGTCATCCGCGGCGGCACCGTGCGCTGGACCGACGAGATGCGCACCGCCCCGCCGCTGCAGCTGGAGCAGGTCGACTTCGTGGTCCGCAACACCGCGCGCCGCCATGCGCTGCGCCTGGATGCCACGCCGCCCGCCGGCTGGGGCGATCGCTTCACCGTGCAGGGCATGTTCCGCCAGCCGCTGCTGTCCACCCGCCCCGGTCGCTGGCAGGACTGGGACGGCCAGCTGCACGCCGACTTCCGGCGCGTCGACCTGGCCGAACTGCGCAAGCACGCCCGGCCCGGCATCGAGGTGCACGGCGGCCACGGCGCGGTGCGCGCCTGGCTCGACGTGGCCCACGGGCAGGTCACGGGCGGGGTCGCCGACCTGTCCGCCGCCGACGTTTCCACCACCCTCGGCGAAGGCCTGGCGCCGCTCTCGCTGGCTTCCGTGTCGGGCCGCTTCGGCGGCCGCCGGCTGCCCGGCGGCATGGAGATCGAGGCCAAGGCGCTGCAGTTCACCACCGCCGAAGGCCAGCACTGGCCGGCCGGCGACATCTTCCTGTCCTGGACCGAGCCGGACGGCCGGCGCGAAGGCGCGGGCGAGCTGCGCGCCGACCGCCTCGACCTGGGCACCCTCGGCCAGCTGGCGGGCCGCGTGCCGCTCGATGCCGCGACCCACGCCGCGCTGACCCGCCATTCGCCGCAGGGCGTGGTGGAGAACCTGCACGGCTCGTGGCAGGGCGCGCTGCAGCAGCCGGCCAAGTACAAGGTCAAGGGCAAGGTGTCCGGGCTGCAGCTGGCCGCGGCGCCGGCCTCGGTGCAGGACGGCAAGCCGGTCGCGGCCACGCCGGGCCTGCGCAACGCGGCGCTGGACTTCGACCTGAACGAAAGCGGCGGCAAGGCCCGCGTCTCGCTGAACGGTGGCGCGCTGGAGCTGCCGGGCGTGTTCCAGGACCCGGTGCTGGCCTTCGATCGCCTCTCGGGCGACGTGCAGTGGCAGGTGGCGGGCGAGCGCATTTCGGTGAACGTCTCGCAACTGCGCTTCGCCAACGCGGATGCGCAAGGCGAGGCCCACGCCAGCTGGCGCACGGGCGACCAGAAGGCGCACCGCTTCCCGGGCGTGCTGGAGCTGCAGGGCACCTTGGCGCGCGCCAACGGCGCCCGCGTGTGGCGCTACCTGCCGCTGGGCGTGCCGCAGGACGCGCGCGACTACGTGCGCGAGTCGGTGCTGCAGGCCGAGGTGAGCGATGCCCGCTTCCGAGTGCGTGGCGACCTGAAGGACTTCCCGTTCCCGCAGCGGCAGGGCGAATTCCTCGTCACCGCGCAGGTGAAGAACGCCAATTACGCGTTCGCCCCGCGACCGGTCGTGCGCAACGGCGCCAACCCCCTGCCCTGGCCGGCGCTGAGCCAGCTCTCGGGCAAGCTGGTGTTCGATCGCTCCAGCCTGCGGGTGGACGATGCGCAGGGCCGCTTTTCCACCGCCCCCAACCTGCGGGTGAATGCCAGCGCGCAGGTCGCCGACCTGTCCCACACGGTCGTCAACGTCAACGGCGAAGTGCGCGGCCCGCTGGGCGAGGCGCTCTCGATGATCCAGAAGTCGCCGATCTCGGCGCTGACCAACGACGCGCTGGCCCGCGCCAGCGCCAACGGCAACACCACGGTCAAGCTCGGCCTGCAGCTGCCGGTCTCGCAGATCGACCGCAGCCGGGTGCAGGGCACGGTCACGCTGGCGGGCAACGACGTGCAGATCACGCCCGACAGTCCGGCGCTGCAACGCGCGCGCGGCAACGTGCTGTTCAGCGAACGCGGCTTCCAGGTGGTGGGCGCGCAGGCGCGCGCCCTGGGCGGCGACGTCCGCGTCGACGGCGGCAGCCGCAACGGAGCCCCGTCGGAACCTTCGGTGGTGATGCGCGCGCAAGGCACGGCCACGGCCGAGGGCCTGCGCCAGGCGCGCGAGCTGGGCTTCGTCTCGCAGCTGGCGCGGCAGGCGACGGGCGGATCCAGCTACACGGCCGTGCTCAGCTTCCGCCGCGGCACGCCCGAGTTGCTGGTCACCAGCAGCCTGCAGGGCCTGGCGCTGAACCTGCCGGCGCCGCTGTCCAAGACGGCCGAGGCCGCGCTGCCGCTGCGCTACGAGAACGTGCTGCTGCCGGAATCGAACGGACCGGCGCAGGACCGGCTGGCGGTGGAGCTCGGCCGCGTCGCCTCCGTCAACTACGTGCGCGACCTTGGCGGGGCCGAGCCGCGCGTGCTGCGTGGCGCCATCGCCATCGGCCTGGCTCAGGGCGAGTCCGCCCAGCTGCCGGACCGCGGCGTCTCGGCCAACGTGCGGCTGGACGCAGCCAGCATCGACGCCTGGGAGCAGGCGCTGGAAAGCGGCACCGCGTCCGCGCCGGGCGCCACCCCTTCGCGACCGGCGCAGCCCGTCTCACCCACGGCGGCGGCCGCCGCGCAGCGCTACCTGCCGACCACGGTGGCGCTGCGCGCGCGCGCACTCACCGTCGAAGGCCGCACGCGGCGCAA
>JAEWBU010000319.1 GCA_023390985.1 Pseudomonadota bacterium
GTCCTGCACGGCCGCCAGGCCGCCCGCCGCGCGCACGGCCGCCAGCCCGGCCGCGCCGTCCTCGTTGGCTCCGGTCATGACGAGGCCGGCCAATGCCGGGCCCCAGGCGTCCGCGCAGGAGGCGAACAGCACGTCGATCGAAGGCCGGGAGAACAGCACGGGCGGATCACAACTGAGCGAGAAGGTCCGGTCCGGCTCCACCAGCAGATGGTAGCCCGCGGGCGCGAAGTGCAACTGGCCCGGACGGGCCAGCGCGCCGGGCGTGGCCTCGGCGACGGGAAAGCCGAGCCGGGCGCCGAACACATCCGGCAGCCGGCTCTCGTGGCTCTCGGGCAGGTGGATCACGGCGATCAGCGCGGCACGCGAAGGCACCGGCAGGCCTTCCAGCAACGCGAAAAGGGCGTCGATGCCGCCGGCGGACGTGCCGATGGCGATGGCTTCGATCCGCTGCGGGTTCATGGCTTCTTCCGGTACAGGCGGTCGGGGCGGCTCACCGCCTCGAAGCGGTCGGCGAAGGCCGAGAAATCCAGCGTCTCCTTGGACCCGAGCCCGAGGAACCCGCGGTGCGACAGCGACTCGTGGAAGAGCCCGAGCGCACGGTCCTGCAGCTGCCGGTTGAAGTAGATCAGCACGTTGCGGCAGGACACCAGCTGGGTTTCGGAGAACACGGCATCGGTGGCCAGGCTGTGGTCGGCGAAGGTGATGCGCTCGCGCAGCATGCGGTCGAACAGCGCCCCGCCGTAGCCGGCCGTGTAGTACTCGCTGAAGCTGCGCGTGCCGCCCGCGCGCTGGTAGTCGCGCGTGAAGGCCTGCATGTGGTCCAGCGGGAAGATGCCCTGGCGCGCCTTGTCCAGCGACGCGGTGTTGATGTCGGTGGCGTACAGGATGGTGCGATCGAGCAGGCCTTCCTCGTGCAGCAGGATCGCCAGCGAGTAGGGCTCCTCGCCGGTGCTGCAGCCGGCCACCCAGACCTTGAGCGAGGGATAGGTGCGCAGCACCGGCACCACGTGGCGGCGCAGCGCCAGGAAGTACGACGGGTCGCGGAACATGCCGCTCACCGGCACGGTGAGGAACTGCAGCAGCCGCGCGAACTCGGCGGCGTCGTGCAGCACGCGCTCCTGCAGCGCGCTGACCGACGCCGTGCCCATGCGCTCGCGCGCCTGCAGCACGCGCCGCTTGAGCGAGGCCGGCGCGTAGTCGCGGAAGTCGTGCCCGTAGCGCAGGTACACCGCCTCGATGAGCAGGCGGATCTCGATGTCCGCGAGGGAGGAACCCATCAGATTTTTCCCACCGTCAGATGCGTTCCAGCTTGGGCATCCACACGCGCAGCAGCGAGAACAGGCGCTCCAGCTCGATCGGCTTGGACAGGTAGTCGTTGGCGCCGGCGTCCAGGCAGCGCTGCTGGTCGTCCTTCATCGCCTTCGCGGTCACGGCGATCACCGGCAGCTTCGCCCAGCGCGGAACACGGCGGATCTCGCGCGTCGCGGCGTAGCCGTCCATCTCCGGCATCATGATGTCCATCAGCACCAGGTCGAAGGCGTCGGGCTGCGCATGCAGCTTGTCCAGCGCCTCCCGGCCGTTGCGCGCCGCCTCGACTTCCGCGCCCTTGTGCTCCAGCGCGCTGGTCAGCGCGAACACGTTGCGCATGTCGTCGTCCACCACCAGGATGCGCCGGCCTTCCAGCGCGCGGTCGCGGTTGCGCGCGGTGCGCAGCATGGTCTGGCGCTCCGCCGACAGCTGGTTCTCGACCTTGTGCAGGAACAGCATGACCTCGTCGAGCAGGCGCTCCGGCGAGCGCGCGCCCTTGATGATGATGGACCGCGAGTAGCGCAGCAGCTCGGCTTCCTCGTCGCGCGTCAGGTTGCGTCCGGTGTACACGATGACGGGCGGGAACGAACGGCTCTCGCCCGACGCCATGCGGCGCAGCAGTTCCTGGCCGCTCATGTCCGGCAGCTTGAGGTCGATCACCATGCAGTCGAAGACCGATTGCTCGAGCGCGTCCAGCGCCTGGCGGCCGCTGGAGACCACCACCACGTCCACGTCGCCGTCGCCGATGAGCCGGCGCACGCTTTCCTGCTGGCGCGGATCGTCCTCCACCACCAGCACGCGCTTGACCTTCTGGCTGAGCTTGGATTCCAACCGCGAGAACACCTCCTGCAGCTGTTCGCGGCTGGCCGGCTTGCGCGCGTAGCCGATCGCGCCCAGGTGCAGCGCGGTTTCCTCGCGTTCCTCGACCGAGATCACGTGCACCGGGATGTGGCGGGTGCGCGGGTCTTCCTTCAGGCGCTGCAGCACCGACAGGCCCGAGTCGTCCGGGAGGCGCATGTCCAGCAGCACCGCGTCGGGCACGTGGCGCCGCGCGAGGTCGACGCCGTCGTCGGCGTGGTGGGCCACGATGCAGCGGTAGCCCTGTTCGTGCGCCAGGTCCAGCAGGATGCGCGCGAACGGCTCGTCGTCCTCGACCACGAGCACGGTGCGGCGGCCGTCGGCGGGGAGCTCGCGGTCGTCCTCGAAGGCGGGCAGCCGCGGGCCGGGGGCCGGCGCATCCTCCGGGGGCGCGACGGGCGCCGGCGCGGGCAGGGCGAGCGGCTGCGGGGAAGGCGGGAGGGTCTGCTCGGAGGGCCCGCTGTATTCGGTCGGCAGGATCACCGTGAACGTGCTGCCGACGCCCGGCGTGCTGGCCACCGTGATGCTTCCGCCCAGCAGGCGCGCGAGGTCGCGCGAGATCGACAGGCCCAGTCCGGTGCCGCCGAAGCGGCGGCTGACGGTGCCGTCGGCCTGGCTGAAGGCCTCGAAGATCAGCTCCTGCTGTGCAGGCTCGATGCCGATGCCGCTGTCGCGCACCTCGAACGCGACCCGGTCCTCGCCGCTGCGCCTGACGTGCAGTGCGACCGAACCCCGCTCGGTGAACTTCACGGCGTTGCCCAGCAGGTTGCGCAGGATCTGCTCCACCCGCTGGCGGTCGGTGAAGAGCGTGTTCGGCACGCCGGGCTTGACGTGCAGCTCCAGCGCGAGGCCCTTGCGCTGCGCCTGCGGCAGGAACATGGACCGCACGCCTTCGGCCAGCGCGGCCACCGGCGTGATCTCGGGCCGCATCTCCAGCCGGCCGGCCTCGACCTTGGCGATGTCGAGGATGTCGTTGATCAGGTTCAGCAGGTCGTTGCCGGCCGAATAGATCGACTGCGCGAACTGCACCTGCTCCGCGGTCAGGTTGTCCTGCGGGTTGTCGGCCAGCAGCTTGGCCAGGATCAGCGAGCTGTTCAGCGGCGTGCGCAGCTCGTGCGACATGTTGGCCAGGAACTCCGACTTGTAGCGGCTGGCGCGCTCCAGGTCGGTGGCGCGTTCCTCCAGCTCGCCCCGCGCCTTGCCGAGCTCGTCGCGCTGGGCTTCCAGCCGCTCGGCCTGCTCCGACAGCTGCAGGTTGGTCTGTTCCAGCTCGGCCTGCTGGCTTTCCAGGTGCGCCTGCGATTCCTTGAGCGCGCGCGACTGCTCCTCCAGCTCCTCGTTGGCGGTGCGCAGCTCTTCCTGCTGCACCTGCAGTTCCTCGTTGAGCTGCTGCGATTCCTCCAGCGCGTCCTGCAGGCGATGCCGGTAGCGCGCCGATTCGAGCGAGGCGCCGAACACGTCGCCCACCGCCTCGAACATCTCCAGGTCGCGCGGCTCCACGTGGCGCAGGAAGCCGGCCTCCAGCACGCCGACCAGCCGGCCCTCGTGCTCCACCGGCGCCAGCACCACCGCGCGCGGCGCGGCTTCGCCCAGACCCGAGTTCACGCGCAGGTAGCCGGGCGGCAGCTGGTCGAGGCTGATCGCCTTGCGGCGCTGCGCGCACTCGGCGACGAGCGAGCGGCCTTGCGGAACGCGTTCACCAAGGCCCTCGGCTTCAGGCGCCCAGCCCCAGGTGGCCACGCGGGTGAAGCCGCCGCCCGGTTCGGCCAGGTAGACCGCGCCGACCGCCAGGCCCACGTACTGCGCCAGCGCCTCCAGCGCGGCGCGTCCCACGCTTTCGATCTGCTGCTCGCGCCCGAGGCGTTCCGACAGCAGCGACTGGCCTTCGCGCAGCCAGGCCTGGGCGTGCAGCGCGCGGGCCTGGCGCTGCTGCTCGTCGAGCGCGCGGCTGAAGGTGTCCGACAGGCCGAGCAGCTCTCGGCGGCCGCGCCAGGCGACCACCGCGCCGACGGCGAGCATCAGCACGACGAACAGGCCGACGAGCCAGATCGTGTTGCGGTTGACCTCGTTCACGCGATCCAGCCGCGCGCGGCGTTCGACGGTGATGAACTCGTCAAAGTGATCGCGCACCGCCTGCTTCATGCGCAGCCCTTCCGCCGAACGCAGGCCCAGGGCGTAGCTGGGATCGCGCCGACGCGCCTCGATGTGTCCGGCGGCCCAGGCGTCCCAGGCCTGCTGCACGGCCTCGATGCGGGTCAGGCGATCGAGTTGGATCGGGTTGGAGGTCAATTCATGCAGCCGTGTCTGCTCGGCCTTGAGCTGCGGCAGGGCGACGTTGAATGGCTCGAGGAAGCGCTCGTCGCCGCTGAGCATGAAGCCGCGGAACGAGGATTCCATGTCCAGGTCGAGCTTCTGGATGGCGTAGGCGCGCGTGATGACGCGATCGGTCTGTTCGACCGTGCCGTTCGCGCGGACGAGGTAGACGATCAGCGCGATGAAGAGCGCGGCGCTCAGCGTCGCGAGCGCCAGGGGCAGCGCGACGTTGCGCGCGAGCAGGCGGCGGAAGCTTTCGGGATCGTGCGGCACGGGCGATGGTGCCCGTCACGGCCGGGCAAAACCGGCAAGTATGCCCACGAAAGCTTCATCGCGCGGGCGCTGTGCGGCGCCGCAACTCAACAGTGGCGCCGCTGGGGCGCCCCCGCGAGGATCACTTGTTGTTGTTGGGGCTGCTGGGGCCGGCCAGGTAGGACTGCGCGCGGCGGTTGCCGGCGCTGGCGGCGCGTTCGAACCAGTTCAGGGCCTGCTTCTGGTCGGCCTTGACGGTGGAGCCTTCGAAGTAGGCGACGCCCAGGAAGTAACTCATCTCGCTGCGGCCGTGGCGAATGCCTTCCTCGGTGGACTTGCCCGAGCGCTTGACGATGGCCGGGATGTCGCCGCGGCCGGCGGCGTAGGCCTGCATCTGGTCGATGGTGGTGGCGTAGAAGCGGTCGCGCGTCTGTGCCGCCGCGACCTTGTCGGGCGCGGTGGCGATCAGCTCGTCGGCCAGCACGGGCAGGGCTTCGAAGGGCGTCATGCCGCCCTTCATGCGCGGCGAGTACCAGGCCCGCAGCATCACGCGGTCCAGCGGCAGCAGGCCGTCGACCTTGGAAGGGAAGTAGCTCAGCACGGTCTTGCCGCCGGGATGGCCGCGCACGCCCATGAGGTGCATGGCCTCGTGGTAGGCGCAGCGCCACACGTCCTTGCTGCGCATCTGGATGTTGGCGGTGTCCACCTTGGCTTCGCTGCGGAAGTCCAGGTAGGTCACGCAGGGCTGGTTGTCCTCCAGCGCCGTGTCGGGCGTGACCTCGACGGTGAGGTTGGCGAATTCGCCCGGCTGGTCGGTGACGTCGATGAGCTTCACGCCGGCCGTCTCGGTGACGTCGCGCAGGGCCTTCAGGACGTACTCGCGGTGACGCGGCAGTTCCACGCCCGTCATCCGCATGCGGATGTCGTTCTCCCACCGCACGACGCGGGTGGGCGTACCGCTTTGATGCCACAGCACTTCCCAGAGCGTGCCGAGGCCCTGCTCCGTGTCATCCATGGCAAAAGCGCTTGCGGGCGCGAGAATCGCTGCGAGACACAGCGACCAGAACTTCCTGCTCATCCGGGTCACCTCTACTTTGTGCCCAGTCTACGAGTAGGAGCCCTCCTACGCCACGGTTCAGCGCATGTCCGACATGCAAGTAGGACAACTGCGGAATTTTTGCACTCGCTGAGGCGTCCATGCATCAGCCTGGAAAGCCTCGCGAAGCTCAGCGGTCCAGGAACTCTTCGATGAGCGCGGCCAGCTGGTGCGGCTGGTCGTGGTGGAGCATGTGGCCCGCATCCTCGACGCGCGCCTTCTCCAGATGAGGCACGGCCTGCAGACGCTCGTGGAACTCGGCCAGCGAGAAGCGGCCCTGCCACCACTGGCCGAGGCTGTCGTCGCTGGCCTCCACCATCAGCACCGGACAGGTGATGCGGCGGTAGAGCTCCAGCACCTCGTCCACCCGGAACAGCTGGGCATTGGTGATCTTGTGGGCGGCGTCGCCCAGGATGCGCCAGCGGCCGTCGTCGTCCTGCCGCGCCCAGTGGCGGGCCAGCCAGTCCGCCTTGTCCCGCGACAGGCGGCGGTTGGTCTTCATGAGGCGCTGCGCCACGCCGTCCACCGAGTCGTACGACTTCAATTCCTTTTCGCCGCGGCCGAACGCCTTGATCTCGTCCATCCACTTCGCGTAGCGGCCGGGGGCTTGCGACGGCCGCGTGGCCGGCATGCCGAAGCCTTCGAGGTTGACCAGCCGGCGGATGCGCTCGGGCCGCGCGCCCGTGTAGAGCATCGCGACGTTGCCGCCCATGCTGTGGCCCACGAGGTCGACCGGCTTGCCGCCGCCGTAGTGGTCCAGCAGGTGGTCGAGGTCGGCCAGGTAGTCGGGGAACCAGTAGTTGTCGACCGCGGGCGACTGCGTGAGGCCGTAGCCGCGCCAGTCGGGCGCGATGACGTGGTGGTCGCGCGAGAACGCGTCGACCATGAACTGCCAGGAGGCCGCCACGTCCATCCAGCCGTGGACGAGGATGAGAGGAACCTTGTCCGCGGCGGGCTCGCCCCACACGCGCACGTGGTAGCGCAGCTGGCGGATCGGGACAAACTCGCTGCGCGACGTTCTACGGGGTTGGTACATTGCGGCCGAATCATAGGAGGCACGCCGATGTCGGTCAGTCAGGGCAGTGACAAGGTGGAGCGGGGGACGAAGGATGGGGCGGACCACTGGGCGCGCATGCACCGCGAATTCCGCTGGTCGGTGCCGGCGCACTTCAACATCGCGCAGGCGTGCTGCGCGCGCTGGGCGCAGGCCGGCGACGCGGCCACGCGCGTCGCGGTGCGCCAGCACGGGGCAGGACGCGAAGGCAGGGTGCTCACCTTCGCGTCGCTGCAGGCGCAGGCCGATCGCCTGAGCCAGGTGCTCGCTTCGCTGGGCGTCAAGCGCGGCGATCGCGTCGCGCTGGTGATGCCGCAGCGCTTCGAGACCGCCATCGCGTACATGGCGATCTTCCAGATGGGCGCGGTGGCGATGCCGCTGTCGATGCTGTTCGGCCCCGAGGCGCTGGAGTACCGCCTGCAGGACAGCGGCGCCACGGTGGCCCTGTGCGACGAGAGCTCGATTGCCAACCTGCTGGCGGTGCGCGGCAACTGCCCGCGGCTGCAGACGCTGATGGGCGTGGGCGCCGCGGCGCTGCAGGCCGACCTGGACTGGGGCGTGGAGCTCGCCAGGCAGCAGCCCCGCTTCACCGCGGTGCAGACCCAGTCCGACGAAGGCGCGGTGCTGATCTACACCAGCGGCACCACCGGCCCGCCCAAGGGCGCGCTGATCCCGCACCGCGCGCTGGTGGGCAACCTGCCGGGATTCGTGTGCAGCCAGAACTGGTTCGGGTTCGATCCGGCCGATCCCACATCGACTTCCGACGCCGTGTTCTGGTCGCCCGCCGACTGGGCCTGGACCGGCGGGCTGATGGATGCGCTGCTGCCCGCCCTCTACTTCGGCCGACCCATCGTCGCGCACAACGGCCGCTTCAGCCCCGAGCTCGCCTTCGCGCTGATGCAGGAGCACGGCGTCACGCACAGCTTCCTGTTCCCCACCGCCCTCAAGGCGATGATGAAGGCGTTCCCCGAACCTTCGCGCCAGTTCCGCCTGAAGCTGCAGGCGATCATGAGCGCGGGCGAGGCGGTCGGCGACGCGGTGTTCGCGTACTGCCGCGACCAGCTGGGCGTGGTGGTCAACGAGATGTTCGGCCAGACCGAGATCAACTACGTGGTCGGCAACTGCAGCATGAACGGCCGCACCGGCAACGGCGTGGGCTGGCCCGCGCGCGCGGGCAGCATGGGCCGGCCTTATCCCGGCCACCGCGTCGCGGTGATCGACGACGAAGGCAACGAATGCGGGCCGGGCGAGCCGGGCGACGTGGCGGTGAACCGGTACGACGTGCACGGCAATCCCGATCCGATCTTCTTCCTGGGCTATTGGCGCAACGATGGCGCTACCAAGCGCAAGTACACCGGCGACTGGTGCCGCACCGGCGACCTGGCCACGCGCGACGAGGACGGCTACCTCTGGTACCAGGGCCGCGCCGACGACGTGTTCAAGGCGGCCGGCTACCGCATCGGGCCGAGCGAGATCGAGAACTGCCTGGTCAAGCATCCGGCCGTCGCCAACGCCGCCGTCGTGCCCAAGCCCGACGCCGAGCGCGGCGCGCTGGTCAAGGCCTTCGTCGTGCTGGCTTCGGGCTATTCGGCCGGTGACGCGCTCGTGGCCGAACTGCAGCAGCACGTGCGCGGCAAGCTCGCGCCGTACGAGTACCCGAAGGAGATCGAATTCATCGAGGCGTTGCCGATGACGACCACGGGCAAGGTACAGCGTCGTGTGTTGCGGTTGCGGGAAGAGGAGAGGGCGCGGGAGCGCGTCTAGCCTCTGGTCGCCGTATTGAGCTCAGTCGTTCCGGGCCAGGGCGGGGAGGGTCTTCTGCCTCCATGTCCCCCGCGCGCCTGAACGGCGCCGGCTCCTCCGAGTAGGCGCCTGATAAACCATCACGGGCCTTAGTGGCCGCCTTAGGCGGCCTCGCACCGTGGTCGCTTTTGCTGCGGCCTTCGAGGCAGTGTTCGATCTGGCCCGGCACGGGACGATCCCTCAATCGTGGCGCACCTGACAGTTTTCGCACCAGAAGCTGCGCCGATCCGTCACCCCCAGGTGCCCCTTGTGGAACGGGATATCGCACCGCGGACAAATCCGCTTCGTATGCGCCAACCAATGCTTGCGCAGTACATAAGCTTTCTTCCACTCCAGGAAATCGAAGCTGTATTCGCGCGCCTGCTTGATG
>JAEWBU010000322.1 GCA_023390985.1 Pseudomonadota bacterium
CACGATGACTTCGCCGGGGAAGAGCTTGAGCCCCGTGGCGCCGGCATCCAGTGCGGCGAAAGCTTCGGTCGGCGTCGCGACGCCCGGCAGGCACGCCATGCCGAGCTCGCGCGCTTCCTGCACCACGTCGGCGTTGAAGTTGGGCGACAGCACGAGCCTTCCACCGGCCGCCTGTACCGGGCCGACATCGGCGCGGCGCAGCACGGTGCCCGCGCCGCCCACGGCCTGCGGGAACGCATGGGCCAGGATCGAAATGCTCCTGAGCGGCTCGGGCGAGTTGAGCGGCACCTCGATGAGGCGGAAGCCCGCATCGACCAGCGCCTGGCCCACGGGCAAGGCGTCGTCCGGCGTGAGACCGCGCAGGATGGCCACCAGCGGCAGCGTGGCCAGCGCCTGGTCGAAGAAGTCGTCTTGCGGTTCGGTGTTCGTCATGCTCGTGTTTCCAGCGTCCGGGCCAGCGACCGGAGCCCGCGCCAGGTGGCTTCGGCGCCCAGGCAGGTCGCCTCCAGCCCGACGGCCCGCAGCGCGAGGCGGTAGCGCTCGGTCAGCCCGGGCGCGCCGACCAGCACCAGGTCCGCGCCGCTATTTTCCAGTCGCTGCGCGCGCAGTTCCTCGCCGATGACCAGGCCCGACAGGTAGCTCGGCAAGGCGGCGGCCGGCAGCTGGTCGAACAGCGAGGACGTGCGCGCGGCGAACGCCGCATGCAGCAGGCTGCCGGCCTGGCGCGCGTGCAGCACGCCGCGCAGGAAGGCGGGCTCGTCGAGTTCTCCGTCGTCCTCCGGCAGGGTGCGCGCGAGGATCGAATGGCGCCGCAGCAGCGCGTAGACCTCGCCGGTCATGAAGGTGGAGAAGCCGGTGATGCGGCCCTCGCGCACGCGCACCCACTTGCTGTGGGTGCCGGGCAGCACGAAGGTGCCCTGGTGGCGGGCCAGCAGTTCGAGCGCGCCGAAGACCTGGACCTCTTCGCCGCGCATCACGTCGTGCACGCCGGCATGCAGCGTGCTCAGGCCCGGCACGATGCCGAGGCGCACGCCCGCGGGCGCGTCGGGCACCCAGGCGATGCGGTCGGCCAGTTCGCCCGCGCCGGCGGGGCAGGGGCAGTAGGGCGCCTCGATCCAGCCCTGGCGGCTGCCGACCATGCCGCTGGCCAGGCACAGCGTGCCGCGGCGCGGGTGCCAGCCTTTCAGCAGTTTCGAGAATGCGGCGGGGAAGCCCCCGGCGGGCACCTGCAGGATGCCGTCGGGGCCGTGGCGCTCCTCGAGCACCGCGCCGTCGGGCGACAGGCGCGCGGCGCGAAGGGACGTGGTGCCCCAGTCGAGCGCGATGAGGTCGTTCAAGCCGCCGCTCCGTCATTCCCGCGGAGGCGGGAATCCAGTGCTTCCTGCTGGCGCCGCAGGAGGCGGGAGCCCTGGATCCCCGCCTCCGCGGGGATGACGGCCTGCCTCAATGGTTGTCGCGCGGCACGAACGCGCCGCGCTTGCCCACCAGGAACTGCAGGTCCGCGCCTTCGTCGGCCTGCAGCACGTTGTCCACGTACAGCTTCCAGTAGCCCGAGGACAGCGGCGGCTTCGGCGGCGTCCAGGCCTTCAGGCGCGCCTGCAGCTCCTCGTCGGAGATGTGCAGCTGGATGCGGCGGTTCGGAACGTCCAGTTCGATGATGTCGCCGTTCTTCACGATGGCCAGCGGGCCGCCCGCGGCCGCTTCCGGCGCGGTGTGCAGCACCACCGTGCCGTAGGCCGTGCCGCTCATGCGCGCGTCGCTGATGCGGACCATGTCGGTGATGCCCTTGCGCAGCACCTTGGGCGGCAGCGGCATGTTGCCGACCTCGGCCATGCCGGGGTAGCCCTTGGGGCCACAGTTCTTCAGCACCATCACGCAGGTCTCGTCGATGTCGAGGTTCTCGTCGTCGATACGCTTGTGGAAGTCCTCGATGTCCTCGAACACGACGGCGCGGCCCTTGTGCACCATCAGCTCGGGCGTGGCCGCGCTCGGCTTGATGACCGCGCCGCGCGGTGCCAGGTTGCCGCGCAGCACGGCGATGCCGGCCTTGTCCTTGAACGGCTGCTCCAGCGGCTGGATCACCTCGGTGTTGTAGTTCTCCGCGGACTCGATGTTCTGGCCGACCGTCGTGCCGTTGGCGGTGATGGCGTCCAGGTGCAGGTGCGAGCGGATCTCCTTCATCACCACCGGCAGGCCGCCCGCGTAGCAGAAGTCCTCCATCAGGAACTTGCCCGAGGGCTGCAGGTTCACCAGGCAGGGCATCTCGCTGCCCAGCTTGTCGAAGTCCTCGACCGAGAGCTCGACGCCGATGCGGCGCGCGATGGCGATGAGGTGGATCACCGCGTTGGTGGAGCCGCCGATGGCGGCGAGCGTCTTGATGGCGTTCTCGAAGGCCTGGCGGGTGAGGATCTTCGACAGCCTCAGGTCTTCATGGACCATGTCGACGATGCGCCGGCCGGCGTTGCGCGCGATCACGTTGCGGCGGCCGTCCACGGCCGGATAGGCCGCGTTGCCCGGCAGGCCCACGCCTAGCGCCTCGACCATGCTGGCCATCGTCGACGCGGTACCCATCGTCATGCAGTGGCCGTGGCTGCGGTGCATGCACGACTCGGCCTCGAAGAAGTCCTGCAGCTTGAGCGTGCCGGCGCGCACCTGCTCGCTCATGCTCCACACGCCGGTGCCCGAGCCCAGCTCCTGGCCGCGCCACTTGCCCGACAGCATCGGGCCGCCCGACACGCCGATGGTCGGCACGTCGACCGACGAAGCGCCCATCAGCAGCGAGGGGGTGGTCTTGTCGCAGCCCATGAGCAGCACGACGCCGTCGACCGGGTTGCCGCGGATCGATTCCTCCACGTCCATGCTGGCGAGGTTGCGGTACAGCATGGCGGTGGGCCGCAGCAGCGTCTCGCCGAGCGACATCACGGGGAACTCGAGCGGGAAGCCGCCCGCCTCGTACACGCCGATCTTCACCTGCTCGGCGAGCGTGCGGAAATGCGAGTTGCAGGGCGTGAGCTCGCTGAACGTGTTGCAGATGCCGATGACCGGGCGGCCGTCGAACTGGTCGTGCGGCACGCCCTTGCCCTTGACCCAGCTGCGGTACGCGAAACCGTCACGGTCCTGGCGGCCGAACCATTGCTGGCTGCGGAGTTCTTCGGGCTTCTTGCGGGGTTTGCGTTGATCGGTCATAGGGTTCGTCCGGGGTGTCGAAACATATTATGGTCATACGATTGCGGCCCATTTCCCGGTGAAAACCATGAGTGCCGCATCCGCCTCCCACAAGCCCGCCGTGCTGGCCGTGATGAAGCTGCCGCCTTTTTACGCCGAAAGGTTGCAGCAGTCGTTCGAGCTGCTCGACCGCTTGCACGTGACGGACCCGCAGGCGTTCGCCCAGGCCGCGCCGCGCATCCGCGCCATCACCGGCGGCGGCGAGTCGCAGGTCGACCGCGCGCTGATGGCGCAGCTGCCTTCGCTGGAGATCGTTTCCATCATGGGGGTGGGCTACGACAAGGTGGACGTTCCGGCCGCGCTGGAGCGCCGCATCCCGGTCACGCACACGCCGGACGTGCTCAACGACGAGGTGGCCGACACCGCCATCGGCCTGATGCTCTCGGTCGCCAAGAAGCTGCCGCAGGCCGACCGCTACGTGCGCGAAGGCCGCTGGGAGAAGGAAGGCGCGATGCCGCTGGCCCGCAAGATGTCGGGCGCGCGGCTGGGCATCGTGGGGCTGGGCCGCATCGGGACGGCGATCGCGCGGCGCGCCGAAGCGTTCGGCATGTCGATCGCGTACACCAGCCGCAGTCGCAAGGACGTGAAGTACCTGTACCACCCGAGCGCGGTGGAACTCGCGGCGCACGTGGACTTCCTCGTCGTCATCACGCCCGGCGGCGCCGAGACCCGCCACATGATCGACGCCAAGGTGCTGCGTGCCCTGGGCACCAAGGGCTACCTCGTGAACGTGTCGCGCGGCTCCTGCGTGGATGAAGCCGCGCTGATCGAAGCGCTGAAGCACGGCACCATCGCCGGCGCGGCGCTGGACGTCTTCGAGAACGAGCCGCGCGTTCCGCAGGAGCTGCGGGAGATGGACAACGTGGTGCTCGCCCCGCACATCGGCAGCGCCACCGTGCAGACCCGCCACGCGATGGCGTCGCTCGCCTTCGACAACCTCGCCGCGCATTTCGCCGGCCGGCCGCTGCCGACGCCGGTGCCGGAATGCCGCGCCTGAACTGAACAACGAACGCTGTCACACGTGAACTTCAAGAAAGTCGTCCTCTTCACGGACACCGACGGGCGCGCGCGCTTCCGCGAGGAGGACGTGCCGCTCACCGAGGGCAACCCGCAGGCGATGCTCTCCGCCCTGCAGCCCAGCGGCGGCTACCAGCTGCGCCACAGCCCGGTGGGCTTTCGCAGCGCCTTCCACTGCTCGCCGCACACGCAATGGGTGTTCATCCTCGGCGGCGCAATGGAGATCGGCCTGCAGGACGGCACCTCGCGCGTGTTCCGGCCGGGCGAACACTTCTATTCCGCCGACCTGCTGCCCGCGGGCGCGACCTTCGATCCCCAGGTGCACGGCCACCGCAGTGCCCAGTCGGGCGACCAGCCGCTCGTGACGCTGTTCGTTCGCGGCTGACGCGATGGCGCAGATCAAGAACGTCCTCGGCAACACGCTCGACCTGCTGGGCGTGGCCATCATGTCCGGCCGCTACGCGCCGGGCGCGTCCATCCCGCCCGAGCCGTTGCTGGGCGAGGAACTGGGCGTCAGCCGCACCGTGGTGCGCGAGGCCGTGAAGTCGCTGGTCGCGAAGGGCCTGGTGACGACGGGACCCAAGGTCGGCACTCGCGTGCTGCCGGCGGAACAGTGGAACTGGTTTGATCCCGACGTGGTGGTCTGGCAGTCGCAGGTGGGCCTGACGCGCGAGTTCCTGCGCGACCTGCAGGAGCTGCGTCGCGTGGTGGAACCCGCCGCCGTGCGCATGGCCGCCGAACGCGCCACCGCCGAGGACATCGCCGGCATCGAGGCGGCCTACGAAGGCATGCGGCGCGCGGTGGAGGAAGGCGGCGACTACGTCACCCACGACCTGAGGTTCCACCAGGGCCTGCTGCGTGCCTGCCACAACCGCATGGTGCAGCAGATGAGCAAGGCGCTGGCCGCGCTGCTGCGCACCAGCTTCGAGGTCTCGACCAGCCGCAAGGACGGCCCGCGCCTGTCGCTGCCGCTGCACCGCGCGGTGCTGGACGCGGTGATCGCGCGCGACCCGGCCAAGGCGGAGAAGGCGATCCTGGTGCTGATCGACGGTGCCCGCGAGGACATCGAGGAAGTGCTGGCCTCGCACCGCCGCCTGCCCAAACTGGACGCGCCGGCCCGCCTGCTGCGCGCCAACGGCTGAAGAAGCAAGTGAAAGAGGAGAACGATTGAAAACCGCCATCGACTGGTTCTTCAAGGCGCTCGAGTTCCTGGTCGTCCTCGCCATGGTCGCGATGGTGGCCATGGTGTTCGGCAACGTGGTGCTTCGCTACGCCTTCAACTCCGGCATCCAGGTGTCCGAGGAGATGTCGCGCTACTGCTTCATCTGGCTCACCTACATCGGCGCCATGATCGCCATGCGGGAAAAGGGGCACCTGGGCGTGGACACGCTGGTCAAGCACCTGCCGGTGCTGGGCAGGAAGGTCTGCCTGTTCATCTCCGAGTCGCTCATGTTCTGGTGCAACCTGCTGTTCTTCATCGGCACCTGGAAGATGCACGGCCTGCAGGTGAGCAACGTGTCGCCGGTGGTGGGCATCTCCATGATCTGGATCTACGGCATCGGCTACGTCGTGGCCGTGGTGATGGGCCTCTTCAACCTGCAGGTGCTCTGGCGCCTGGTCACCGGCCGCATCGCCGAGGATGAACTGGTGCAGGTGATCGAGTCGGAGGACGTGCCGGCGCACGCCATGGCGGCGCAGCCTGAGCCCACCGCCGCCGTCGAAGCGGGGAGGGCCCGCGCATGACGGGCGGCGTTTTCCTCTTCAGCCTGCTGGGCGCCATGGCGATCGGCATGCCGATCGCGTACTCGCTGCTGGTGTGCGGCCTGGCCCTGATGGGCTTCCTGGCGTTCACCAACGTGCTGCCCGCGTTCGACAGCCAGATCCTGGCGCAGCGCTTCGTCGACGGCGCCGACAACTTCCCGCTGCTGGCCGTGCCGTTCTTCCTCTTGGCCGGCGAGTTCATGAACGCGGGCGGCCTGTCGCGCCGGATCGTGCACCTGGCCATGGCCTGGGTGGGCCACTTCCGCGGCGGCCTCGGCTACGTGGCGGTGATCGCCGCGGTGATCATGGCCTCGCTGTCGGGTTCCGCCGTGGCCGACACGGCGGCGCTGGCCGCCCTGCTGATCCCGATGATGCGGCAGGCCGGCTACGGCGTGCCGCGCTCGGCGGGCCTGATCGCCGCGGGCGGCATCATCGCGCCGGTGATCCCGCCGTCGATCGGCATGATCATCTTCGGCGTCGCAGGCAACGTCTCGATCACCAAGCTGTTCCTGGCCGGCATCGTGCCGGGCATCCTGATGGGCGCGGCGATCGGCCTGTCGTGGTGGTGGGTGGCACGGCGCGAGAACGTGCAGCCGGCCCCGCGCCTGCCGATGCCCGAGCGGCTGCGCATCACGGCCAACGGCGGCTGGGCGATCGCGCTGCCCGTCGTCATCCTCGGCGGCATGAAGTTCGGCGTGTTCACGCCGACCGAAGCCGCGGTGGTCGCCGCGGTCTACAGCTTCGCGGTGGGCATGTTCATCTACCGCGAGCTGAAGCTGAAGGACCTGTACGGCCTGCTGCTGGCGGCCGGCAAGACGACGTCGGTGGTGATGTTCCTGGTGGCCGCGGCGATGGTCAGCGCCTGGCTGATCACCGTCGCCAACATCCCCACGGAGGTGGCGAAGATGCTGGAGCCCTTCATGGGCAACAAGACGCTGCTGATGGTCGTGATGATGATCCTCATCGTGATCGTCGGCACGGCGCTGGACTTCACGCCGACGGTGCTGATCCTCACCCCCGTGCTGATGCCGGTGGTGATGAAGGCCGGCATCGACCCGGTGTACTTCGGCGTGCTGTTCATCATGAACAACGCCATCGGCCTGATCACCCCGCCCGTGGGCACCGTGCTCAACGTGGTGTGCGGCGTCGCCCGGATCACCATGGACGACGCCTTCAAGGGCGTGATGCCCTTCCTGCTGGCCCAGCTGGCCGTGCTGTTCCTGCTGGTGCTGTTCCCCGACATCGTGCTCGTGCCGCTGAAGTTCTTCCTGCGCTGAGCCGCCGTTCCCCGTTTCTTCAACCCGTCGTCACCCCAAGGAGACAAACCATGTTCAAGCGACGCACCCTCGTGACCCTGGTGGCAGGCGCCCTTCTCGCCGCCGCGCCCGCCTTCGCGCAGTTCCAGGATCGCACCATCAAGTTCACCAACGGCGTGAACGAGGACCACCCCGTCGGCGTAGGCGTCAAGAAGATGCAGGAAGTGCTCAACGCCAAGACCGGCGGCAAGCTCAAGCTGCAGGCCTTCTGGGGCGGCGCGGCCGGCGGCGACCTGCAGGCCACGCAGGCCCTGCGCGCGGGCACGCAGGAGATGGTGTGCACCTCGTCGTCGCCGCTGGTGGGCATCGTCAAGGAACTGGGCGTGTTCGACCTGCCCTTCCTGTTCGCCAACGAGAAGGAGGCCGACGCGGTGCTGGACGGCGCCGCCGGCCAGTACTTCAACAAGAAGCTGGAAGAAGCGGGCCTGGTGAACCTGGCGTACTGGGAGAACGGCTTCCGCAACCTCACCAACAGCAAGCGCCCGGTCAACAAGGTCGAGGACTTCGATGGCGTGAAGGTGCGGGTGATGCAGAACACCATCTTCCTGGACACCTTCAAGACCCTGGGCACGAACGCGGTGCCGATGGCCTTCGGCGAAATCTTCACCGCGCTGGAGACCAAGACCATCGACGGCCAGGAGAACCCCTTCGTGACCATCGAAACCTCGAAGTTCAACGAGGTGCAGAAGTACCTGTCGGTCACCCGCCACGCCTACACGCCGTTCCTGGTGCTGTACAGCAAGAAGCTGTGGGACCAGCTGACGCCGCAGGAGCAGTCGGTGCTGCGTGAGGCGGCGCTCGAAGGCCAGAAGGTCCAGCGCACGGCCAACCGCCAGCTGAACGAGAAGTCGCTGGCCAGCCTGAAGTCCAAGGGCATGCAGGTCAACGAGATCACGCCGGCCGAGCAGCGCCGCATGTTCGACAAGGTCAAGCCGGTCTACGACAAGAACGTGCCGACCATCGGCGCCGAAGCCGTCAAGGTGGTGCTCGACGACCTGAAGAAGGCGCGCGGAGGCTGAAGCCGCGTCATTCCCGCGAAGGCGGGAATCCAGGGCGTCCGCCTTTTCGGCGGCGCCCTGGAAGCACTGGATCCCCGCCTTCGCGGGGATGACGACTTTCCTGCGATCCCGCCCATGAAGATCACCGCCCTCGAAACCATCCGTCTCGGCGAGTTCCCCAACATCCTCTGGGTGCGGATCCACACCGACGAGGGACTGGTCGGGCTGGGTGAGACCTTCATGGGCGCGGCCGCGGTCGAGGCCTACCTGCACGAGTGGGCCGCCCACCGGCTGCTGGGCACCGACCCGCTGGCCATCGAGGCGCGGGCGCGCGACCTGACCGGCTACCTGGGCTGGCGCGGCTCCGGCGTGGAGACGCGCGGCAACTCCGCCGTCGACATCGCGCTGTGGGACCTGTTCGGCAAGGCCGCCAACATGCCGGTGCACACCGCGCTGGGCGGCCGCAGCCGCGACGCCATCCGCGTCTACAACACCTGCGCCGGCTACCAGTACATCCGCAGCAACGCGAACCAGACCTCGTCGAACTGGGGCCTGGGCAATGCGTGCGGACCCTACGAGGATCTGCAGGGCTTCCTGCACCACGCCGACGAACTCGCCCAGTCGCTGCTGGACGAGGGCATCACGGCGATGAAGATCTGGCCGTTCGACCCGGCCGCCGAGGCCAGCCACGGCCAGTACATTTCCAGCGAGGACCTGCACAAGGCGCTGGAGCCGTTCCGCAAGATCCGCAAGGCGGTGGGCGACCGCATGGACATCATGGTGGAGTTCCACAGCCTGTGGCGCCTGCCGATGGCCCGCAGGATCGCCCGCGCGCTGAAGGAGTTCGACACCTTCTGGCACGAGGACGCGATCCGCATGGATTCGCTGGACCTGCTGAAGCAGTACGCGCAGGACTGCGAGGCGCTGATCTGCGCCAGCGAGACCCTCAGCTACAAGTGGGGCTTCAAGGATTACCTGGAAACGGGCGTCGCCGGCGTGGTGATGCTCGACCTGTCGTGGTGCGGCGGCCTGACCGAGGCCCGCAAGATCGCGGGCATGGCCGACGCCTGGCAGCTGCCCGTTGCGCCGCACGACTGCACCGGACCGGTGGTGTGGGCCGCGTCCACGCACCTGTCGCTGCACGCGCCCAATGCGCTGGTGCAGGAGAGCGTGCGGGCCTTCTACAGCGGCTGGTACCGCGAGCTGGTGACCGAGCTGCCGGTGGTGAAGGACGGGATGATCAGCCTCAACGACCGGCCGGGCCTCGGGCTGGAACTGCTGCCCGATCTCCACAAGCGGCCCGACGCGATCGTTCGCGTCTCGAACGCCTAAGCCGGCGCGCTCGCGCCCTGCAGCACGCCTGACAGCAGCACGACGCGTCCGCGCGCCGTAGGCACGGCGCGCAGCAAAGCGGCCGCGACATCCGCGGCCGCCACTGACCTGAAGTTCGCCGGGATCACCGGACGCAGCCACCGGCTGACGTTCACCGCCAGCGTTTCGCCGCCGCGCACCGGTTGCCCGAGCGACTCGCGGTTGCCTGCCAGGAACGAAGGCCGCGCGATCGCGATGCCGTCGAAACCCAGCGGCGTGAGCGCGTCCTCGAGCTCGCCTTTCACCCGGTTGTAGAAGAGACGCGAATGCGCGTCGGCGCCCATCGCGCTGACGAGGCCCAGTCGTTTGGCGCCGGCCGCACGGGCGGCCTGCGCAACGGCCAGATTGGCATCGTGGTCGACGGCGCGGAAAGCGGCCTGGCTGCCCGCCACCCTGATCGTGGTGCCGAGCGCGAGATAGACCTCGTCCAGGGCCGGCAGCGCCGGCAGCGGCGAGGCGAAGTCGGTGAGATGGAGCGTGAGCCTGGGATGCACGATCGCGGGATCGCGCCGCGCGAGCACATGGACGGCTTCCACCTCGGGGTCACGCAAGAGCCCCTGGAGCAGCTCGCGGCCCACCAGGCCGGTGGCGCCGGCGAGGAGGGTGGTGCGGGGGGCTGGCATGGGCGGCATTGTGCCGCCCAGTCAAGAGGTCGTCAGCCGAACCGGCGGTTCTGGCCGCCGCTGCGCTGGCCGTAGCCGCCGCCACCACCACCGCCGCCGCCACGGTTGCGATTGCGATTGCCATTGCCGCCACCACCGTTGCCGCGGTTCACCGCGCCCATGCTGTCGATGCTGGTGCGGGTCGGGTCGGGCTGGCCGTTGTTGCTGGTGCGGCGCACGCCCGTCATGTCGCGGCGCGTCGGCAGGCTGGTGCGCAGCGGGTCGACGTTGCGCGGCATGCGGTCGTCGCGGTCGTCGCGCTCGTCGTCGTAGGCGCGCTCGGTACGCGCCGGACGCGGCTGCTGTTGCTGCGGCGGGCGCTGGCCCCCGTTGTGGCCGTTGTGAGCGTGGGCCGGACGCGGGCTGCCCGGCGTCTTGGCGCGCTGGCCGTTGCCGCCGCCGTTGCGACCGCCACGGTCACCCTCGGCCGACTTGCGCTGGCCGCCCTGGCCGCCGCCGTTGCCGGCCTTGTTCTCGCGGATGCGCGTCATCATTTCCTGGCGCGCCCCCGTGGCGGGGGCGGCCATGACGGCAC
>JAEWBU010000333.1 GCA_023390985.1 Pseudomonadota bacterium
GCCCCACGGCATCACCCTCTGTTGCCGTGGCTGGGGCCGGCGCGGCCGGCCGCTGCTGATGTTCCTGCATGGCTTCCCGGAAGCCGCCTTCGTGTGGGACGAACTGCTCGAGCACTTCGCGCGACCGGAGAACGGCGACTGGCGCTGCGTCGCGCCGAACCTGCGCGGCTATGAACGTTCGTCGGCGCCCACGGAAGTCAGCGCCTATCGCGCCAGGCACCTCGTGCAGGACATCGCGGCGCTGATCGCCATCGAAGGCGGCCGGCTCGAATGCCTGGTGGCGCACGACTGGGGCGGCGCGGTCGCCTGGAACCTCGCCAACCAGCTGCCGCAGCTCACGCGCCGGCTGGCCATCGTCAACTCCCCGCATCCCGGCACCTTCCTGCGCGAGCTGCGCACCAACCCGCGCCAGCAGCAGGCCAGCGCGTACATGAACTTCCTGATCCGACCGGATGCGGAGCAGAAGCTCGCCGAGGACGACTACCGGCGCCTGTGGCCCTTCTTCACGCAACCCCATGGCGCGCCCTGGTTGACGGAAGCCGTGAAGGACCAGTACCGGGACGTGTGGAAGGGCGGCGCGGGCCTCGTGGGCGGCTGCAACTACTACCGCGCGTCGCCGCTGCGGCCGCCGCGTCCGGAAGATCCGGCAGCCGCCAGGATCGAGCTGCCGCGCGAGATGCTCACCGTGGACCTGCCGACGCTGGTGCTCTGGGCGATGGAAGACATCGCGCTGCCGCCTGAATTGATCGAGGGCCTCGACGACTACGTGCGCGACCTGACCCTGGAGCGCGTGCCCGGCGCCAGCCACTGGATCGTCCACGAGCGCCCCGCCTTCGTCGCCGAGCGGCTGGCCGCCTTCCTCGCCGCCTAGTACACCGGCTTCGCGCCTTCCGGGCGCGTCTTGAACCGCTTGTGCACCCAGTAGTACTGCTCGGGCATGCCGTCGATGTAGTCCTGCAGCCGCTCGTTCATCAGGGCGGTGTCCGCTTCCAGGTCGTCGGAAGGGAAGTCGCGCCACGCGGGCAGCACCTGCACCTCGTAGCCCTGCGGCGTGATGCGCGTGAGCAGCGGCACCACCTTGGCCCGGCCCAGCCGCGCGAAGCGCGAGAGCGAAGGCACCGTCGCCGCCGGCACGCCGTAGAACGGCACGAAGATCGATTCCTCCGGCCCGAAGTTCATGTCCGGCAGCAGGCACAGCGGCGTGCCGTCGCGCAGGGCGCTCACCACCGCCTTGACGCCGTCGGCGCGGCGGAACAGGCGCACCTGCCCGAATCGCTGGCGTCCCTGCAGGATCCACTCGTCCACCACGCGATTGGCCTGGTGCGTGTAGATCGTCATGAACGGCCGCGTCGTATCCAGCGTCAGCGCCGTCCAGCCCGCGTCCATGCCGACGAAATGCGGCCAGAACACCACCGTCGGCTCGCGTCCTTCGAGTTCGGACACCGCGCCCTGCAGCTTGACCCGCTCGCGCACCCGCTCCGGGTCGCCATGCCACAGCCAGCTGCGGTCGAGCCAGGCCTGGGCGAAGGCGATGAACACGCGCGGCACCAGCTTGCGGCGCTGCTCCGGCGTCCACTGCGGGAAGCACAGGTCGAGGTTCACGCGAACCACGTGGCGGCGGCGCGGCACGACCAGGAACAGCAGCCAGCCCAGCGCCCAGCCGAGACCGCGCACCCAGCGCAGCGGCAGCGGCGCCAGCGCCTTCATGAAATGGACGCCGAGACGGCTGAGCATCAGTGCGCTCCCTTCGGCGCCTTGTAGCGCTCGTAGCCCCAGAGGTACTGGGACGGGCATTCGCGGATCAGCGCTTCCATCTGCGCATTGACCTGGGCGGCCGCGGCCTGCGGCTCGGCCGGCATCTCGCCCGGCCAGGCGCGCAGGTGGATGCGGTAACCGCGGCCCCAGGCGAGGCGCTCGCCCCAGGCCAGCAGCACGGCCGCGCCGGTCTGGCGGGCCAGGCGGGCCGACAGGGTCATGGTGTAGGCCGGCTTGCCGAAGAACGGCGCCCATACGCCCAGCCCATCGGGCGGCACCTGGTCGGGCAGCAGGCCCACGGCCTGCCCCGCCTGCAGCGCCTTGAGCATCTGCTTGACGCCGGCCAGCGTCGTCGGCGCGGTGGCCAGGTTGTGGCGGGCGCGCGCGCCGTCCACCAGCGGCCGCAGCCAGGCCTTGCGCGCCGGGCGGTAGAGCACGGTGATCGGACCGAAGCGGCCGGCGTAGCCCTGCGCCGTGGCCTCGAAGCACCCGAGGTGCGGCGTGAGGAAGACGATGCCGCGGCCGCGAGCGAGCGCCGCGTCGATCAGTTCGGCCCCCGACCACAGCACGCGCGGCGCGGCGCCGAACCAGAGGCGCGGCGCCTCCGCCACCAGCCGGCCGCTCGATGCGATGGCCCCGGTGATCTGGCCGAGGCCGTAGCCCGCCTGGCGCGCGTTCTCGGCGAAGCGGCGGCGGTAGGTCGGCGAGCCGAGGTAGGCCAGCCAGCCCAATATCACGCCGATGCCGTGCAGCAGCCACAGGGGCAGAACGGCCAATGCACGGAAGAGGGTCACCACGTCGGAAGGATTTAGAATCGGGGGGTCGCCGAGTTATTGAACTACTTGCAGGGCGACTCAGAAATTCTGCTAAAGCGTTCGCCCGAAGCTCCGGCCAAGGCAACGCGCCTTGCAACCGACAACCGCTGGAGTTTATTCAATGGCGAACGACTTCCTCTTCACCTCCGAATCCGTCTCGGAAGGCCACCCCGACAAGGTCGCCGACCAGGTCTCCGACGCCATCCTGGACGCGATCTTCAAGCAGGACCCGCGCAGCCGCGTGGCCGCCGAGACCCTGTGCAACACCGGCCTGGTGGTGCTGGCCGGCGAGATCACCACCAACGCCCACGTCGACTACATCCAGGTCGCGCGCGACACCATCAAGCGCATCGGCTACGACAACACCGAGTACGGCATCGACTACAAGGGCTGCGCGGTGATGGTCTGCTACGACAAGCAGTCCAACGACATCGCCCAGGGCGTGGACCACGCGTCCGACGACCACCTGAACACCGGCGCCGGCGACCAGGGCCTGATGTTCGGCTACGCCTGCGACGAGACGCCGGTGCTGATGCCCGCGCCGATCCACTACGCGCACCGCCTCGTGGAGCGCCAGGCCCAGCTGCGCAAGGACGGCCGCCTGCCCTTCCTGCGTCCCGACGCCAAGAGCCAGGTGACGATGCGCTACGTGGACGGCAAGCCGCACTCGATCGACACCGTGGTGCTGTCCAGCCAGCACAGCCCCGAGATGAGCGACGGCGCCAAGATGAAGCCCGCCTTCATCGAGGCCGTGATCGAGGAGATCATCAAGCCGGTGCTCCCGAAGGAGTGGCTGAAGGAAACCAAGTACCTGATCAACCCGACCGGCCGCTTCGTCATCGGCGGCCCGCAGGGCGACTGCGGCCTGACCGGCCGCAAGATCATCGTCGACACCTACGGCGGCGCCTGCCCGCACGGCGGCGGCGCGTTCTCGGGCAAGGACACTTCCAAGGTCGACCGCTCGGCCGCCTACGCCGCGCGCTACGTCGCCAAGAACGTGGTGGCCGCCGGCCTGGCGCGCCAGTGCCAGATCCAGGTCGCCTACGCCATCGGCGTGGCCCGCCCGATGAACGTGACGGTCTACACCGAGGGCACCGGCGTCATCCCCGACGAGAAGATCGCCGCGCTGATCAACGAGCGCTTCGACCTGCGCCCGAAGGGCATCATCCAGATGCTCGACCTGCTGCGCCCGATCTACGAGAAGAGCGCCGCGTACGGCCACTTCGGCCGGGAAGAGCCGGAGTTCAGCTGGGAGAAGACCGACAAGGCGGAGCAACTGCGCGCCGCGGCCGGTCTGAAGAGCCGCTAAGCCGTCGTCCCCGCGAAGGCGGGGACCCAGTGCTCCCGCTTTTGAAAGCCCTGGATTCCCGCCTTCGCGGGAATGACAGGGCTTTCTCGCTTCAAGCGGCCGCTTTCTTGTGTTCCGGCTTGATGGTCCACGAGTAGATCGTCTTGAAATCGACCCGCTCCGTGCGCTCCGGCGGCCATTCGTCACCCATGTCGAAGGCGTGCGAGACGACCCGGGTGCCCACCTTCAGCTGCCGCCACAGCTGCGGCCGCAGCTTCTTGTTGATGTCCGGCAACAGGTAGAGGGTCACCACCGTGGCCGGCGAGAAGTCGGCCTTGAACAGGTCGCCCTGGCGGAACTGCACGCGATCCTTCACGCCGGCCTTTTCCGCGTTCTCGTTGGCCTCCGCGATCCGCTGCGGGTCGATGTCCACCCCCACGCCGCGCGCGCCGCGCTCCTTGGCGGCCGTGATCACGATGCGGCCGTCGCCGCAGCCCAGGTCGTACAGCACGTCGTTGTTGCCGACCTTGCCCATGTCCAGCATCTTGTTGACCACTTCCATCGGCGTCGGCACGTAGGGCACGTCGAGCTTGGGCCGCGCCTCCTGCGCGAACAGCGGCAGCGCGGGAAGGCCCAGGCCGGCGAACGGCAGGGCGATCGAGACGGCCCGGCGTTGCGGGTCGAAGACGGAGCGGCGGGGCTGCGGCATGGTTCTCTCCTTCTGGCGTTCAGGGTCGTTGGGGGGAAGCGGCAAGGGACGCAGGCGTGCGGCCCATCAGGAGCAGCAGCACGCAGCCGACCGCCAGCACGGCGACGCCGATCCAGGCGGCGTTCAGCCCGCCAAGCGACTGGCTGTAGACATAGGAGAGGCTGGACCAGAGCATGTACGCGCAGGTCGCGCAGAACAGCAGCGGCACCAGCGGGAACAGCGGCACCTTGAACGGGCGCTCGGCGTCCGGCTCCTTGGAGCGCAACACGAAGAGCGAGATGCCGCTGAGCAGGAAGAACAGCCAGAACACCGGCGCGGTGAATTCCACCATCGAGCGGAAGCCGCTGCCCGTCCACGCGCCCAGCCCGACCAGCAGCAGCGCGGCGATGTTCTGCACGTGCATCGCGTTGGCCGGCGTGCCGCGTCGGCCGTCCCACAGCGCGAGCTTGCCCAGCACCGGCCAGTCGTGGCCCAGCGCATAGTTGGTGCGGGCGCCGACGATCATGGTGGCGTTGATCGAAGTGAGCGCCGCGATCGCCACCATCACCGCGATGACCTTCTCGCCCGGCGCGCCGAACGCCACGCGCATCAGGTCGGCCGCCAGCGCCTCCGACTTCGCCATGCCCTGAAGGCCGAGCCCGCGCCAGTACGCCCAGGTGACCAGCAGGTAGAGCACCGTGATCAGCACGATCGACAGCACCAGCGCGCGCACCATGTTGCGGCGCTCGTCCTTCAGCTCCGCGCTGATGTACGCGGCCTCGTTCCAGCCGCCGAACGTGAGCAGCACGAACACCATCGCGAGGCCGAACGCGGCCAGTCCGGGGGTCGCGGCGGGAGCCGGGGGCGGCGCGGGCGCCGCGGGTGCGGGACCGCTGATCAGCCACAACGCGGCCACCACGATCAGCAGCAGTCCGCCGACTTCGACGGCGGTGAGCCAGCTCTGCGTCGAGGCGCCGGCGCGGATGCCGCGCGCATTCACCGCCCACAGCGCCGCGACCACCAGCGCCGCATAGACCGAGGGACCGACGGCCGCTCCGCCGACGTACAACGGCACGGCCTGGTGCAGGTAGTCGCCGAACACGAAGGCCAGCAGCGCGATCGACCCGGTGGTGATGACCGAGAAACGGGCCCAGCCGAAGAGGAAGGCGAGATTGCGTCCGTACGCGCGCCGCAGGAAGTGGTAGTCGCCGCCCGCGCTCGGGTAGGCCGTGGCCAGTTCCGCGTAGCACAGCGCTCCGATCAGCGAGATCAGCCCGCCCAGCAGCCAGGCGCCGAACATCCAGGCCGCGCTGCCCGTCATCCCCGCCACCATCGAGGGCGCCTTGAAGATGCCCGCGCCGATCACGATGCCCATGATGATGAGCACGGCCTCGCGCAGCCCGAGCACGGCGGAAGGCTGGGCGGCTCCCAGGGGCGCAGCAACGGAAGCGGCCTGCGCAGAGGCAGGCCGGGGCGTGGAATCGTCCATGAGCAGCGTCCTTTGCGTGCGCCGGATGACGGCGAAGGCCGCGATGGTCGGTTCGCCGGGTCGCGTCCGGCTATAGGCCGGCGGTGATCCCGGTCGTAGGACAAGGCTTGCACCCTGCCGTGCGCGGCGGGCGCCGCCGGCTCTACTGCAGCAGCGTCTGCTGGCGCTCGTGCTCCTGCATCTTCATGGTGGCGTAGGTCGGCCAGGGCATCTCGCGCAGCTGCCGGGGGAAGCGCTCGGTCGCCGCGAACCAGCGGCGGATGCGCTCCTCCACGCGCTTGTCCTGCGGCGCCGACAGGGCGTCCAGGTAGGCGTCGATCGCCAGGTAGTAGCGCATCGCGTTGCGCTCGATCGCGCCGCGTACGCCGTTGATGAACTGCGGCTTGCCCTCGGCGTCGCGCCCCGTGATCGTGAAGCCCACCTTGTCCGCGCCCGCGGTGCTGAGGTAGGCCTGCATGGCCACCCGGCCGAACGAGCCGAAGCCGTACGCGTAACTGAGCTGCAGGAAGGTGCGCTTGCCGCCGTCCAGCGGCACCGCCGCGACGGCGATGCGGTAGTCGCGCGTCCCCACGGGCCCGGTGGGCGCGGCCAGGCGCGTCTCGAAGTAATCGGGCCGGGCGGCGACGTTGCGCAGCGCGAACTCCAGCCGGTACGCCTGCTCGACCGGCTGGTCGTACTTGCGGCCGATGCGCACCTGCAGCGCGGGGCCGCCGTCGGCGTCGACCGCGTGGCAGTACTTGGTGTTGAAGGGAAGGATCAGGATGTCGCACCAGCGCGCCGGCTCCTTGAGCGCGTCGCTCACGGTCGCGAACGAGTGGTCCAGCACGGCGAACACCTCGCCCTGCAGGTGATCGGGCTGTTCGGCCGAATCGATGTGCAGGCCGCGGCCGAACGGGCTGTTGCGAAGCTGCTCGCGCAGCTGCTCGTGGCGCGCGAGCAGCTGTCCGGCATCCGCCGCCGCGGTGATCGGCGACGCCAGCGCCGCGACCGCGAACGCCGACAGCATGGCCGCGCGAAGAACGCGAAGGAGGGTCATGGCAGGGTTCCTCGGATGGCGCCCGAGGTTGCGCTTCCGCGCCCGCGCCGGATGTAGGACCCCGGCGCGCAACGCGCTCCAGCGAGCCTCGTGCGGCCGTGATGCCCTTTTCCTACAGCCACTTTTTGGGTTGGCTGACGGCCCAGTTCCACCACGGCCGGAAGATGCCCTTTGCAGCGGTGCGCCCCGGGCCACCGCGGACATTCCAACGAGCAAAGGAGCATCACATGGCTGCAGAAGACAGGGACCTGAACCGGGACCCGATCACCGACGAACCCGGTGCGCATCCCGTGGGCACCGGCGTGGGCGCGGCCGGAGGTGCGGTGGCCGGCGCGGCCGCCGGCACCATCGGCGGGCCCGTGGGCACGATGATCGGCGGCGTGATCGGCGCCGTGGTCGGCGGGCTGGCCGGCAAGGCGGCGGCCGAGGCCATCAATCCCACGGCCGAGGAAGCGCACTGGCGCGACAACTACACGCGCGAGCCCTATTACGAGCAGGGCCGAAGCTTCGACGACTACGGCCCGGCGTACATGCACGGCGTGCGTGGCCGCATGAACTACGAGAACGACTGGGACACGGCCGAGCCGCGCCTCGGGGCCGAATGGGCCAACGTGCGCTCGGGCTCCGGACTCACCTGGGAACAGGCCCGCCCCGCCAGCCGCGCGGCCTGGGACCGCGTCGACCTGCAGCGCGGCGGCGCAT
>JAEWBU010000368.1 GCA_023390985.1 Pseudomonadota bacterium
GCCTCGCACAGCGCGCGCAGGCGCTTGTCGCCGCCGGGGGCGGGCAGCGGCACGCCCAGCGCCTGCGGATCGGCATGGCGCAGTTCGTCCAGCACCAGCGAACCGAGCAGCCGCTCGCGCTCGCGCGGCAGCGTGGGCGCCTCCAGCGCCTCGACCAGTTCGCGCAGCAGCGCCGACACCCGCAGCACGCGGCAGCCGCTCCAGCCCGGCGGGGTGACGGACGCGTGCAGGTACAGGGTGCGGAACTGCGCGGTCTCCAGCACGTGCACGTAGTGGCGGGCGCCGGGCGCGATCCACACCGCGCGCGAGGGCGGAACGATGTAGGTGACCTCGTCCGCGGCGCCGCGGTCCTGCTCGGCGCTGACCTGCAGCACGCCGGTCGAGCAGTAGGCCAGCTGCGCCCAGGCATGGTGGTGTGGCTCGAAGTGGGTGTCGGCGGGCAGCGAGCGGGACCGCAGCCGCACCGGGCGCGCCGGCGTCGGCCGGAACGCGTCCCCGTCGGTGGCGCTGAGCGCGGTCGAAAGGGCGGGGCGGGGCATGGCCGCATTTTGGCCGGAATCCGCAGGAAGCTGGCGAACCGTCGCATTCCGGTAACCGGGGCCAATGGCTACGATCGCCGCCATGGCTACCCGCACCGCCGGCTCCGTGCCGCTTCCTCCCCTTCGACAGGACGCCGGCGTGATCGGCCTGGTGGGCCTGGCCCACCTGATCAGCCACTTCAGCCAGCTCCTGCTGGCGCCCCTGTTTCCCTGGCTGAAGGAAGCCTTCGCGGTCAGCTACGTCGAGCTGGGCTTCCTGATGACGATCTTCTTCGTCGTCTCCTGCGCGGTGCAGGCGGCCTCGGGTTTCCTGGTTGACCGGCACGGTCCGCGCCCGGTGCTGTTCGGCGGCCTCGCGCTGGTGGGCACGGCGGCCTTCGGCTTCGCGAGCAGCACCAGCTACTGGATGATGGCCGCGTTCGCGGTGGTCGCCGGGGTGGGCAACGGCGTGTTCCACCCGGTCGACTACACGCTGCTCAACCGCAAGGTGAGCGCGCCGCGCCTGGGCCATGCGTACAGCTTCCACGGCATCACCGGCAGCCTGGGCTGGGCGCTGGCGCCGGCGCTGGTGGTGCCGCTGGCCATCGCCTTCTCCTGGCGCGTGGCGCTGGCCGCAGCGGGCGCGCTGGCCTGGGGCGTGCTGCTGGTGCTCTGGCTGCAGCGCAGCCGCCTTGAACTGCCGCGCGCCGCGGCGCCGACGGCGGGCGCGGCCAAGGCGGCCGACGCCACCTTCGACTTCCTGCGCATCCCGGCCGTGTGGATGTGCTTCGCGTTCTTCTTCGTGTACGCCGGCGTGCTGAGCGTGGTCCAGGCGTTCGCGCCGGAAGCCGCGCGCCAGTTGCACGGCGTGCCGGTGGGCCTGGTCGCGGCCTGCCTGACCATCTACATGGTCTGCAGCGCGGGCGGCATGGTGGTGGGCGGCTTCCTGGCGTCCGACCCGGCCCAATGCGAGCGCGTCGTCGCCCTGGGCTTCGGCATGGCCGCGCTGGTGGCGCTGGCGATCGGCCTGGCGCCGGTGCCGGCGCTGGCCATCCCCGCGCTGTTCGGCGCCATGGGCTTCGCCAGCGGCATCGCCGGGCCCTCGCGGGACCTGCTGGTCAAGCGCTCGACGCCCGAGAACGCCAGCGGACGGGTGTTCGGCATCGTCTATTCGGGCCTGGACATCGGGCAGGCGGCGGCGCCGCTGCTGTTCGGCAGCCTGATGGACCGCGGCCACTACACCGGCGTCTGGCTCGGCCTGGTCGCGATGCAGGCGCTGCTGATCGCCAGCGCGTTCAATGTGCGGCGGGCGCGGCGCACGGTGCTCGCACCCGCCTGATCCGTACGCGGCGCGGCGCAGGTATCCTGTCGCCCATGTACGCGCCGTATTTCGGGCTGTCGCACGAGCCGTTCTCGATCGCGCCGGACCCGCGCTACCTTTTCATGAGCGAGCGCCACCGCGAGGCGCTCGCGCACCTGCTCTACGGCCTGGGCGGCGGGGGCGGCTTCGTGCTGCTCACCGGCGAGATCGGCACGGGCAAGACCACCGTCTGCCGCGGTTTCCTGGAGCAGATCCCGGACAACTGCAACGTCGCCTACATCTTCAATCCCAAGCTGACGGTCACCGAGCTGCTGCAGTCGGTGTGCGAGGAGTTCCGCATCGAGGTGCCGCGCCGGGCCGAAGGCGCCGCGCCCACGGTCAAGGACTACCTCGATCCGCTCAATGCCTTCCTGCTGCGGTCGCACGCGGAAGGCCGCAACAGCGTGCTGATCATCGACGAGGCGCAGAACCTCTCGGCCGACGTGCTGGAGCAGCTGCGCCTGCTGACCAACCTGGAAACCTCCGAGCGCAAGCTGCTGCAGATCGTGCTGATCGGCCAGCCCGAGCTGCGCGAGCTGCTCGCCCAGCCCAGCCTGGAGCAGCTGGCGCAGCGCGTGATCGCGCGCTACCACCTCGACGCGCTGACGCGCACCGAGACCCAGCAGTACGTTCGCCACCGGCTCGAAGTCGCCGGCCTGGCCCGCGCGATGCCGTTCGACCGCGGCGCGCTGGAGCGGATCCATCGCAAGAGCGGTGGCGTGCCGCGCCGCATCAACCTGCTGTGCGACCGCGCGATGCTGGGCGCTTTCGGCCGGAGCGAGCCCGTGGTCACGCGGAAGATCGTGGACCAGGCCGCGCGCGAGGTGTTCGGCGATCCCGCGCCGGCGCCGGCCGGCGCATGGCCGCGCCAGGCC
>JAEWBU010000392.1 GCA_023390985.1 Pseudomonadota bacterium
GGTCGAGCGCGCCGAGGCGCAGGCCGCGGCCGCGCAGGCCCGGCTCACGAACGCGAGCAGCGAGCACGCCCGCGCCAAGCGGCTGTGGGAGGAAAGCGCGATCGCCCAGCGCGAGGTGGACGAGCGCGTCAACGGCCTGCGCGAGGGCGAGGCCAACCTGCGCGCCGCGCAGGCGCAGCTGCAGGCGGCGCGCCTGAGCCTGTCGTACACGCAGGTGCGCGCGCCGGTGGCCGGCCGCATCGGCAAGCTGGAAGTGACGGTGGGCAACCTGGTCGCGGCCGGGCCCGGTGCGCCGGTGCTCACCACGCTGGTGTCGGTGAGCCCGATCTACGCCAGCTTCGAGGCCGACGAGCAGACCATCGTGCGCGCGCTGCGCGAGCTTCCGCGCGGCGCCAGCGCGCGCCAGCTGATCGAGCGCATCCCCGTGCGCATGGAAACCGCCGCCGGCGGCGAGCAGGGCCATGAAGGCCGGCTGCAGCTGATCGACAACCAGGTCGATTCCAAGAGCGGAACCATCCGCGTGCGCGCCGCCTTCGACAACGCCGACGGCAGCCTGATCCCCGGCCAGTTCGCGCGCATCCGCATGGGCCAGCCGCAGCCTTCGCGCGTGCTGCTGGTGAGCGAGCGCGCGGTCGGCACCGACCAGGACAAGAAGTTCGTGCTGGTGGTGGGGCAGGGCGACAAGGCCGAGTACCGCGAGATCGCGCTGGGCGCGCCGGTGGACGGCTTGCGCGTGGTGCGCAACGGCCTGAAGGCCGGCGAGCGCATCGTGGTCAACGGCCTGCAGCGCGTGCGCCCCGGCGCGGTGGTGCAGCCGCAGCCGGTCGAGATGACGGCCCAGACCGTCGCCGCGAAGTGAGATCGCCATGAACTTCTCCAGATTCTTCATCGACCGCCCGATCTTCGCGGGCGTGCTGTCGGTCCTGATCTTCCTGTCCGGCCTGATCGCGCTGCGCGGGCTGCCGATCTCCGAATACCCGGAGGTCGTGCCGCCGACGGTCGTGGTGCGGGCCAACTACCCCGGCGCGAACCCCAAGGTGATCGCCGAGACCGTGGCCACGCCGCTGGAGGAGGCCATCAACGGCGTGGAAGGCATGCTCTACATGAGCAGCCAGGCCACCACCGACGGCCTGCTCACGCTCAACGTCACCTTCCGCCTGGGCACCGATCCCGACAAGGCGCAGCAGCTGGTGCAGAACCGCGTCTCGCAGGCCGAGCCGCGGCTGCCCGAGGAAGTGCGGCGACTGGGGCTGTCCACCGTCAAGAGCTCGCCGGACATCACGATGGTGGTGCACCTGGTGTCGCCCAACGGCCGCTACGGCATGGACTACCTGCGCAACTACGCGGTGCTCAACGTCAAGGACCGGCTGGCGCGCCTGAACGGCGTGGGGCAGGTGGGCATCTGGGGCGGCGGCGAGTACGCGATGCGCATCTGGCTCGATCCGCAGAAGGTGGCGCAGCGCGGCCTGTCCGCGGGCGACGTGGTGCGCTCGGTGCGCGGCGAGAACGTGCAGGCCGCCGCCGGCGTGGTGGGCGCCTCGCCCGGCCTGCCCGGCGTGGACACGCAGCTGTCGATCAACGCGCAGGGCCGCCTGGCCAACGAGGACGAGTTCGGCGACATCATCGTCAAGACGGGTCCCGACGGCGCCGTCACCCGCCTGCGCGACGTGTCGCGGCTGGAGCTGGGCGCGGCCGACTACTCGCTGCGTTCCCTGCTGGACAACCAGCCCGCCGTCGGCATCGGCGTCTTCCAGTCGCCGGGCTCCAACGCGCTGGAGATCTCCGAGCAGGTGCGCGCCACCATGCAGGAGATCGCGAAGACCATGCCCGAAGGCGTGGAGTACCGCATCGCCTACGACCCGACGCAGTTCGTGCGCGCGTCGATCAAGTCGGTGGTGCAGACGCTGCTCGAAGCCATCGCGCTGGTGGTGCTGGTGGTGATCCTGTTCCTGCAGACCTGGCGCGCTTCCATCATCCCGCTGCTGGCGGTCCCCGTCTCGGTGGTGGGCACCTTCGCGGTGCTGCACCTGCTCGGGTTCTCGATCAACGCGCTCAGCCTGTTCGGCCTGGTGCTGGCCATCGGCATCGTGGTGGACGACGCCATCGTGGTGGTGGAGAACGTGGAGCGCAACATCGAGGCCGGGCTGTCGCCGCTGCAGGCGACCTACCAGGCGATGCGCGAGGTGTCGGGGCCGATCATCGCCATCGCGCTGGTGCTGGTGGCGGTGTTCGTGCCGCTGGCCTTCATCAGCGGCCTCACCGGCCAGTTCTACCGCCAGTTCGCGGTGACGATCGCGATCTCCACCGTGATCTCGGCGATCAACTCGCTCACGCTGTCGCCGGCGCTGGCCGCGCTGCTGCTGCGCGGCCACGACGCGCCCAAGGATGCGCTCACGCGCTTCATGGACCGCTGGCTCGGCTGGGTGTTCCGCGGCTTCAACAACGCCTTCGGCCGCGGCGCGACCGCGTACGGCAGCGGCCTGAAGGGCGTGATCGGCCGCAAGACGCTGATGCTGGGCCTGTACCTGGTGCTGGCCGCGGCCACGCTGGGCCTGTTCAAGGCCGTGCCCGGCGGCTTCGTGCCCGCGCAGGACAAGCAGTACCTGATCGGCTTCGCGCAGCTGCCCGACGGCGCCACGCTGGACCGCACCGAGGCGGTGATCCGCCGCATGGGCGAGATCGCGCAGCAGAACCCGAACGTGGAGAGCACGCTGGCCTTCCCGGGCCTGTCGATCAACGGCTTCACCAACAGCTCCAACTCGGGGATCGTGTTCGCCATGCTCAAGCCGTTCGAGGAGCGCAGGCGCGACGACCAGGCCGGGGGCGCGGTGGCGATGCAGCTGAACCAGGCGTTCGGCGGCATCCAGGACGCCTTCATCGTGATGTTCCCGCCGCCGCCGGTGCAGGGCATCGGCACCACGGGCGGCTTCAAGCTGCAGCTGGAGGACCGGGCCTCGCTCGGCTACGACGCGATGGACGGCGCGGTGAAGGCCTTCATGGCCAAGGCCTCGCAGGCGCCGGAACTCGCGGGCCTGTTCACCAGCTGGCAGGTGAACGTGCCGCAGCTGTGGGCCGACATCGACCGCACCAAGGCGCGCCAGCTGGGCGTGCCGGTCCAGGACATCTTCGACACCATGCAGATCTACCTGGGCAGCCTGTACGTGAACGACTTCAACAAGTTCGGGCGCACGTACTCGGTGCGGGTGCAGGCCGACGCCGCCTACCGCGCGCGCGCCGACGACATCGGCAACCTGAAGGTGCGGGCTTCGTCGGGCGAGATGGTGCCGCTGGCCGCGCTGATGAAGGTGCGCGAGAGCTACGGACCGGAGCGGGCCATGCGCTACAACGGCTACCTCACCGCCGACGTCAACGGCGGGCCGGCGCCGGGCTTCTCCTCCCACCAGGCGCAGGCGGCCGTCGAGCGCATCGCCGCCGAGACGCTGCCGCCCGGCATCTCGTTCGAGTGGACCGACCTGACCTACCAGGAGATCCTGGCCGGCAACTCCGCGGTGTGGGTGTTCCCGCTGGCCATCCTGCTGGTGTTCCTGGTGCTGGCCGCGCAGTACGAGAGCCTGACGCTGCCGCTGTCCATCATCCTGATCGTGCCCATGGGCCTGCTGGCCGCGATGACCGGCGTGTGGCTCTCCGGCGGGGACAACAACATGTTCACGCAGATCGGGCTGATGGTGCTGGTGGGCCTCTCGGCCAAGAACGCCATCCTGATCGTGGAGTTCGCGCGCGAGCTGGAATTCGCGGGACGCACGCCGGTGCAGGCGGCACTGGAAGCGGCGCGCCTGCGCCTGCGGCCGATCCTGATGACGTCGCTGGCGTTCGTCATGGGCGTGCTGCCGCTGGTGCTGTCCAGCGGGGCCGGCTCGGAGATGCGCCAGGCCATGGGCGTGGCGGTGTTCGCGGGAATGATCGGTGTCACGGCCTTCGGCCTGTTCCTGACGCCCGTGTTCTACGTGGCGCTGCGCCGGCTGGCGGGCAACCGTCCGCTGCGCCAGCACCAGCCTTCGACCCACATCGACCTCCCCGCAACGGCGACGTCCGGCGGCGGTGGCACGGTGCGCCCGCTGCCGGCGGCGCCGCACCAGGAATGAACCGGGAGACCGTCATGAGAAAACTCACTTTGCTTCCGCTGGTCGCCGCGCTGCTGCTGGCCGGCTGCGCCACCGCGCTGCCGCCGCTGCCGGAAGCCGCGCCCGTGCCGGCGCAGTTCAAGCAGGCGGAGGGCGCACGCTGGACCGTGGCCAAGCCCGCGGAAGCGCAGGACCGCGGCCAGTGGTGGAAGGCCTTCGGCGACGCGCAGCTCGACCGCCTGGTCGAGCAGGCCGGCGAGCGCAGCAC
>JAEWBU010000420.1 GCA_023390985.1 Pseudomonadota bacterium
GGTTCATCAGCTGCGTGAGCACCAGCACCACGATCGCGATGCGCACCGGCGTGCGCATGTCCTGGCTGGCATAGAAGCCGGGGGCCAGCACCTTGATCCCGACCAGTCCGAGCAGGCCCACGCCGTAGCCCGCGAGCGCCAGCGAAACCTGCATCACGTCGCTGTCGCGGAACGCCCCGTAGTGGAACAGCGTGGCCACCAGCGGCTGCGCGAACACCAGCAGCGCCGCCGAAGCGGGCGCCGCGAGCAGCAGCACGAGGCGCAGGCCCCAATCGAGCATCGACGAATAGCGCTCGTCGTCGCCCGCGCCGCGAGCCGCGGCCAGCTGCGGCATCAGCACCACGCCCAGCGCCACGCCCAGCAGCGCGGTGGGAAATTCCATCAGGCGGTCGGCGTAGAACAGCCAGGTCACGCTGCCCGCGGGCAGGTGCGAAGCGATCTGCGTATTGATCAGTAGCGAGATCTGCGCCACGCTGACCCCGAGCAGCGCGGGCCCCATGAGGGAGAGCACGCGCCGCACGCCGGGATCGCGCCAGGCCTCGCGGATGCGCGAGGCGCTCACGCCGATGCGCGGCAGCAGGCCGAGCCGCGCCAGGACCGGCACCTGGATGCCCAGCTGCAGCACGCCGCCCAGCATCACGCCGCCGGCCATGGCGTAGATCGGCTCGATGCCGTGCGCTTCGAACCAGGGCGCGCCCAGCCAGGCCGCCAGGATCATCGCGACGTTCAGCAGCACCGGCGTCGCGGCAGGCACGGCGAAGCGGCGCCAGGTGTTCAGGATGCCCGCCGACAGCGCCACCAGCGACATGAAGCCGATGTACGGGAACATCCATCGCGTCATCAGCACCGCGGCTTCGAACGCCTGCGGATCGCGGCCCAGGCCGCTGGCCAGCACCCACACCAGCGCCGGCGCGGCGGCCACGCCGATCACGCAGGTGGCCAGCAGCACCCAGGCCAGCACGGTGGCCACGGCGTCGATCAGGACCTTGGTCGCGTCCTCGCCCTGCTGCGCCTTGGTGTGCGCCAGCGCGGGCACGAAGGCCTGGCTGAAGGCGCCCTCGGCGAACAGGCGGCGGAACAGATTGGGAATGCGGAAGGCGACGTTGAAGGCGTCGGTGAGCGCGCTGGCGCCGAAGAAGGCCGCCATCAGCAGGTCGCGCAGGAGGCCGGTGACGCGTGAAGCCAGGGTGAACAGCGAGACGGTGGAAGCGGCTTTGAACAGGGTCACCGGCTCGAGTGTAGCGGCCGGTCCGACGGGGAGTGGGCGCTTCGCTTACAATGGAGGGCTTTGCTGGCAACATCCTCGAACACCGAAGGAATCACACCATGGCTTCTGCCAAACCCAAGAAGAAGAACCCCCGCTTGGCATCCGGTCGCAAGCGCGCCCGCCAGGACGTCAAGCTGAACGCCGCGAACACCTCGCTGCGCTCCAAGTACCGCACCGCGGTGAAGAACGTGGAGAAGGCCGTCGCCGCCGGCGACAAGGCCAAGGCCACCGAACTCTTCGCCAAGGCCCAGAGCATCGTCGACACCGTCGCCGACAAGGGCATCTTCCACAAGAACAAGGCGGCTCGCGACAAGAGCCGCCTGTCGGCCAAGCTCAAGGGCTTGTCCGCCACTCAAGCCGCCGCCTGAGGCTTTCTCTCATCAGGTAACCCGCCCGGACTTCTTTGAAGTCCGCCGTTTGAAACGGGTGCGCTGCCAGCAAAGCAAAAACCGCCTTCGGGCGGTTTTTTGTTGCCCGCGCGCTTTCAAGGCGCCGGCTGCTCGCGCTGGGCCAGCGCCTCGATCTCCACCAGGAATTCCGGTCGCACCAGGCCCGCCACCAGCAGCACCGTGACGGCCGGGCGCACGCCGGGCCAGCGGGTGGCACGCGCCCGCACCAGCGCCGGCAGGTCCTCGCGCCGCAACACGTAGCAGGTCAGGCGCACCAGGTCGGCGGCGCCCATGCCGGCGTCGGCCAGCAGCGCCTCCACGTTCGCCATGGCGGCGGCGCACTGGCCGGCGAAGTCCGGCGGCACGCTGCCGTCGGGCGCCACGCCCACCTGCCCCGACACGTGGAGCTGGCGCAGCGGTCCTGCGGCCGTCTGCACCGCATGGGAGTAGATGGCGCCGAACTGCGGCGGAACGGCCCAGACGGTCGACGGGTTGTGGATCTGCACCTGCACGCGGCCTCCTCGGGTGGCTGGAAAGCCGCGGATGCTAGGGCGCCACGCCGGCGCGTTGGTTGAGGATTGCGAATGACTGCGATGCGCCTGCGCGCCGCGTGGTCAGCCCTTGGCGTCGGGCAGCAGGCAGGCTTCGCAGACCTGCAAGTCGTTGTCGCGGGCGAAGTTCATCACGAAATCCCAGGCCATCGGCTCGTGCCCGCGCAGATCGGGATGCACCACCACGCTCTTGACGCCGTTGATGACGGTGGGAACGCACCAGGGCGAGTAGCTCAGGTGGCTGCCGGGCTGCTCCCCGCCGGGACGAAAGGAACTCATCACGCCCGCCAGGCGCTCGGCCCAGTCGCTCGGCCGGAAGGTGCGGCCATCCCGGGTGATGCCCTGGATGAAGACTTCTTTGGCGGGGGAAGTGACCATTCGGGTGGTGGCGGACGTGGGAACGCTGGCGGCCGGGGATCGCCCATGCTGCAACGCACAACTATTCTATCTTATATAAGACTTGCGGCGGCTTGCACGCATGGCTGTGATGCGGAACCGGCAACCAGCGCGCCCGGGCCCTGTGCCTAAAATCGGTTCTCAACGGCTCACTCGTTGAGCCGCTTTTCATTTCCGGAGAGAACTTCATGGCCCTGATCGAGGCGGCGTCGCCCCACACGATGAACACCTACGGCCGCGTGCCGATCGCCCTGTCGCACGGGCAGGGCGCGCGCGTGTGGGACGTCAACGGCAAGTCCTACCTGGACGCGCTGGCCGGCATCGCCGTGAACACGCTGGGCCACAACCATCCCAGGCTCGTCCCGGCGCTGCAGGACCAGGTCTCGAAGATCATCCACAGCAGCAACTACTACCACGTGCCCAATCAGGAGCGCCTGGCGGCCAAGCTGGTCGAGTTGTCCGGCATGACCAACGCGTTCTTCTGCTCGACCGGGCTGGAGGCCAACGAGGCCGCGATCAAGCTGGCGCGCAAGTACGGCCACGACAAGGGCATCGAGCGCCCGCAGATCGTGGTGTACGAGAAGGCCTTCCACGGCCGCAGCATCGCCACCCTGTCCGCCACCGGCAACGAGAAGGTGCAGAAGGGCTTCGGCCCGCTGGTGGAAGGCTTCATCCGCGTGCCGCTGAACGACATCGACGCGCTCAAGTCCGCCACCGAGGGCAACAAGGACGTGGTGGCCGTGTTCTTCGAGACCATCCAGGGCGAAGGCGGCATCAACCCGATGCGCGCCGAGTACCTGAAGCAGGTGCGCCAGCTGTGCGATGCGCGCGGCTGGCTGCTGATGATCGACGAGGTGCAGTGCGGCATGGGCCGCACCGGCAAGTGGTTCGCCCACCAGTGGGCCGGCATCGTTCCCGACGTGATGCCGCTGGCCAAGGGCCTGGGCTCGGGCGTGCCGATCGGCGCCGTGGTCGCAGGCCCGAAGGCCGCCACCATCTTCCAGCCGGGCAACCACGGCACCACGTTCGGCGGCAATCCGCTCGCGATGCGAGCCGGTGTCGAAACCATCCGCATCATGGAAGAGGACGGCCTGCTGCAGAACGCGGCCGACGTGGGGGGCTACCTCAAGGGCCTGCTGGAGCGCGAGTTCGCGGGCAAGCCGGGCGTCAAGGAGATCCGCGGCCAGGGCCTGATGATCGGCATGGAGCTGGACAAGCCCTGCGGCGCCCTGGTGAACCGCGCGGCCGAAGCGGGACTGCTGATCAGCGTCACCGCCGACACCGTGGTGCGCCTGCTGCCGCCCCTGATCTTCACGCGCGCCGAAGCGGACGAGTGCGTGAACATCCTGGCGCCGCTGGTGAAGGCCATCCTCGCGGAGTGAGCATGGCGATCCAGCATTACCTGCAGTTCACCGACCTCGCGGCCGACGACTACGCCTGGCTGTTCGAGCGCGCCGCGGTGATCAAGCGCAAGTTCAAGTCGTACGAGAAGTACCACCCGCTGGCGGACCGCACGCTGGCCATGATCTTCGAGAAGGCCTCCACCCGCACGCGGGTGAGCTTCGAGGCCGGCATGTACCAGCTGGGCGGCAGCGTCGTCCACCTCACCACCGGCGACAGCCAGCTGGGCCGCGCCGAGCCGATCGAGGACTCCGCGCGCGTCATCAGCCGCATGGTGGACCTGGTGATGATCCGCACCTTCGGGCAGGACAAGATCGAGCGCTTCGCCGAGCACTCGCGCGTGCCCGTCATCAACGGCCTGACCAACGAGTTCCATCCCTGCCAGATCCTGGCGGACATCTTCACCTACCAGGAACACCGCGGCTCCATCGCGGGCAGGACGGTGGCCTGGGTGGGCGACGGCAACAACATGGCCAACACCTGGCTGCAGGCGGCGGACCTGCTGGGCTTCAAGGTCCACCTGTCCACGCCCACCGGCTACGAGGTCGACCAGGCCGTGGCCGGCGTGCGCAGCCGCGACAGCTACCAGGTGTTCAAGGACCCGATGGATGCCTGCCGCGGCGCCGACCTGGTCACCACCGACGTGTGGACCAGCATGGGCTACGAGGCCGAGAACGAGGAACGCCGCAAGGCCTTTGCCGACTGGTGCGTGGACCTGGACATGATGAAGGCCGCCAGGCCCGATGCGCTGTTCATGCACTGCCTGCCCGCGCACCGCGGGGAAGAGGTCGCCGCCGAGGTGATCGACGGACCGCAATCGGTGGTGTGGGACGAGGCCGAGAACCGCATGCACGTGCAGAAGGCGCTGATGGAATTCCTGCTGCTGGGCCGGGTCACCGGCTGACCCAGCGCGCCCGCCGGGCGCGGCGTTGACGGCATGTCCGAGCCCCACCCCTGCCTCAGCTGCGGCGCCTGCTGCGCCGCCTTCCGCGTCGACTTCTCCGTCCACGAACTGGACGAGATGGGCGGCAGCGTGCCCTCGGGCCTGGCGGTCGAGGTCACCGACAGCACCTGCCGCATGCGCGGCACCGACCACACGCCCAGCCGTTGCGCGGCGCTCACCGGAACGATCGGCGTGCAGGCGGCGTGCGGCATCTACGAGTGGCGGCCGAACCCCTGCCGCGAACTGGAAGCGGGCAGCGACGCCTGCGCGCGCGCACGGGCGCGCCACGGCCTGCCGCCGCTCGACAAACCTCAGGCCTGAACGAATTTCGTCCCTGTTGGCATTAACCGACACCACGCGGTTTTTCGGCGGTCCACACTCCGCCGCATGCCAAGCCTCTGGGACATCTCTCCGCCGGTGGACGCGCGCTCACCGGTCTTTCCCGGCGACACGCCCTACCGCCAGGAATGGGCCGCGCAGATCGCGCCCGGCTGCCCCGTCAACGTCAGCAGCCTCACCCTGTCGCCGCACGTCGGCGCGCATGCCGATGCGCCGCTGCACTACGACCCCGAGGGCCTCCCCGTGGGCGCCCTCGACCTCGAGCCCTACCTCGGTCGCTGCCGCGTGATCCACGCGATCGGCAAGCGGCCGCTGGTGGAATGGAGCGACCTCCAACACGCGATCGACGAAGGCGACCTGCCCCCGCGCGTGCTGGTTCGCACCTACGAGCGCGCGCCCGTCGATCGCTTCGACGATCGCCTGGCCGCCTTCGCGCCCGAAACGATCGAGCGCCTGGCCGACGCCGGCGTGATGCTGGTCGGCATCGACACCGCCAGCATCGACCCCGCCGACAGCAAGGCGCTGGCCAGCCACCAGGTGATCCGCCGCCGCGGCCTGCGCGTGCTGGAGAACCTGGTGCTCGACGATGTCCCCGAAGGCGACTACGAACTGATCGCCCTCCCCTTGAAACTGATGACGGCCGACGCGTCCCCCGTGCGTGCCGTCCTGCGACGCCCATGACCATCACCCTGCAAGACTGCCGCGCCATGGACGCGGACGATCCGCTGCGCAAGTTGCGCGACCTCTTCGTTCTGCCCGACGACGTGGTCTATCTCGACGGAAACTCGCTGGGCCCCCTGCCTCGCGCCACGGCCGCGCGCGTGTCCGCCGCGGTGGAACAGGAGTGGGGCCAGGGCCTGATCCGTTCCTGGAACACGGCGGGCTGGTTCGACCTGCCCAGGCGCGTGGGCGACCGCATCGCCGGCTGGATCGGCGCACGCGAAGGTGAAGTCGTCGCCACCGACACCACTTCGATCAACCTGTACAAGGTGCTCAGCGCCGCCGCGCGCATCGCCGCGGCCGACAAGCCCGGCCGCACCGTGGTGCTCAGCGAGCGCAGCAATTTCCCGACCGACCTCTACATCGCGCAGGCGCTGTGCGAGGAGCGCGGCTGGACGCTGCGTCTGGTCGAACCCGAGCAGATCGACTCCGCCCTGCAAGCCGGCGACGTCGCCGTTCTGATGCTCACGCACGTCAACTACCGCACCGGCGCCATGCACGACATGGCGGCGCTCACCGCCCTCGCCCATCGCCACGGCACGGTCGCGATCTGGGACCTGGCGCACAGCGCGGGCGCGGTGCCGGTGGACCTGCATGCCGCGCAGGCCGACTTCGCGATCGGCTGCGGCTACAAGTACCTCAACGGCGGCCCCGGCTCGCCCGCCTTCGCCTGGGTCCATCCGCGCCATGCGGACCGCTTCTGGCAGCCGCTCGCGGGCTGGTGGGGCCATGCCGCGCCGTTCGAATTCACGCCGGAGTACCGCCCCGCCCCGGGCATCGCACGCTACCTGTGCGGCACCCAGCCGGTGCTGAGCATGGTCGCCCTCGATTGCGGGCTCGACGCGATCGACGCCTCGCGCGCCGCCGGCGGCATGCAGGCGCTGCGCACCAAGTCGCTGGCGATGACCGACCTGTTCATCTCGCTGGTGGAACAGCGCTGCGAAGGCCACGGGCTCTCGCTGGTGACGCCACGCGAGCACGCGAAGCGCGGCTCGCAGGTGTGCCTGTCGCGCGAGGAAGGCGCCTACGCCATCGTGCAGGCGCTGATCGCGCGCGGCGT
>JAEWBU010000032.1 GCA_023390985.1 Pseudomonadota bacterium
GGATGTTCAGTTACCGCCACGCGTTCCACGCCGGCAACCACGCCGACGTCTTCAAGCACGTGGCCCTGGTCGCCATCCTGCGGCACCTGACGCAGAAGGACACCCCGCTGTGGGTGATCGACACCCACGCCGGCGCCGGCCTCTACCGGCTCGACGGCGACTACGCCGACACCTCCGGCGAGGCCACCCAGGGCGTCTTCAAGCTCGCCGCGATGGCGGGCACTCACGACACCATCGACGGCCAGCCGCTGGCGCCCGCCATCGCCGACTACCTGGGACTGGTGCGCGGCTTCAACCGCGGGGGCCAGCTGCGCGTCTACCCCGGCTCGCCCTTCCTCACGCAGGCCGTGCTGCGGACCGAAGTGCGCGACAAGCTCAAGCTGTTCGAGCTCCATCCGAGCGACAGCAAGGCCCTGGCCGGCCACATCGCCCAGCTCGAAGCCGGCCGCCAGGTCACCATGGACCGGGCCGACGGCTTCGAGGCGCTCAAGGCGCTGCTGCCGCCGCCGTCGCGCCGCGCGCTGGTGCTGATGGACCCCAGCTACGAGATCAAGAGCGACTACGGCAAGGTGGTCGCGGCGCTCAAGGACAGCCTGCACCGCTTCGCCACGGGCACCTACGCGATCTGGTACCCGGTGATCCCGCGGCCCGAGGCGCACGAGTTGCCGCGCAAGCTCAAGACGCTGGCCAACCAGTCGCGCAAGCCCTGGCTGCACGCCACCTTCGCGATCGGCCAGGACGACACGCCGCCCACTCCGGGCGAACCGCGCCGGCCCGGCCTGCTGGCCAGCGGCTTCTTCGTGATCAACCCGCCGCACACGCTCAAGCCGGCGCTGCAGGCCGCGCTGCCGCAGCTGCTCCAGGCCCTGGGCCGCGGACGCGGCAAGGGGCAGGTGCTCGAAACCGGCGGCGGCTGAGACCTCAGCCCGGGTCGTCCACCAGGGTCAGCGTGACCCGCTTGGTCCCGAGGCCGAGCAGGCCGATCTGCCGCGCGGCCGCATGGCTCAGGTCGATGATGCGCCCCGGCGTGAACGGCCCGCGGTCGTTGATGCGCACGATCACCTCGCGCCCGTTGACCAGGCTGCGCACCCTGACCCGCGTGCCGAACGGCAGCGAAGGATGCGCGGCGGTCAGCGCGTTCATGTCGAAGCGCTCGCCGTTCGCGGTCTTGCGGCCGTGGAACGTCAGGCCGTACCAGGACGCGACCCCGCGCTGGAACGGCTCGCGCTCCTCCGCTGCGGCCGCCGGCGCTTCCACGTCCGGAGCCACCTCTTCCGATGGAGCTTCGGGTGCCTTGATCAGCGGCACCGCGCAGCCCTGCAGCGCCGCCAGCGCCGGCAGCAGCACGAGCGCCAGCCGCAGCCGGCGCATCACCAGCCCAGCCTCCGGCAGATCTCCAGCGTCGCGACGGACTGGTTCATCGTGTAGAAGTGCAGCCCCGGCACGCCCTCGGCGCGCAGGCGCTCGCACAGCGCCGTGACCACGTCCAGGCCGAACGCCTTGATCGACTCGCTGTCGTCCCCGAAGGCCTGCAGCCGCAGCCGGATCCAGCGCGGGATCTCGGCGCCGCAGGCGTCGGAGAAGCGCAGCAGCTGGGTCGAGCTGGTGATCGGCATGATCCCCGGCACCACCGGCACCTGCACGCCGCGCTTGCGCAGCTCGTCCACGTAGCGCAGGTAGGCATCGGCGTTGAAGAAGTACTGCGTGATGCCCGAGTCCGCGCCCGCTTCCACCTTCGCGAGGAAGGCCGCGAGGTCGGCCTCGGGCGACTTCGATTGCGGATGCACCTCGGGATAGGCCGCCACTTCCAGCTGGAACTGCCGGCCCGTCTCGGCGCGGATGAAGGCCACCAGGTCGCTGGCGTAGCGGAACTCGCCGCCCAGGCCGTAGCCGCTGGGCAGGTCGCCGCGCAGCGCGACAATGCGCTTGACGCCCGCGGCCGCGTAGGCCGCCAGCCGCTCGCGGATGCTCTCGTGCGACTGCCCGATGCACGACAGGTGCGGCGCCGCCGGAGAGCCCTCGGCCATGATCTCCTTGACCGCCGTCAGCGTGCCCTCCTGGGTCGAGCCACCGGCGCCGAACGTGACCGAGCAGAACTCGGGCTTGAGTGCGTAGAGCTTCTGCCGCACCGCGCGCAGCTTGACCGCGCCCTCCTCGGTCTTGGGCGGGAAGAACTCCAGGCTGATCGGAAGCTTTTTGCTGTTCATGCTCCCCTCCTTGCATGTATGAAGAATTCGCGGTTGCCGTCGCCGCCGGCGATGGGACTGTCGAACCAGCCCAGCACCTCGAGGCCGCAGGCCGCGCAGGACTCGCGCAGGCGCTGTTCCACCTGCGCGTACAGCGACGCGTCGCGCACGATGCCGCCCTTGCCCAGCTGGCCCGGCTGCAGTTCGAACTGCGGCTTGGCCAGCAGCAGCAACCGCCCGCCTGGCGAGAGCAGCGGCGCGAGGGCCGGCAGCACCAGCGTGGACGAGATGAACGACAGGTCGCCCACCGCGAGGTCGAAACCGGGCTCGACGCCGGCTTGCCGCAGCGCCGCGGCGTCCAGTTCGCGCGCGTTGATCTTTTCCAGGCACACGACCCGCGGGTCGCCGCGCAGGCGCGCATGCAGCTGGCCGTGCCCGACGTCGATGCCGACCACCTGCGCGGCGCCGCGCTGCAGCAGGCAGTCGGTGAAGCCGCCGGTCGACTGGCCGACATCGAGGCAGCGCAGTCCGCGCGGATCGACCGCGGCGGCCTGCAACGCGCCTTCGAGCTTGAGGCCGCCACGCGAGACGTAGCGCGCCTCGGCGTCGTCGAACAGCTCGAGCTCGGCGGCCTCAGGCACCTCGTCGCCGTTCTTGGCCACGCTGTGCCAGCCGCGCGCATCGCGCCAGCGCAGGCCCGAGGCGATCAGGCGCTGCGCCTGCGAGCGCGTGGCGGCGAGGCCGCGTTCGACGAGGAGCTGGTCGGCGCGCATGGAAACCCTCGAGCATCGTCATTCCCGCGGAGGCGGGAATCCAGGGCTCCCGAAGACGGAAGCCCTGGGTCCCCGCCTTCGCGGGGACGACGGATCAATAGCGGTACGTATCGGGCTTGTACGGGCCGGCCTTGTTCACGCCGATGTACGCGGCCTGCGCGTCCGTCAGCTCGGTCAGCTGCGCGCCCAGCTTGGACAGCTGCAGGCGGGCGACCTTCTCGTCCAGGTGCTTGGGCAGCACGTACACCTTGCCGTTCTCGTAGGCATTGGGCTTGGTGAACAGCTCGATCTGCGCCAGCGTCTGGTTGGCGAAGGAGGAGGACATCACATAGCTCGGGTGCCCGGTGCCGCAGCCCAGGTTCACCAGGCGGCCCTTGGCCAGCAGGATGATGCGCTTGCCGTCCTCGAAGATGACGTGGTCGACCTGCGGCTTGATCTCTTCCCACTTGCACTTCTTCTCGAGCGACGCGACATCGATCTCGTTGTCGAAGTGGCCGATGTTGCAGACGATCGCCTGGTCCTTCATCGCGGCCATGTGCTCGTAGCGGATCACGTCCTTGTTGCCGGTGGTCGTCACGAAGATGTCGGCCTTGTCGGCGGCGTACTCCATGGTCACCACGCGGTAGCCTTCCATCGCGGCCTGCAGGGCGTTGATGGGGTCGATCTCGGTCACCCACACCTGGGCCGAGAGCGCGCGCAGCGCCTGGGCCGAGCCCTTGCCCACGTCGCCGTAGCCGGCCACCACGGCGACCTTGCCGGCGATCATCACGTCGGTGGCGCGCTTGATGCCGTCCACCAGCGACTCGCGGCAGCCGTACAGGTTGTCGAACTTGCTCTTGGTGACCGAGTCGTTGACGTTGATCGCGCGGAACTTCAGCAGGCCCTTGTTGGCCATGTCCTGCAGGCGGTGCACACCGGTGGTGGTCTCTTCCGTCACGCCGATGATCTGGGCAGCCTTGCGGCTGTACCAGGTCGGGTCTTCCTTCAGCTTGGCGCGGATCGCGGCGTGCAGGATGCGCTCTTCTTCCGAGGAGTGCGTGTCGATCAGCGACAGGTCCTTCTCGCAGCGCTGGCCCAGGTGCATCAGCAGCGTGGCGTCGCCGCCGTCGTCCAGGATCATGTTGGGGCCTTCGCCTTCGCTGCCCTTGGGGCCGAAATCGAAGATGCGGTGCGTGTAGTCCCAGTAATCCTCCAGCGACTCGCCCTTGACGGCGAACACCGGCGTGCCGCCTTCGGCGATGGCCGCGGCGGCGTGGTCCTGGGTCGAGAAGATGTTGCACGAGGCCCAGCGGACCTGCGCGCCCAGCGCCTGCAGCGTCTCGATCAGCACGGCGGTCTGGATCGTCATGTGCAGCGAGCCGGTGATACGCGCGCCCTTGAGCGGCTGGGCCTTGGCGAATTCCTGGCGGATCGCCATCAGGCCGGGCATCTCGGTCTCGGCGATGCGGATTTCCTTGCGGCCCCACTCGGCCAGCGAGATGTCGGCGATGGCGCGGTCTTGCGCGCTGTCGGGCTTGAGAACGGCGTTCATGGGTGGCTCCAAAAGCTGAGTCTGGGTCAACCACTGCCTGGGGGTGCTCACCTCACAGGATCAGTGGGTGAGCGTCGTTGCTGTAGGTTCCGAGCCTCACACCGCTGGGGTGCTGCAACGCTCCTCGGATGGCCGCGATTATACGGACGCGCCCCACGGCGCCTGCGCAGTCGGGTACAACGTCCTGATGCCCTCCGTGACGTTTTCCGACCCCATCGAACCCATGCTGGCGAAGATCGCCGATGAGCTTCCCACCGGCGAAGGCTTCCTCTTCGAACCCAAGTGGGACGGCTTTCGCGCGCTGGTCTTCCGCGACGCCGACGGCGTGCTGATCCAGAGCCGCGACCTCAAGTCGCTCAACCGTTATTTCCCCGAACTCGAGAAAGTGTTGGCGGAGCAGTTGCCCAAGGGCTGCATCCTCGACGGCGAGATCGTGGTGGCGGGCCCCAGCGGCCTGGACTTCGACGCGCTGCAGCAGCGCATCCATCCCGCGGCATCGCGAGTGTCGAAGCTCGCCAAGGAAACGCCCGCCGGCTTCGTCGCCTTCGACCTGCTCGCGGCCGGCGGCAAGCCCGTCACCGAGCTGCCGCAGCAGGAGCGCCGCGTGCGGCTGGAGCGGCTGCTGGGCCAGGCCAGGCCGCCGCTGTACCTCACGCCCGTCACCACCGACCGCGCGCAGGCCCAGGACTGGCTGCAGCGCTTCGAAGGCGCGGGCCTGGACGGCGTGATCGCCAAGGCGGCGAATGCGCCGTACCAGCCGGGCAAGCGCACGATGTTCAAGATCAAGCACGCCCGCACCGCCGACTGCGTGGTGGCGGGCTTCCGCTTCTACCGCGACACGCAGGACGCGGTGGGTTCGCTGCTGCTCGGGCTCTACGACGACGGCGGCACGCTGCAGCACGTCGGCGTGACGTCGTCCTTCACGATGGACATGCGGCGCAAGCTGCTGGAGGAACTGGCGCCGCTGCGCGAGAACGCGATGGCCGACCATCCCTGGCGCGACTGGGCCCAGGCCAGCGTCGGCGACGCCGAGCGCATGCCCGGCGCCAAGTCGCGCTGGAGCGGCGGCAAGGACCTGAGCTGGGAGCCGCTGCGCCCCGAGCGCGTGTGCGAGGTCAAGTACGACCACCTGCAGGGCGACCGCTTCCGCCACGCCACCACCTTCCTGCGCTGGCGTCCCGACAAGCCGCCGCAGGACTGCCGCTACGACCAGCTCGAGGTGACCACGCCGTTCGAGCTGGCCAAGGTGTTCCAGCCCGCCTGAGGCCCGCGATGCAGGTGGAGCCCGGCATCTTCAAGGCCTACGACGTGCGCGGCGTCGTGCCCGCCACGCTCGACGAGCCGCTGGCCGAGGCGCTGGGCCGCGCCTACGGCACGCTGGCGCGCGACATGGGCGAACGCACCGTGGTGGTCGGGCGCGACGGCCGCCTCAGCGGACCGGCCCTCACGCTCGCGCTGATGCGCGGCCTGGTGGACGCCGGCCTCGACGTGCTCGACCTCGGCGAGGTCACCACGCCGATGCTGTATTTCGGCGCGAGCACGCTGGCGCACAGCGGCATCCAGGTGACGGCCAGCCACAACCCGCGCGACCACAACGGCTTCAAGCTCGTAGTGGCCGGACGCACGCTGCACGGCGAGGCGATCCGCGAGCTGCGGCTGCGCATCGAGCGCGACGACTGGAAGCGCGCCGAGCGCCCCGGCCAGGTCCGCCCCGCCGCCATCGCCACGCCCTACCGCGAACGCATCGCGGGCGACATCCGCCTCGCGCGGCCGATGAAGGTGGTGCTCGATTGCGGCAATGGCGTGGCCGGCGCGACCTCGCCCGGCGTGCTGCGCGCCATCGGCTGCGAAGTCGAGGAGCTGTTCACCGAGGTGGACGGCAACTTCCCCAACCACCATCCCGATCCGGCGCGGCCCGAGAACCTGCAGGACCTGATCGCCGCGGTGAAGCGCGGCGGCGCGGAGATCGGCCTGGCGCTGGACGGCGATGGCGATCGCCTCGGCGTCGTCACGCGCGACGGACAGATCGTCTGGCCCGACCGCCAGATGATCCTGTTCGCGCGCGACGTGCTCTCGCGTCATCCGGGCGCGCCCATCGTGTTCGACGTCAAGTCCACGCAGCGCCTGCCCGAGGCCATCGCCGCGGCGGGTGGGCGGCCCGTGATGGACCGCAGCGGCTACGTGCTGCTCAAGGACCGGATGCGCGCGCTGGCCGCCCCGCTGGCCGGCGAGATGAGCGGCCACCTGTTCTTCGACGAGCGCTGGTACGGCTTCGACGACGGCACCTATGCCGCCTGCCGCCTGCTCGAGATCCTGTCGCGCCATCCCGACGCGAGCGAGGTGCTGGAGGCGCTGCCCGCCAGCAGCTCCACGCCCGAGCTGCACGTGCCCTGCGCCGAAGGCGAGGCGCATCGCGTGGCCGCCGAACTCGGCGCGCGCGCCGGCCGCACCGGCTGGCCGGGCGCCGAGGTCTGCACGATCGACGGGCTGCGCGTGGACTGGCCCGATGGCTTCGGCCTGGTGCGGGCCTCCAACACGACGCCGGTGCTCACGCTGCGCTTCGAAGGCCACACGCCCGAGGCGATGCGGCGGATCGAGGACGAGATGATGATGCTGCTTCGCGGCGTGAAGCCCGACGCGGTGGTCACCGGCTCACACTGATGGCGGCGGCGCACCACGCGCCGGATACACGGCTCGCGGCCCATCGGGCGCCTGCGCCGGCTCCGCGCGCTTGCAGAGGAACACCTCCTCCTCCGGATGCGCCACGATGTCGAAGCCCGCGCTGCGCAGCATGGCCGCGCTGCAGGCCGCGTTCGGGATCCACCAGTTGGTCTCGTCGTGGGAATAGCGGTGCTCGATGAAGTGCAGCCGCGGCCACGAAGGCCGCTCAAACACCTCGGTCTCCCAGAAGTCGTGGTCAGGCGCCACCGGCTCCATCTCGGCGCTGCCGCGCTGCAGCGACTGGAACAGCAGCAGGTCGCGCGCGACGTTCTCGTGGATGAGGTCCAGCGCGAGCAGCGGATGGCGCAGGTGGTAGATGAGGCCCATGAACAGCACCAGGTCGAACCGCTCGCCCAGGCGGCCCACGTCGTACACCGAGAGCTTGCGGAACTCGATATCGCGCCCCAGCACCTCGGCGGCGAAGCGCGCCTGGTCCAGGTAGTAGTCGTCGAAGTCGATGCCCACCACGCGGTCGGCGCCGCGGCGCTTCATCTCCAGGGAATGGAAGCCGGCGTTGCAGCCGATGTCCAGCACCGACATGCCGTGCATGTCCTCGGGCAGGACGTGGGCGAAGCGCTTCCACTTGAGCGCCGGGTAGTCGCCCAGGAAGTGCGCGGGCGCGGTGGGCACGCCCAGCAGGTCGATGTTCTGGAACCAGTCGCCCAGCGCCTGCACCCGCTGCTCGATCTCGGCGCGGCTGAACAGCTTGCCGCCGACGCGTTGCGGCACGTCGCCGGTTCGCTTGACGACGGGCGAGCCCGCGTTGCCGCACACGGTCGAAGGCCGCGGTCCGGTGGGCGCCTGCGAAGCCGCCGCCCGCTTGCGCCGGCCCAGCAGGTCCAGCGCCTCGCGGTAGCCGTGCACGGTGCCGGTGTCCACGTACGACTCGCCCGCGCGCACGCCGACCGCGCGTCCGCCCTTCTGCAGGTAGGCATTGACCAGCGTGCCGATGTACTCGTCGCGCCGCTGGCGCTCGCGCCACAGCGCCTCCAGCTCGTGCAGCACGCGGCCCGACATGCGGAACGCGCCCCAGATCCAGTTGGTCTTCGCGTCAGGATGCTTGACCTGGATCTCCTGCACGCTGCCTTGCTCGTCGGTGACGACCGCGTCGAACACCTGCGGCCGGTCGACGGGGAACAGCAGGAACGACAGCACGTCGTCGGGCAGCGCAGAGAAGCCTTCCTCGGGGAACCAGATCGTGTCGGGCAGGCCGACCAGCACCGGCTCGTCCGGGCGGATCAGCGAGCAGGCTCGGAAGATCGCGTCGCACAGGCCGCCCGCCTTGGGCTGCACCACGTAGCAGAGGTCGGCGTCGCGCATGTTCGTGCCGTAGTACTGCACGATGTCCGACTTGCCGGGCGCGACCACGAAGCAGATGCGCGTGGCGCCCGCCTTGAGCATGCGCTCGACCAGGAATTCGCTGACCGCCCGCGGCCGCTCCACGTCGCCGACGAAGCTGCTGCCCACCGGCAGCAGTTCCTTGGAAAAGCCGAGCGGCTGGATGCGCGTGGCCATGCCGGCGGCCGGGATGATGCCCCACATGGTGTGTTCCTCTCGTGGTGGATGTCAGGCGGGCGCGTGCGCCGCCAGCAGGGACTCGAACTCGCGCGCACGGTGCGCCGAGGTGTGTTCGGCCAGCACGCGCTCGCGCGCGGCGCGGGCGATGCGGGCCAGTTCGTCGTCGCCGAGTTCCAGCGCGGCGGCCGCCTCTTCGGTGGTGCGGGCGATCAGGATCTCGCGGCCGGGCGTGAAGAACCCGTCCAGCCCGGCCCAGTCGTCGCTCAGCACCGGCGTGCCGCAGGCGGCGGCCTCGAACAGGCGGCCCGAGGGGCAGTGGCCGTTCTCCGCCATCGCGCGCCGCGTCACGCTGAGCGTCAGGCGCGAGGAGGAGAAAAACGCGGGATGTTCCGCCGGCGGCAGGTGCCGCACGAAGCGGATGTTGGACGTCCAGGGGAAATCGTCGGGGTACTGGGCGCCGCCGATCAGGAAGTCGCGGCGCGGCAGCCGCCGCGCGGGTTCGATGAACAACGCTTCGAGCACGTCCTGGCGATCGGCCGCATAGGTGCCGAGGTACGACAGGTCGGCGGCGTAGTGCGGCGCGGGCGGCACGCGGCGGTGCACCTGCGGATCGACATGGCCGTAGAGCGGCGCGACGCGGCGCGCGCCCAGCAGGTGCTGCAGGTCGTCCAGCGCCGGCCCGCCCGTGTAGCTCAGGACCAGGTCGAAGTCGCGCAGTCCGCGCGGACCGAGGTACGGCACGCTCCTGCCTGCCCGAACCGACTCGAGCGTGACCGGCGTGTCCATGTCGTAGAACAGCTTGACCGCCGCGGTGTCCGAGTCGGCGATGAGCCGCGTGGCTGCCGCGCCGTCGGGGCAGTAGGAGGTGACCATCACGGCATCGGCGGCGTCCACTTCGCCTTCAGCCCGCGTGCGAACTTCATCCCAGTCGCGATAGAGGACGAGTTCGCCGCCGGGCAGGTGCGTGGCGTCGCGGTGCTCCGCGTAGTACGGCATGTCGCGCTCGAAGAACATCAGGCTGTGCCCCTGGTCGACCAGCGCGCGCCAGAGCCCACGCCACAGGGTCGCATGGCCGTTCCCCCAGGACGAGCTGACCGTCAGGCCGAAGACCACGAGCCGCATGGGCGGGCAGTTTAGGGACGGACTCCGCGATGCGGGGGTCGGTGCAACGGGGCTGCTACATGAAAGCCGAGCTAGCGCGGCTTCTCCGACTTCGGCCGCAGCCGGGCCGGCACATGCTCGAGGTTGATGCGCACCCGGTACCACAGCGAGGAACTGCCGCGCATGCGATCCACCAGCACGTCGGCCGGCTGCAGGTGCTCGGCGGCTTTCGGGTGCTCGCGCTTCCAGGCCTCGGCCGCGGCGATCGCCTCGGTCTCGCGGTCGGCGCGTGCGACCTCGACCAGGGGCTTGGCCTTGCGCGCGGAAGGCGGCGCCCGGGTCGGCTCGCCCGCCTGCTTGCGGTAGTGCGGCGGCCAGGGCGCATCGCCCTGGCCTTCGCCTTCCTGCCGCGCCGAGAGTTCCAGCAGGGCGTCGAGCGAGCCCGGCTTGTCGTCGATGCCCGCATGCGGATCGCCCGTCGAACGCAGCCGATCGGGCACGGTTCGCAGCGTGAAGTCGGCCGGGTCGCATGCGGGCAATTCGTCCCAGGTGACAGGCGTGGAGACGCGCGCATCCGGCTTGGGCCGCACCGAGTAGGCCGAGGCCACGGTGCGGTCCTTGGCGTTCTGGTTGTAGTCCACGAACACGCCCTGGCGCTCCTCCTTCCACCACGCGGCGGTGGCGAGCCCGGGCATGCGGCGCTCGACCTCGCGGGCCAGCGCCAGCGCGGCGCGGCGCACCTGGTCGAAGGTCCAGCGGCGTTCGATGCGAACCAGGACGTGCAGGCCGCGGGAGCCGGACGTCTTGGGCCAGCCCGCGAGGCCGTGCTCGTGCAGCACCTCGCGCGCGACCTGCGCGACGTCGCGGATCTGCGGCCACGCCACGCCCGGCACCGGATCGAGGTCCACCCGCAGTTCGTCCGGATGTTCCAGATCGTCGGCGCGCACCGGGTGCGGATGCAGCTCCAGGCAGCCGAGGTTGGCCATCCAGGCCAGCGCGGCGGCGTCGCGCGGCACCACTTCCTCCGCCGTGCGGCCCGAAGGGAACCGGATGGTGCTGACCTCCACCCATTCGGGCCGGTTGGCCGGCGCGCGTTTCTGGAAGAAGAACTCGCCGCCCACGCCGTCGGGGTAGCGCACCAGCACGCAGGGCCGCCCGCCGGCGCCCCGCAGCGCGCCTTCGGCCACCGCCACGTAGTAGTTGACGAGGTCGAGCTTGGTGAGCCCCGCCTCGGGGAACAGCGGCTTGTCCGGGTTGCTGACCGCCACCTCGTGGCCGTCCACGAGGAGCACGGTGCCGCGCGATGCCTGGGCCATGCGGCCAGACTACACCGCCCTGCGACAATACGGGTCCGGCTGAAACGCTTTGCAGCTCATCGGCCGCGTTCCCCGCACAACGCCAAAAGCCCCCCAGTGTCCGACTCGCCCTTTGCCGCCGAAACCCGGCGCCGCCGAACCTTCGCCATCATTTCCCACCCCGACGCGGGCAAGACCACGCTGACGGAAAAGCTGCTGCTGTTCTCCGGCGCGATCCAGATCGCGGGCGCGGTGAAGGGCCGCAAGGCTTCGCGCCACGCCACCAGCGACTGGATGGAGATCGAGAAGCAGCGCGGCATCTCGGTGGCCTCCTCGGTGATGCAGATGGTCTACCGCGACCACGTGATCAACCTGCTGGACACCCCCGGCCACAAGGACTTCTCCGAGGACACCTACCGCGTGCTGACCGCGGTGGACTCCGCGCTGATGGTGATCGACGCGGCCAACGGCGTGGAGGCGCAGACCCGCCGGCTGATCGAGGTCTGCCGCCAGCGCAACACGCCCATCATCACCTTCGTGAACAAGATGGACCGCGAGGTGCGCGAGCCGCTGGACATCCTGGACGAGGTGGAGCGCGAACTCGGCATGCCCTGCGTGCCCATGACCTGGCCGGTGGGCAAGGGCAAGAGCTTCGGCGGCATCATGAACCTGCGCACCGACGCGATGACGGTGTTCGAATCCGGCAGCGAGCGCCGTCCGCAGGACTTCGAGACGATCCCGATCACCGACGCCGACGCGCTGCGCGCGCGCTTTGGCGCCGAGTACGAAGCCGCCGCCGAGAGCATGGAGCTGGCCGTCGGCGCCTCGCCCGCGTGGAACCACGAGGCCTTTCTCGAGGCCAAGCAGACGCCGGTGTTCTTCGGCTCCGGCGTCAACAACTTCGGCGTGATGGAGGTGCTGGACGCGCTGGTGGACATCGCGCCCGCGCCGCAGCCGCGCAAGAGCTCGCTGATCGTCAACAGGCAGGCGGTCGAGAAGACCGTTCAGCCCGACGAGTCCGGCTTCGCCGGCGTGGTGTTCAAGGTGCAGGCCAACATGGACGCCAACCACCGCGACCGCATCGCCTTCGTGCGCATGGCGTCGGGCAGGTACACGCCCGGCATGAAGCTCAAGGTGCAGCGCACCGGCAAGGAGCTGCGGCCGACCTCGGTGGTGACCTTCCTGTCGCAGCGGCGCGAGGCGGTGGACGAGGCCTACGCCGGCGACATCATCGGCTTCACCACGCACGGCGGCGTGCAGCTGGGGGACACCATCACGGACGGCGCCAACCTGCAGTTCACCGGGCTGCCGTTCTTCGCGCCCGAGCTGTTCATGACCGTGCTGCTGAGGAACCCGCTGCGCACCAAGCAGCTGCAGCAGGGCCTGGCGCAGCTGGGCGAGGAAGGCGCGATCCAGGTGTTCCGTCCGCAGGCCGGCGGCGCGATGCTGCTGGGCGCGGTGGGCCAGCTGCAGTTCGAGGTGGTGCAGCACCGGCTGAAGACCGAGTACGACGCCGACATCCGGCTGGAAGGCTGCCAGTACACCGGCGCGCGCTGGATCACGGCGGATACCCCGGCCGAGCTGCGCGCCTTCACCGACGCGTACCCGCAACGGATGGCCCTGGACGCCGCGGACGCCCTGGCATTCCTTTGCACTTCGCCCTACGACGTGCGGCTGGCCCAGGAACGATTCCCCAAGATCCACTTCCACCTGTTGCGCGAACACGCCGGGCTCACACTTACGCACTGATCAGCTGGGGCAACCCATCAATAATCGGCGGCTCCATTGTGGAGCTGAGCCGTGTTACATCTTGCCGGGCTGCGCCGTGCAGCCGCCCTTGCCGCCGCGTCGTTGACGCTTCTCCTTGCCGCCTGCGGTGGTGGAGGAGGCGGGGGCACCGGCACCGACGCGGCCACGGCATCGGTCTCCAGCGGCCTCTTCCCCTCATCGTCCACCCTCGCCGGCGTCTGCACGGTCGAGGGCCAGAAGCAGTGGCTGCGCAGCTACATGCACGAGAGCTACCTGTGGTCGGGCGAGATGCAGGACGCCGATCCGCAGGCGCACGCCGCCATCCCCTCGTACTTCGACGCCCTGCTGGTGCGCACGCCCGACGCCACCGGCCGCCCGCGTGATCGCTTCAGCACCACCATGAGCAGCTCGGCCGCCGACGTGATGCAGAACGTGGCCACGGCGGCCAGCGCCGCGGCGATGGCCTCCTCGGCCAACCCCGTGCCGCTGACGCGCGTGGTGCGCAGCACGGGCGGCCGCAAGGTCGGCTACGTGCTGTTCAACGAGCACAGCCGCGGCGCGCAGGACGCGCTGATCACTTCCTTCAGGAGCCTGCGCGATTCGGCCATCCAGGACCTGGTGCTGGACCTTCGCTACAACTCCGGCGGCTTCATCTACATCGCCCAGACGGCGGCCTCGATGGTGGCCGGCCCGTCGGTGGACGGGCGGCTGTTCGAGAGCGTGCGCTTCAACGACCGCCGCAGCAACGAGAGCGCGAGCGAGACCTTCCTGTTCAGCACCCGCGTGCAGCGCGGCGAGTCGGTGTACGGCGCCGGCGATGCGCTGCCCCAGCTGAACCTGCCGCGGCTGTACGTCCTGACCTCGCAGCTGACCTGCTCGGCCAGCGAGTCCATCGTCAACAGCCTGCGCGGCATCGGCGTGCAGGTGATCCTGGTGGGCGACCGCACCTGCGGCAAGCCGTACGGCTTCTACCGCAAGGACAACTGCGGCCAGGCCTACTTCCCGATCGAGTTCCAGGTCTACAACGCGGCCGGCTTCGGCGACTACCAGGACGGCTTCCCGGTGCAGTGCCGCGTGGCCGAGAACCCGCGCAGCGCGCTGGGCAGCACCACCGAGCCGCTGCTGTCCGCCGCCCTGAACCACATCGACAGCGGCAGCTGCCCCACCGGCACGGCCACGCAGTACGCGGCCTCGGTGCTGAGACAATCCGACGGCGCGTCCATGCTCGACCGGCCGGAGGCCCCTCCGGCGGATTCCCCGATGTACCAGCCCGGCTGGGACGGGCGCCGCCTGCAACCTTGACCGTCCGCATCCCTCCCCTCTCCACCTGGCCCGAAGACGCCCGCCGCGGCGTCTTCGGCGTTTTCACCGACATCGACGACACGCTCACCAGCGAAGGGGCCATCACGGCCGACGCGCTGGCGGCGCTGGGCGAGCTCAAGGCCGCGGGCCTGCACGTGATCCCGATCACCGGCCGGCCGGTGGGCTGGAGCGAACCCTTCGCCCAGGCCTGGCCGGTCGATGCCATCGTGGCCGAGAACGGCGCGGTGGCGCTGGTGCGCGCGCCGGGTGGGCGGCTGCGCAAGCTCTACCAGCAGCCCGAAGCCGAACGCGCCGCGAACTTCGCGCGCATGCAGCAGGTGCTGGCTCGCATCGAACGCGAAGTGCCGGGCGCGCGGCGCGCCGAGGACAGCGCCGGCCGCGAGACCGACATCGCGATCGACCACAGCGAGTTCACCTCGCTGCCGCAGGAGCGCATCGACCGGGTCGTCGCGCTGATGCGCGCCGAGGGCATGAATGCGACGGTGAGCTCGATCCACATCAACGGCTGGTATGGCGGCCACCACAAGCTGGCCGGCGCGCGCTGGATCGCGCGGACGCTGCTGGACGTGGACCTGGATTCGCAGATCGGAAGCTGGGTCTACGTGGGCGATTCGACCAACGACGTGCTGATGTTCGAGCGCTTCCCGCACAGCGTGGGCGTGGCGAACATCATGCGGTTCGCCGACCAGCTGGCGCACCAGCCGGCGTACGTCACGGAAGGCGAACGCGGGGCGGGGTTCGCGGAAGTGGCGCGCGCGATCTTGGCGGCGCGCTAACGCCTCTTCCCCGTCATTCCCGCGCAGGCGGGAATCCAGGGCTTCCGGCGGTCCGCGAAGGCGGACGCACTGGATCCCCGCCTCCGCGGGGATGACAGCAGGGAGTCACTGCGTCCGTCTTCGGCAATGCTCCCTCGCCGCCTGCGCGAACGCCTCGAGCGTGCGCGCATAGAACGGGTTCGAGTTGTGCCGCCACTCCGGGTGCCACTGCACCCCGAACGCGAACGACGATGCATGCGCGACGCGCACACCCTCGACCAGCCCGTCCGGCGCATGGGCCTCCGCCACCAGGCCCTCGCCCAGCCGCTTGATGCCCTGGCCGTGCAGCGAGTTCACCTGGGCGCGCGTGCCGCCCGCCCATTGCGCGAACGCGCTGCCGGGCGCCAGCAGCACCTCGTGCCGCTCGGCGAACTGCTCTTCCAGGCTGCCTTCCTCCGGCTCGCGGTGGTCCATCAGGCCCTGCTCGGCGTGCACCCGCTGGTAGAGCGAGCCACCGAGCGCGACGTTCATCTCCTGCAGGCCGCGGCACACGCCGAACAGCGGCGTCCCTCCCGCCAGCGCGGCGCGCACCAGCGACATGGTGAGCGCGTCGCGGCGGGGATCGAGCAGGTCGGTGTCGAGCGCGAAGGCGCCGAAGTGCGTGGCCTCGACGTTGGAAGGCGAACCGGTGAGCAGCACGCCGTCGACCAGCGGCAGCAGGTCCGGCACATCCGTCGCGCCGGCCATCGGGAACAGCACGGGCTGCAGGCCGAGCTCGCACACGGCCGCCGCGTAGCGGTCCGCCAGCACCGTGTAGCCGCCGGGATCGGAAAGGTCCAGGTGGCGGTGGCAGGCCGGCAGCCAGACGAGCGGCTTGTGCGCGGGCATGGGCGGATTCTCGCTCCGCCCCCGCGCTGCCCGGCCGCAGCGGCGGCGAATTCTCGCGTCGGACGCCGCCGATGCCGCCGCTCCGGCCGGGAATCGATCAGTTCGGCTTGGCCAGGCCCAGCTTCTCGACCAGCGCCTTCTCCGTCGCGAAGGTGTCCTGCGCGAACCTGGTGTACTGCTGCGGGCTCATGTACATGGGCAGCATGTCGTAGCGCGCCAGCGCCTGGGTGTAGCTCGGATCGTCCATCGCCTTCTTGAAGGCCTCGTGCAGCCGGTTGACGACCTCGGGCGGCGTGCCGCGCGGCGCGCCGATGCCGAACGGAGAGTTCTGCACGATGTCCAGGCCCAGCTCCTTCAGCGTGGGCGCCTCCGGGAACTTGTCCAGGCGCTTCTCGCCCCAGGTGTTGAGCACGCGCAGCTTGCCGGACTGCACCAGCGGCGCGAAGCCGGTCGAATCGGCGGCAGCCATGATGTGCCCGCCGGAGATCGCCGCCGCGAGGTCGGCGCTGCCCTTGTAGGGAATGTGGTTGAGCTGCAGGCCCAGCTTCTGGGCGATCAGCTCGGTGGTCAGGTGCGGGCTGGTCAGCGTGCCGGTGGAGCCGTAGCTCAGCTTGCCCGGATTGGCCTTGGCGTACGAGACGAAGTCGTTCCAGTTCTTGATCGGGCTGTCGGCCGGCACCACGATGCCGAACGCGTAGCCGGTGACGTTGATGACGTACGCGATGTCCTTGACCGGGTCCCAGGTGATCTTGGTGGTGTACGGCAGGCGGAACACGCCCAGCGGGATCTGCGCCAGCGTGTAGCCGTCGCCGGGCGAGGTCTGCAGCAGTTGCGCGGGCAGCGTGCCGCCGGCGCCCGGCTTGTTCTCCACCACCACGGGCTGGCCCAGCACCTTGCCGGCGTTGTCGGCCAGCTGGCGCATGGTGATGTCGGTCGGCCCGCCGGCCGGGAAGGCGATCACCAGGCGGATCGGCTTGTTGGGGAATCCGCCGGCGCCCTGGGCGAGCGCGGGCAGGACGGGCGTGGCTGCGGCAGCGGCGGCGTATTGGATGAGTTGTCGGCGGCGCATGGTGTCTCCTTGTGGGTGTCGCAAAGCCATCGATTGGACGGCCCGCAGCGCCACCGCGCATCGGGATTGACCCGTTGCGTGTCGCCTGGGAGAAACGCTCAGGACCGCTCGAAGCCCTGCAGCACGTTGGCCGCGTTGACGCCCACTTCCGCGACGGCATAGCCGCCCTCGAAGACGAACAGCGTCGGCAGGCCGGCGGCGGCCAGGTCCTCGCCCACGCCCAGGTAGTCGCCGCTGCGCAGGGCGAAGCCGGAGATGGGGTCGGCCTCGAAGGTGTCCAGGCCCAGCGAGACCACCAGCGCCTGCGCGCCGAAGTGGTGGATGGCGTCGAGGGCCTGCGACAGCGCCCCCCGCCAGCGCACGAAGCCGGTGCCGCGCGGCAGCGGCAGGTTGAGGTTGAAGCCCTCGCCCGCCCCGGCGCCGCGCTCGTCGGCGTAGCCCAGGTAGTACGGGTACTCGGTGTGCGGATCGCCGTGCACGCTGGCGAAGAACACGTCGGGCCGCTCGTAGAAGATGGCCTGGGTGCCGTTGCCGTGGTGGTAGTCGATGTCGAGCACCGCCACCCGGTCCAGGCCGCCGTCGCGCAGCGCCTGCGCCGCGATGGCGGCGTTGTTCAGGAAGCAGTAGCCGCCGAAGAAGTCGGCGCCCGCGTGGTGACCCGGCGGGCGCGTGAGCGCGAAGGCGGCGCGGTCGCCGGCAAGCAGCCGGTTCGCACCGGCCACCGCGCACGACGCGCCCTGGCGTGCGGCCGCCCAGGTACCGGCCGTGATCGGCGAGCCGGCATCGAAGGAGAACAGGCCCATGCGCGCCGGGAAGCTCGCGGGCAGCACGTCGCTGCGGAAGGTGCGGATCGGCCAGTACGAGGGCAGCGCATCGCGCTGCGCGTTCTTCGGATCCATCGCCACCCATTCGTCCCAGGCGGTGGCCAGGAACCGCAGGTAGCGCGGCGCATGCACGCGTTCGAGCACTGACATCGGCACTTCGGGCGCGGAGGTCTCGATGGTGCCGAGGCCGCGGCGGCGCAGCTCCTCGATCACGTAGTCCGCGCGCGCCGGCACCTCGAAGCAGGGCACCAGCTCGCCACGGAACATCTCGTGGCGGCCGTGGTGGAGGGCGTGGCGGTCGTTGAAGAAGACGTGCATGGGCGGATTTTGTCCGTCATTCCCGCGAAGGCGGGAATCCAGTGCGCCCGTCTTCGACGGACTGCCGGAAGCCCTGGATCCCCGCCTCCGCGGGGATGACGGGGAGGGCGTGGATGACGGACATCAGGTCCGTTCAAGCACCGGCTGCAGCGCGCGACCGGTATGCGTCGCCAGCCGCACCACTTCCTCCGGCGGCGCCGCCGCCACCACGCGGCCGCCTTCGCCGCCGCCTTCCGGCCCCAGGTCGATGATCCAGTCGGCTTCGGCGATGACGTCGAGGTCGTGCTCGATCACCACCACGCTGTGGCCGCCGTCCACCAGCCGGTGCAGCACGCGGATCAGCTTCTCCACGTCGGCCATGTGCAGACCCACGGTCGGCTCGTCCAGCACGTAGAGCGTGTGCGGCGGCTTCTGGCCGCGGCGCGTGACGTCGTCGCGCACCTTGGACAGCTCGGTCACCAGCTTGATGCGCTGCGCCTCGCCGCCCGAGAGCGTGGGCGACGGCTGCCCCAGCGTCAGGTAGCCCAGGCCCACGTCCTTGAGCAGCTGCAGTGGATGGCTGATGTTCGGCATCGAGGCGAAGAACTCCACCGCCTCGTCCACTTCCATCTGCAGCACGTCGCCGATGCTCTTGCCGCGCCAGGTGACGGCCAGCGTCTCCGGGTTGAAGCGCGCGCCGTGGCAGGACTCGCAGGGCACCTTCACGTCGGGCAGGAAGCTCATCGCGATGGTGCGCACGCCCTGGCCTTCGCAGGTGGGGCAGCGGCCCTCGCCGGTGTTGAAGGAGAAGCGGCCCGGGCCATAGCCGCGCGCCTTGGCCTCCAGCGTGTCGGCGAACAGCCGGCGGATAGTGTCCCAGAAGCCGATGTAGGTGGCCGGGCAGGAACGCGGCGTCTTGCCGATCGGCGTCTGGTCCACTTCCAGCACCCGGTCGATGGCCTGGTAGCCGTCCAGCGACTCGCAGCCGCTCCACACCGGATGCCGGCCGCGGTCGTCGGCGTCGCGGCCGGCCTTGGTGCTGCGCTGCTGCACCGCCGCCTGCACGTTGTGCAGCAGCACGTCGCGCGCGAGCGTGGACTTGCCCGAGCCCGACACGCCGGTGACCGCGACCAGTCGCTTGAGCGGCAGGTCGATGTCGACCTGGCGCAGGTTGTGCAGGTCCGCGCCACGCAGTTCCAGCTTGCCGTTCGCCTGCTGCTCCGCCGAGCCGTCGACCTCGCGGCGCGCCCGCAGCGGATGCTTCATCGCATGCAGCAGGTAGCGCCCCGTCAGCGACTCCTCGCTCGCCGTCACGTCCTCCGCCGTGCCCTGCGCGATGACGCGGCCGCCGCGTTTGCCCGCGCTCGGGCCGATGTCGATGATGTGGTCGGCGCGGCGGATGGTGTCCTCGTCGTGCTCCACCACCACCAGCGTGTTGCCCTTGCCGCCCAGCTTGTGCAGCGCGTCCAGCAGGATGCGGTTGTCCCGGGCGTGCAGGCCGATGGTCGGCTCATCCAGCACGTAGCACACGCCCTGCAGGTTGGAGCCCAGCTGCGCGGCCAGCCGGATGCGCTGCGCCTCGCCGCCCGAGAGCGTGGGCGCGCCGCGGTCCAGCGTCAGGTAGCCCAGGCCCACTTCCTCCAGGAATTCCAGGCGGCTGCGGATCTCGGGGATGAGGTCGCGGGCGATGCCCTGCTCGCGCTGGGTCATCCCGTTCTCGCGCTGCAGGCGCTCGATCCACTTGCGCACGTCGGTGACGGAGAGCGACGCGATCTCGTCGATGCCCAGGCCCGCGAACTTCACCGCCCTCGCCTGCTCATTCAGGCGCGTGCCTTCGCAGCGGGGGCAGGCCTCGTCGGTCAGGTCCTCCACCTCGGGCTCGGCGAAGGTCTGCTCGCGGCCCTTGCTGTCGGCGTCCTGCATCGTGTCGTCGAAGACCTTGCGCTGCTCGCGCGAGAGCTTCACGCCGGTGCCCACGCACTCGGGGCACCAGCCGTGCTTGCTGTTGTACGAGAACAGGCGCGGGTCCAGCTCCGGGTAGCTGGTGCTGCACACCGGGCAGGCGCGGCGGACGGAGAACACCTCCACCTTGCCGATGTCGTGGTGCTTGCCGAGGCCGAGCGACATCGCCTCGCGCAGGCCGTCCAGCGGCGCCAGCACGTGCAGCACGCCTTTGCCGTGCTCCAGCGCCTCGGCCAGCTTCTCGCGCAGCAGCGGCTCGTTGGCCGGCGTGATGTCGAGGTCGCACACCGGCAGCTCGAGGGTGTGCTCCTTGAAGCGGTCGATGCGCGGAAAGCCCGTGGTGGGCAGGAAGTTGCCGTCCACGCGCAGGTGGGTGTACTTGCGCGCCCGCGCCCATTCGGCCAGCTCCGTGTACACGCCCTTGCGCGCGACCACGAGCGGCGCCAAGAGGCCGATGTGCTGGCCGCGGTAGCGCTTCATCAGCTGCGCCGCGATGCTGTCGGCGGTCTGCGGCCGCACTTCGGCGTCGTCGTTCACGCAGTGCTGCACGCCCAGCTTGACGTACAGCAGCCGCAGGAAGTGCCACACCTCGGTGGTGGTGCCCACGGTGGACTTGCGGCCGCCGCGCGAGAGGCGCTGTTCGATGGCCACCGTCGGCGGGATGCCGTACACCGCGTCCACCTCCGGCCGCCCGGCCGGCTGCACGATGCTGCGCGCGTAGGCGTTCAGCGATTCGAGGTAACGCCGCTGGCCTTCGTTGAACAGGATGTCGAACGCCAGCGTGGACTTGCCCGAGCCCGACACGCCGGTGATCACGCTGAAGCGGTTGTGCGGGATGTCGACCGACAGGTTCTTGAGGTTGTGCTCGTGGGCGTTGACGATCGAGATCGCATTGGAGCGCGCCTCGCCGTTGGGCCGCGGGCGGACTTCGGCGGCGGACTCCGCCACCATGCCCACCGTGCCGTCGTACTCCCGAAGCGCCTTGGCCGTGTGCGACGTCGGATGCTGCCGCACTTCCTCGGGCGGCCCTTCCGCCACCAGCAGGCCGCCCGCGTCACCGCCTTCCGGTCCCAGGTCGACCAGCCAGTCGGACGCGCGGATCACGTCGAGGTTGTGCTCGATCACGACGAGTGAATGTCCCGCCTCCAGCAGCTTGCGCAGCGCGCGCATCAGCTTGGCGATGTCGTCGAAGTGCAGGCCGGTGGTCGGCTCGTCGAACAGGAACAGCGTGCCCTTGGTGGCCAGCCCCTGGCGCGAGGCGCTGGACGACTTGGCCGCTTCCGCCAGGAAGCCGGCAAGCTTGAGGCGCTGCGACTCGCCGCCGGACAGGGTGGGCACGGGCTGGCCCAGCTTCACGTATTCCAGGCCGACGTCCACGATGGGCTGCAGCGCGCGGATCACCTCGCGGTCGTTGGCGAACAGCGCGGCCGCCTCGCTCACGGTGAGCTCCAGCACGTCGGCCACGTTCAGCGTTCGCGGCTTCACCGCGCCGATCGCCTGGCGTTCGATGGCGACCTCCAGGATCTCCGGCCGGTAGCGCTTGCCGTCGCAATCGGGGCAGCGCAGGTACACGTCGGAGAGGAACTGCATCTCCACGTGCTCGAAGCCGGAGCCGCCGCAGGTGGGGCAGCGGCCATCGCCGCTGTTGAAGCTGAACTTGGCCGCCGTGTAGCCGCGCTGGCGCGACAGGCCGCTGGCCGCGAAGATCTCGCGGATCGCGTCCCAGGCGCCCACGTAGCTCACCGGGTTGGAGCGCGCGGTCTTGCCGATCGGCGACTGGTCGACGAACACCACGTCGCCCAGGTGGTCGGCGCCGAGCAGGCGCTCGTGGTGGCCGGGCGCCTCGGTGGCGCGGCCGAAGTGGCGCAGCAGCGCGGGCGCCAGGATGTCCTGCACCAGCGTGGACTTTCCCGAGCCCGACACGCCCGTCACGCACACCAGGCGCTGCAGCGGGAACTCCACCGAGAGGTTCTTCAGGTTGTGCTCGCAGGCGCCTTCCAGCACCAGCCGCGGCGTCGATGCCGTCACCGCCCGCTTGAAGCCCATGCCGACCTGCTTGCGGCCTCCCAGGTAGGCGCCGGTCAGCGTGTCCGCGCTGCGCAGGTCGTGGGTGGTGCCGTCGAACACGATGCTGCCGCCGCGTTCGCCGGGGCCGGGGCCCATGTCGATCATGCGGTCGGCGGCCACCATCACGGCCGGGTCGTGCTCCACCACCACCAGCGTGTTGCCCGCGTCGCGCAGGCGCTTCATCGCTTCGGTGATGCGGTTCATGTCGCGCGGGTGCAGGCCGATGCTGGGCTCGTCCAGTACGAACAGCGTGTTGACCAGCGACGTGCCGAGCGCGGTGGTGAGGTTGATGCGCTGCACTTCACCGCCGGAGAGCGTGCGGCTCTGGCGGTCCAGCGTCAGGTAGCCGATGCCCACGTCGACCAGGTACTTGAGCCGGGTGGTGATTTCCTCGAACAGCAGCTTCAGGGCCTGGTGTTCGCCTTCACTGGCGCTGCCGTCCTCGCGCGGCTGCAGCCGGCCGAAGAACTTCCGCAGCTTGTCGATCGGCAGCAGCATCAGGTCGTGCAGCGCCAGGCCGGGCAGCGCTTCCAGCTGCTCGCGCGACCACTCCACGCCCACCGGCATGAAGCGCTTCGAAGGCTCCAGCACGGCGTCCGCATCGTCCTTCGAACCCAGGCGCCACAGCAGGCTCTCGAGCTTCAGGCGCGCGCCGCCGCAGGTCTCGCACGGCGTGTAGCTGCGGTACTTCGACAGCAGCACGCGGATGTGCATCTTGTACGCCTTGCTCTCCAGGTAGGCGAAGAAGCGCTTCACGCCGTACCACTGCTTGTTCCAGTTGCCTTCCTTGTAGTTGGGCGTGCCGTCGATCACCCACTGCTTCTGCTCGGCGGTCAGCTTGTACCAGGGCGTGTCGCGCGGGATGCCGGCCGATTCGGCGTGGCGCATCAGGTCGTCCTGGCACTCCTGCCAGGCCGGCGTCTGCATCGGCTTGACCGCGCCGGCGCGCAGCGTGAGCTTGTCGTTGGGGATCACCAGGCCCCAGTCGACCCCGATCACGCGGCCGAAGCCGCGGCAGACCTCGCACGCGCCCACCGGCGAGTTGAACGAGAACATCGACGGGATCGGGTCGGCGTAGCGGATGTCGCTGTCGGGGCAGTGCAGGCCGGTAGAGAACTTCCAAACCAACGCGTCGTCATTCCCGCGAAGGCGGGAATCCAGGGCTTCCGCATCCGGGGCCGCCGATGGAAGCACTGGATCCCCGCCTTCGCGGGGATGACGGCTTTCGGTCGACGCGTACACCGCCATCCGTCCCGCGCCGCGCTTCAACGCCACTTCGATCGCCTCGATCGCCCGCGCCTTCTCCACGCCCTGGATGCGGAAGCGGTCGGCGACCACGTCCAGCACCTTGCGCGGACCGGTAGGCGTCGCGACCTCGCGCTCGGCCTGCACGCGGGTGAAGCCGCTCGCGGCCAGCCACTGCTCGACCTCTTCGGCGGTGGTGCTGCCCGGCAGCTCGACCGGGAAGGTGACGACCAGGCGCGGATCACCCTCCTTGGTGCGCGCCATCAGCTCCGCGTAGATCGTCTCCGGCGTGTCGTGCCGGACGCGCCGCGCGCTCTTGCTGTCGAACAGCTCGGCCGCACGCGCGAACAGCAGCTTGAGGTGGTCGTTCAGCTCCGTCATCGTGCCCACCGTGGAGCGCGACGAGCGCACCGGGTTGGTCTGGTCGATGGCGATGGCCGGCGGCACGCCTTCCACGCGGTCGACCGCCGGCTTGTCCATGCGGTCGAGGAACTGCCGCGCGTACGCGGAGAAGGTCTCGACGTAGCGCCGCTGCCCTTCGGCATACAGCGTGTCGAAGACGAGGCTCGATTTGCCCGAGCCGCTGGGACCGGTGACGACCGTCAGCTCGCCGGTGCGCAGGTCGAGGTCGAGGTTCTTGAGGTTGTGCTGCCTGGCGCCGCGGATGCGGATCAATCCCTGGGTCATACGGCCGTTGTTCTGGGTAGGAGGCCGAAGATTCTAGGGACCTCGGCCGTGCCGGGCCGGGCCGGGGGTATTCGGCAAAACTGCCGGTTTTCGCGGCAGTTCAGCCACGCCGGGCGGCAGGATGCCCCGGCTGAGCCAGGGCCTTCAGGGCTTGGTCGCGGACGCGGCCGGCGCGGGCACGTGCGACGCGTCCACCCCATGTTTCTCGCCGGACATGTCCACCTTGTCGCCGGCCTGGAAGATGACGAAGAGGGCGATGGCGGCGAACACGATGAAGCCGAGCGCGAGCTTCCACATGGCTGGATCTCCTGAGAAGAATAGTCGAGGGGGTTCAGCAAAAGGCCCGCGGCGTCGCCGCCGCAGGCCTTTCAATGACGGCCCTCGCGGGCGTCGTGTCCGTCGTCAGTCGCGGGCGTAGATGTCCACGTCCTTGGTTTCACGGATGAACAGCAGGCCGATGATGAAGGTGCCGGCCGCCACGATGACGGGGTACCACAGGCCGTAGAAGATGTCGCCGGTGGCCGCCACCATCGCGAAGGCGGTGGTGGGCAGCAGGCCGCCGAACCAGCCGTTGCCGATGTGGTACGGCAGGCTCATCGAGGTGTAGCGGATGCGGGTCGGGAACAGCTCCACCAGCATGGCCGCGATCGGGCCGTACACCATCGTCACCAGGATCACCAGGTACACGAGGATCAGCAGCACCATGCCCTTGTTCATCTTGGCGGGGTCGGCGGCCTGCGTCAGGCCGGCGGCCTTGGCGGTGTCGTTCAGGTTCTTGCGGAACTCGCCCAGCGTCTTGGTGCTCTCGGCGGAGAACGCATCACGCTTGTCGTTCAGCGTCGCGGTCGGCGCGGGCATCACCTTGTCGCCGATGGTGACGGTGGCGGGCGAGCCGGCCGGGCCGGCGACCTTCTCGTAGGGGATGTAGGCCTGCGTCAGCGCGCGCTTGGCGATGTCGCACGAGGTGCGGAAATCGATGTCGCGGGCGATCGGGCTGCCCTGGAACGAGCATTCCTTCGGATCGGCCGTCACCACCACCTTGGTCTTGCCCTGCGCCTCGACCAGTGCGGGGTTGGAGTACTTCAGCAGCATCGGGAAGACGGTGAAGTAGGTCAGCGCGGCCAGCAGGCAGCCCGCCAGGATGATCGGCTTGCGGCCGATGCGGTCGGACAGCGAGCCGAACAGGATGAAGAACGGCGTGCCGATGATCAGCGAGGCCGCGATCATCAGGTTGGCCGTCGTCACGTCCACCTTGGCGATCGTCGTCATGAAGAACAGCGCGTAGAACTGGCCCGTGTACCAGACCACGGCCTGGCCGGCCGTCAGGCCCAGCAGCGCCAGGATCACGATCTTCAGGTTCTTCCACTGGCCGAACGACTCGGCGAGCGGCGCCTTGGAGGTCTTGCCCTCGGCCTTCATCTTCTGGAAGGCCGGCGACTCGTTCAGCGACAGCCGGATCCACACCGAGATGCCCAGCAGGACGATGGAGAGCAGGAACGGGATGCGCCAGCCCCAGTCCATGAAGTCCTTCTCGCCCATGACGTTGCGCACGCCCAGGATCACCAGCAGCGACAGGAACAGGCCCAGCGTCGCGGTGGTCTGGATCCACGAGGTGTAGGCGCCGCGCTTGCCGTGCGGCGCATGCTCGGCCACGTAGGTGGCGGCACCGCCGTACTCGCCGCCGAGGGCCAGGCCCTGCAGCATGCGCAGCGCGATCAGGATCACCGGCGCGGCGATGCCGATGGCCGCGTAGGTGGGCAAGAGGCCCACGATGAAGGTGGACGCGCCCATGATCAGGATGGTGACCAGGAACGTGTACTTGCGTCCGATCATGTCGCCGAGGCGGCCGAAGACGATGGCACCGAACGGCCGCACCAGGAAGCCGGCGGCGAACGCCAGCAGCGCGAAGATGTACGCCGAGGTGGCGTCCAGCCCCGAGAAGAACTGGCGCGCGATGATCCCGGCGAGGGATCCGTACAGGTAGAAGTCGTACCACTCGAACACGGTGCCGAGCGAGGAGGCGAAGATGACCTTCTTTTCCTCCCGCGTCATCGGCGCCGAGGCGGAGCCGGCGACGGCTGCGGTTGCTGATGCCATGGGTCTGTCTCCAAGGTTGTGCCTGCCCGGGTTCGGGCAAGTGGGGAGATTCTTGGGACCGGCACTGACCCGCCGCTTGCGCCAATCCAACAGGGGCTTGCGCGAAACTGAACGCGATCTGACGAATTAGGGTGAAACCCGCAGGAGCGGTTTCACGATGCGGTGAATGGGCGCTCTACCGCACCCGGCGACCTCAACGGCGCGCGGCCTGGATCGGCGTCGCCGCGGCCGCGCGGGCCGCTTCCTGCCAGGGTTCGCCGAACCACTCGTCGCCCCGCAGGTAGGCGCGCAGCATCGGCAGCGCGTCGAATCCCCAGAACAACTTGTCGTCCACCGCGAACGTCGGCACGCCGAACAGGCCCGCGGCGATCGCGTCCTGCGTGGCCTGCTTCAACGCGTTCTTCACTTCGTCCGAAGCGGGATCGCGCGTGGGCGCGAGCTGCCGCTGCAACTGCGAGAGCCGCGCGGCGTCGGCCGCATCGGCGCCGCCCCGCCACACGTGGCGGAAGATCGCCTCGCACACGTAGCGGTTCGGGCCGCAGGCCAGCGCGAGCCGCAGCAGGCCGAGCGGGTTGAAGGGATGCACCGCGGGCATCCGCATCGGCACGCCGTTCGCCTTCGCGAGCCAGAGCACCTGGCGATAGGTCCATTCACGCTTGCCCGGGATCTCGGCGGGGCCGAGCTGCCCATGGTGCTTGAGCAGACCGGCGAACAGCACCGGCCGGTACTCCACCTCGTGGCTCAAGCCTTCCAGCGCCGGCGGCAGCTGCTCGAAGGCGAGATAGGCGTAGGGCGAGATGAAATCCAGCCAGAAGGTGATGCGCTTCATGGTTTCTCCTGCACGGCGACCACGCCGGCGCGAGCGGCGAGGCGCTCCCACACTTCACGTTTGCCGGCATCGTCGAGGCGGCTCCAGGCGGCGATCTCGTCGATGGACCGCAGGCAGCCTTCGCACAGGCCGCTGCCCTGCGCGATGCGGCAGACGGAGTTGCAAGGCGAAGGCACGGGCTCGCCGGGTGCGAGCGCCGCCACTTCACGCCACTTCTGCCGAACCTTCGTCGTCGCGAAACTCACGCGGCGGGCTCCTGCACCACGTCGGCCACGGGCGCGCCGGTCAGGCGCTCCAGGTCCTGCGGCCGCAGCTGGAACACGCCGTGCGGATGGCCGGCCGCCGCCCAGACCACGTCGAAGCGGAACAGCTCGCGGTCGATCAGCGTCACGGGCGGATGCGCATGCCCGACGGGCGACACGCCGCCGATCGAATAGCCGGTCTTGGCCTTGACGAACTCGGCGTCGGCGCGGCCGGTCTTGCCGACGATCGCATCGACCTTCTTCTCGTCCACACGCCGGTCGCCCGACGTCACGACCAGCACGGCCGCGTCGTCCGACTTGCGGCGGAAGATGATGCTCTTGGCGATCTGTCCCACCGCGATGCCGAGCGCGTCGGCCGCCTGCTGCGCGGTGCGTGCGGCGTCGTCCAGCATCACGGGCGTATGGGGATGGCCGTGTTCCTGCAGCACGCGCGCGACGCGCTGCACGCCTTCGGGAAGGGAATTGATCTCAGCTCCGCACATGTTCTTGTCCCGTCATTCCCGCGAAGGCGGGAATCCAGTGCTTCCATTCTCCGCCGTCCAGGGAAGCCCTGGATCCCCGCCTTCGCGGGGATGACGGTCCAGGGGTTTCAGGCGACGCGCTTGTTCAGGATCGCCGTCGAAGCGCGCGAATTCGGCTTGCGCTGCAGGAACTCGCTGATGTACTGCCCCGCGTCCACCAGCTTGTCCAGGTCGATGCCGGTCTCGATGCCCAGGCCGTGCAGCATGAACACCACGTCCTCGGTGGCCACGTTGCCCGTCGCGCCTTTCGCATAAGGGCAGCCGCCCAGGCCGGCGGTGGAGGTGTCGTAGTGCCACACGCCCATCTCCAGGCAGGCGAGCGTGTTGCCCAGCGCCTGGCCGTAGGTGTCGTGGAAGTGGCCGGACACGTGGTCGATGTCGTAGTGCTTCAGCGCCGCTTCCATCGCGGCCTGCACCTTGCGCGGCGTGCCCACGCCGATGGTGTCGGCCACGCCGACGTGCTGCACGCCGATCTCCTTCATCAGGCGCGCGACCAG
>JAEWBU010000102.1 GCA_023390985.1 Pseudomonadota bacterium
AGGCGCTGCAGGCCGGGGCCGGGCGGCTCCTGGCGGCGCAGGTCGAAGAGGCCGGCGCTGCGCTCGACCAGCGCCTGCTCCAGCCCGAGCAGCTCGTTGTTGGCGAGCAGCCGCTCGTCGAGCGCCGCGCTGCCCTGCAGCAAGGTGCAGCGGGCCGCGGTCTGGAGCGCGGCGACCAGCTGCGCGGCCGACGCGGTCTCGTCCTGGGCCATCGCGTTGAACAACTCCACGCTGCGCGTCAGCGGACCCGGAAGGTCGGCGTCCAGCGTGTAGTGCACCAGCCGGCGCAGGTGGACGATGCCTTCCGGCCCCGGCTGCCGGTGCAGCGCCTGCCACGCATGCACCGCGCCCTCGAGCTCGCCGAGCGAGGAGATCCAGTCGCGCAGGGCCGCGAACTCGGGCAGGCCCTCGGCGCCCGGGGCGGGCGCGGCGTGCGAGCGCGCCACCGGCGGCGCGGCGCATTCGATCGGCATGCGCAGATCCGCGCCGCCGGGCGCGAGAGGCGCGCCGGTCAGGCGCGATCCGCGCGCGAACAGTTCACGACGCAGGGTGTCCAGGACGATGTCCGCGAACTCGCGCTCCATGCGAGCGGCCAGGCGCTCCTCCAGGTCGTCGAAGCGGTTCCAGGAGCCGGGGATGGACAGCGTCCACCAGGTGTCGCGCCGGACTTTCTCCAGCGCGGCCAGCAGCACCAGCGCCTTGCGCCGGTACCACTGCGGATCGATCTCGTCGCGCTGCGAGACGCGCGCGCGGAACTCCTTGTCGGCGGCCAGCTGGAGCAGCGTGCGCGACAGTTGTGCTTGCCAGCGCTCGAGATGCACGGTGGCGCCCACCAGCCCGAAGAACCAGGCTGCGAGCAGCGCGATGGCGACCTGCCGGGCATCGATGGGAAGCCGGCGCAACGGCGCGAACAGGGAGCGCCAGCCGCCCATCACGGGCCTCCGCTCGCGGCCTGCTGGTCGAGCAGCTGCCGCACCGGCCAGGTTTCCCACCACCACAGCGCCTGCGACAGGCCCAGCAGCACCAGCGCCGCGATCACCACGCCCGACCAGCGCACGACAAAGCGGCGGATGCGGCCTCGCGTCCGATCGGGCGGAGCTTCGTGCTGCAAAGGTGTGTCCGGCACGCGGAGGGCCTGGCCTCAGATGCCGGCCGGACGCACCATGGTGCTCATCCGGTCGACCGGCTTCAGTGTGAGCGTGCGCTGCTCCTCGCCCTGCTGCACCGTCAGGCGCACCTCGGCGTCGGGCGCCGCCCGGTCCCAGAGCTTCTTGTAGAACTGCTCCAGCGTGGCCACGCTCGCGCCGTCCACTTCCAGCACCACGTCGCCGGGCCGCATGCCGCCTTCCTCGGCCGGGCTGTCCTGGCTGACGCGCACCACCCGCACGTGCCCGCCCTGCTCGCTGGACGTGAGCCCCAGCCAGGGCCGGCGGCTCTGGCGCGAGAGGCCGTTCTGCTGCAGTTCGGCCAGGATCGGCTTGAGCAGGTCGACCGGCACGAACATGTTGCCCGGCAGGGGCCGCCCATGGCCGGTGGTGTCGGCCACCAGCAGGCTGCCCACGCCGAGCAGTTCGCCGCGCTGGTTGAACACGGCCGCGCCGCTGTGGTTGTCGATCGGCGGGCTGGTGAACAGCGCCATCTCGATGTGGTACTCCCAGTAGCCGGAGAAGGGACGCTTGTCGATCACCTGCGTGAGGCCGACATCGCCGTCTTCGCCGCCGCTGGCCGCCATGAGGGCGTCGCCCTTGTTCAGGTCGGCGATCGATCCCAGCGGCACGGGGGCGATGCCGCGCAGCGGCAGCAGGGTGCGCAGCAGGCCGAAGCCCGTCGCCAGGTCGTAGGCGATGGCACGCGCGGGGATGGTGCGCTTGTCCTGCGTGACGACCTGGATGGTCTCGGCCTCCAGCATCAGGTAGCCGATGGTGAGCACCAGGCCGTCGGGGCCGATCACCACGCCGGAACCGCTGCGCTCGCGGCCCAGCGTCTCGGCCGAGCGCGCACCGGGCGTGGCGCTGACTTCGACGCCCACCACGGCGGCGTGGGCACGCTGCAAGGCGTCCACCGCGGCCTGCTGTTGCGAGGAGCCCGGCGTCGCGGCCAGGGTCGCCGCCGGGATGCCCAGGGCCAGGACGGCGGCGAGGCAGCAACGGCGCGCCTTGCGGGCGAGCTTCACCAGGCGGGCGGAGGACATGGCGGCTCCTTGCGGCAGTGGGGCTGGAAGGATGCGCCTTCGCCGCAGACCCTGCAACCGGCTCGGATTGCACCCCATCCGCAGCCTAGAATCCGCCGCACTTCCAAACGACTTTCCAAGAGGAGCGTTCGCCCATGCCCACTTACCTGGAACTGAAGGAGCAGGCCGAGAAGCTGCTTGCGCAGGCGGAGCAGCTGCGCCGGCAGGAGACCGAGGACGCCATCGCCGACATCAAGGCGAAGATCAAGGCGTACGGGCTCACGGCCGAGGACCTGGGCTTGAGCGTTTCCTCGTCGGGCCGCCAGCGCGCACCGCGCCGCAGCTCTTCCGCCAAGGCGGCCGCGCCGGCCAAGTACCGCGGACCGAATGGCGAGACTTGGTCCGGCGGCCGCGGCCGCAAGCCCCAGTGGGTGGTGGACGCGCTGGCCAAGGGCAGGAAGCTCGAGGACTTCGAGATTCGCTGAAGAGCTGGCCGCGGTGGGCCGACGCTACGGCGTGTCGGCCTACACCGCGACGGGAAACCGAAGAGCCATGGCTTGCGGCTGAGCCTTACCGCGCTGGCTCGTCCATTCGCCCACTATTCAGGCGGGATCGGTCCTTGGTTACGGTCCCAGCCATGGAGGTTCTTCGCCCGGCCGCGTGCCGGGCGTCTTTTTTTGTGCACGGGGATTGGGGCGCGCTGGTGCCGGAGCCCGGAATCGAACCGGGACGGTGTTGCCACCGGCAGATTTTGAATCTGCTGCGTCTACCGATTTCGCCACTCCGGCAGCGTTGAAGAGCGCAGCAAAAAATTATGGCACAGTGGCCGGATGGACCCGCGCACCTATCCCACCATCGAAGACGCCGTAGGCAAGACGCCGCTGGTCGCGCTGCAGCGAATCGGCGCCGAAGCCAACAAGCGCCGGGGCAACGTCATCCTGGGCAAGCTGGAGGGCAACAACCCGGCCGGCTCGGTGAAGGATCGTCCGGCGCTGTCGATGATCAGCCGCGCCGAGGAGCGCGGCGAGATCAGGCCGGGCGACACGCTGATCGAGGCGACCTCGGGCAACACCGGCATCGCGCTCGCGATGGCGGCGGCCATCAAGGGCTACCGCATGGTGCTGATCATGCCGGAGGACCTGTCGATCGAGCGCGCCCAGACCATGAAGGCTTTTGGCGCCGAGCTGCTGCTCACGCCCAAGAGCGGTGGCATGGAGTACGCGCGCGACCTGGCCGAGAACATGCAGCGCGAAGGCAAGGGCCGCGTCCTCGACCAGTTCGCCAACCAGGACAACCCGCGCATCCACTACGAGACCACCGGTCCCGAGCTGTGGGAGCAGACCGGCGGGCGCATCACGCACTTCGTCAGCGCCATGGGCACGACCGGCACCATCACCGGCGTGTCGCGGTACCTGAAGGAGAAGAACCCGAACGTGCGGATCATCGGCGCGCAGCCCAGTGAAGGCTCGCGCATCCCGGGCATCCGCAAGTGGCCGCAGGAGTACCTGCCCAGGATCTACGATCCCTCGCATGTCGACGAGCTCATTTACGTGAGCCAGGACGAAGCGGAAGAGATGTGCCGGCGCATGGCGCGCGAGGAAGGCATCTTCGGCGGCATCTCGGCCGCGGGCGCCTTGTGGGTCGCACAGCAGGTGGCGGCCCAGGTGGAGAACGCCACCATCGTGTTCGTGGTCTGTGACCGCGGCGATCGCTATCTCTCCACGGGCGTCTTCCCCGCGTGAGCACGGACTGGAAGTTCTGCCCGCAGTGCGCCACGGCGCTGCAGCCGATCACCGAGCTCGAGGACAGCGGGCCGCGCGAGCGCCTGCGGTGCCCGGCCTGCCGCTGGACCCACTGGAACAACCCGACGCCGGTGCTGGCCGCCGTGGTGCAGTACCAGGACCGGATCCTGCTGGCGCGCAACGCGGCCTGGCCCGCGAAGGTCTATGCGCTGATCACCGGCTTCATGGAAGCGGGCGAGACGCCGCAGGACGGCATCCGGCGCGAGCTGAAGGAAGAGACGAATCTCGACGCGCAGGAGGTCAACCTGATCGGCGTGTACGACTTCCAGCGCATGAACCAGGTGATCATCGCCTACCACGTTCGCGCGGAAGGCGAGGTGAAGCTCTCGCCGGAGCTGGTGGACTGGCGGCTGTATGCGTACGACCAGGTGAAGTGCTGGCCCGCGGGAACGGGCTATGCGCTGGCCGACTGGCTGCGCGGCAAGGGCTACGAGCCCGAGTTCGTGGAGTGGCAGAAGCGGGCGGAGTAGGCCCGCGGCCTAGAATGGACGACCGAGGCGCACCATGAACATCGACAAGCAAATCGACACCCGCGGCCTGAACTGCCCGTTGCCCATCCTGCGCGCGAAGAAGGCGCTGACGGACATGCAGTCCGGGCAGCTGCTCAAGGTGGTGGCCACGGACCCGGGCTCGGTGCGCGACTTCCAGGCGTTCGCGCGGCAGACCGGCAACGAACTGGTCGAGCAGCAGCAGCAGGGCGACGAGATCATCCACGTGCTGCGCCGCCGGTAGCGCCCCCTCGCTGCAAAACGAAAAGGCGCCGATCGGCGCCTTTTTCGTTGGGCGGGCTGGATGCGGCTCAGAGCTTCAGGCCCTTGAGGTAGTCGCGGAAGCCCGGGCCGAGCTGGTCGTTCCTCAGCGCGAAGTCCACCGTGGCCTCGAGGAAGCCGTCCTTGGAGCCGCAGTCGTAGCGGCGGCCCTCGTACTGGTAGGCGTGCACGCCTTCGGTTTCCATCAGGCGCGCGATGCCGTCGGTGAGCTGGATCTCGCCGCCGGCGCCGCGCGGGTTGGTGCGGATCATCTCGAACACCCCGGGCGTCAGCACGTATCGGCCTGCCACGCCCATGCGCGAGGGCGCGTTTTCGGGATCGGGCTTCTCGACCATCTTGCGCACCTTGGTGAGGCGCTCGCCGGCCGCGTCGCCCGCCACGATGCCGTAGCGCTTGACGTGAGCCTGCGGCACTTCCTGCACCGCCAGGATGCTGGTCTGGGTGCGCTCGTACTGCTGGACCATCTGCGCCAGCACGGAGGCGCCGCCCGCCGGGCCGCACATCAGGTCGTCCGGCAGCAGCACCGCGAACGGCTCGTCGCCGACGATGGGGGCAGCGCACAGCACCGCATGGCCCAGTCCGAGGGCCCGGGGCTGGCGCACGTACGAGCACGACATGTCCGAAGGCGCGATGGAGCGCACCAGCTGGAGCAGATCGTTCTTCTTGCCGTTCTCGAGTTCGGTCTCGAGCTCGACCGACGTGTCGAAGTGGTCCTCGATGGCGCGCTTGCTGCGTCCGGTGACGAACACCATGTGCCGGATGCCGGCCTCGTAGGCTTCCTCGACGGCGTACTGGATCAGCGGCTTGTCGACGATCGGCAGCATTTCCTTGGGCATGGCCTTGGTGGCCGGCAGGAAACGGGTGCCGAGGCCGGCCACCGGAAAGACCGCCTTGTTGATCCTGGTGACATTTCTCATCGACTGGTAAAACGATCTTGGTTAAAGTGCGCGAAGTTTTTCACAAATCGGCCGTAGGAGATTTTCTCAACGGCTGATTGCTCTGTCAGACAAGGGCGCAATCGCGTGGACATCTTACTGGTCGAACGTCTCGTCCCCGAAGCGCTCGGCTGGCTCCAGGAGCGCCACTCCGTCGAATCCCGCCCCGAGCTCGCCGCCGACCCCAGTGCGCTGCGCAAGGCGGTCTACAAGGCCGAGGCCGTGCTGCTGCCCCGCAAGGCGGTGGTGACCCAGGAATTCCTCGGCTTCGCTCCGCGCCTCAAGGCCATCGCCCGCATGCACGGCGGCACGGACAACACCGACCTGGAAGCCTGCCGCGAACGCCGGGTGCGCGTCATCCAGGCCAGCACCGCCAACGTCCGGTCCAACGCCGAATACGTGCTGGCCGGGCTGCTGATGCTGATGCGCCGCGGCATCGCCAGCGCGCTCAACGGCGATCGGCATGCCGAAGTGCGGCTGGGCCGCGAGCTCAACGGCAGCGTGGTCGGTGTGCTCGGCCTGGCGCCCACCGCCCACACGCTGGCGCTGATGCTGCATTCGCTGGGCGCCCGGTTGATCGGCTACGACCCCGCCGTCCACCACACGGCGCCGATCTGGTCGCGCCTGAACATCCAGCCGGTCGGGCTGCCGGAGGTGGTCGCCAACGCCGACGCCGTCAGCGTGCAGGTGATGTATGCGTCGCGCTACCAGGGGTTCATCAACGACAAGCTGCTGGCGCACTGCAAGCCGGGCCAGCTGTGGGTGGGCATCAGCCGGTCGGCGCTGTTCGATGCCCAGGCCTTCGCCCGGGCGCTCAACGACGGGCGCATCGAAGCCGCGCTGCTCGACGGCGCCGACACCGGATTCGCCGCGCGCGGTTCGCCGCTCCATGAGTGCCAGAACCTGTTCCTCACGCCGCGCCTGGGTTCGCAGACCCGGGAAGCCCGGGCGCGCGCCAGCTGGTACGTCGCGCATCGCCTGCACGAGACGCTGAGCCCGCCCGCGGAGGGCATGGCCGAGATGCCCACGGGCCTCATGGGCCTGGACGACACGGGCCGGCGCGCGCTGCTGCGCCCCGAGCCCGACTTCATCATCCGCTGAGGGCGCGCGCCGGAGCGCGTTTCAGGTGCCTGCGTCCTTGTGCTTGTCCGCCTCGGTGGTGAACGAGTCCGCGTAGAACTCCTCCGCCGGCAGCTTGCAGTGGGCGCTGTACTCGGCCCGCGCCGTATCCACCACGATGGGCGCGCCGCACGCGTAGACCTGGTGGCCCGACAGGTCCGGGAAGTCTTCCATCACCGCCTTGTGCACGAAGCCCGTGCGGCCGGTCCAGTCGTCCTCGGGCAGGGCGTTGGAGATGACGGGTACGTACTTCAGGTTGCCCATTTCGCCGCAGCGCGCCTTCACCCACTCGTCCAGGTACAGGTCCGCCGGACGGCGGCCCCCCCAGTACAGCGTCGCCGGGCGCGTGATGCCCTTGTATTGCATGTGCTCGATGACGGCCTTGATCGGCGCGAAGCCGGTGCCGGAGGCGAGCAGGATCATGGGCTTGTCGGAGTCCTCGCGCAGGAAGAAGCTGCCGTACGGGCCTTCCACCCGCAGGATCTCCTTCTCCTTCATCGCGTTGAACACGTGGTCGGTGAACTTGCCGCCGGGCATGTGGCGCACGTGCAATTCGACGCCCGGGCCGTTGTGCGGCGCGTTGCCCATCGAATAGCTGCGGCGGGCACCGTCACGCAGGATGAACTCGATGTACTGGCCCGCGTGGTAGCGCAGCGTGTCGTTGGCCGGCAGCTGCAGCCGGATGATCATCACGTCGTGAGATTTCTTCTCGAGCGACATCACGCGGGACGGCATCTTCTTGATCGGGAAGGCCGACTCGTCCGTGACCTGGCGCGATTCCAGCACCACGTCCGAGAGCGCCGTCGCGCTGCAGGTGAGGATGAAGCCGCCGGCTTCCTCCTCGGCGCTCAGGGCCTTGCTCTGGTGCGCGCGGTGCACCACCTCGCCCTCCAGCTTCCTGCACTTGCACGAACCGCATGCGCCGTCCTTGCAGCCATAGGGCAGGCCGATGCCCTGGCGGATGGCCGCGGCCAGCAAGGCCTCGTCGGCGTTGGCGCTGAAGGTCCGGCCGCTGGGCTGCACGGTCACCTGGAAGGGGCCTGCGGCGGCCTCGGCGGTGGTCATCTGTTGGGTATCCTCGGGAGCTGGTTGTCACTCGGCGAACCTCCTATTTTGCCCTCGAACCAGATGCCCCTAGGCGCCCTGCCGGCCCGCTTCCGGCGCGAGCGCGTGCTGTTGATCGGTTGCGGCGACGTGGGCCTGCGCGTGGCGCGCCAGCTGCGCGGCCGCATGCGCCTGCTGGCCCTGACGTCCTCGCCGGATCGCGTGCCCGCCTTGCGCGAGAGGGGACTCGCGGTGCTGCAGGGCGATCTCGACGATCGCGCGTCGATCGCGAGACTGGCCGGCCTGGCCACGCGCGTGGTGCACCTCGCCCCGCCCCCGGGCGACGGCCCGGACGATCCGCGCACCACCGCCCTGTTGCGCGCGCTGCGCCTTCGCAGGCCGCCGTCCTCGCTGGTCTATGCCTCGACCACGGGCGTCTACGGCGACTGCGGCGGCGAGAAGATCACCGAATCGCACCCGGTGGCGCCCCGCACTTCACGCGGCCAACGCCGCGTCGATGCCGAACGTGCCGTGCGCTTCTTCGGCCGCTCCGCGTCCGTGCGCGCCGGCATCCTGCGCATCCCCGGCATCTACGCCCCGGACCGCGAGGGCGGCACGCCGCGCGAGCGTCTGCAGCGGGGCACGCCCGTGCTGCGCGCTGAAGACGACGTCTTCACCAACCATATCCACGCCGACGACCTGGCCCGCGCGCTGGTCGCGGCGCTCTGGCGCGGCCGGCCCCAGCGCGTGGTCCACGCCGTGGACGACACCGAGCTGAAGATGGGCGACTGGTTCGACCTGGCGGCCGATGTCTACGGGCTGCCGCGTCCGCCGCGCATCTCGCGCGAAGAGGCCCGGCATGCCCTGCCGCCCACGCTCCTGAGCTTCATGAGCGAGTCGCGCCGCCTTCGCAACGACCGCCTCAAGCGCGAGCTGCGCATGCGGCTGCGCTACCCCACGGTGGCCCAGGGACTGCGCGCCGGCTAGCCCGGCCGTCGGCGGGGCCGGTGGCCCACCCTACAATTTCGCGTCCGAATCCGACCCCGTCCATGACCGACACCTCCCACATCGCCGCGCGCGACAAGGCCGAGATCCTTTCGCAGGCACTGCCCTACATCCGCAAGTTCCATGGCAAGACCATGGTGATCAAGTACGGCGGCAACGCGATGACCGACCCGGAGCTGCAGGCCGATTTCGCCGAGGACATCGTGCTGCTCAAGCTGGTGGGCATGAACCCGGTGGTGGTGCACGGCGGTGGGCCGCAGATCGAACAGGCCCTGAACCGCCTGGGCAAGAAGGGCGAGTTCATCCAGGGCATGCGCGTCACCGACGCCGAGACCATGGAAGTGGTCGAGTGGGTGCTGGCCGGCGAGGTGCAGCAGGACATCGTGGGCTTCATCCACAAGGCCGGCGGCAAGGCCGTGGGCCTGACCGGGCGCGACGGCGGCCTGATCCGCGCGCGCAAGCTCAAGATGGTCGACAGCAAGGACCCGAACAAGGAGCACGACGTCGGCCAGGTGGGCGACATCGTGGAGATCGATCCGGGGGTCGTGCGTGCGCTGCTCGAGGACAACTTCATCCCGGTGGTCAGCCCGATCGGCTTCGGCGACGAGAACGAGAGCTACAACATCAACGCCGACGTGGTGGCCAGCAAGCTGGCCGAGGTGCTCAAGGCCGAGAAGCTGGTGCTGCTGACCAATACGCCCGGCGTGCTGGACAAGTCGGGCAAGCTGCTCACCGACCTGACGTCCAGGGAGATCGACGGCCTGTTCGCCGACGGCACGATCTCGGGCGGCATGCTGCCGAAGATCAGCGGCGCGCTGGACGCCGCCCGCGCCGGCGTGAACGCCGTGCACATCATCGACGGCCGCGTGCCGCACTCGATGCTGCTGGAAATCCTGACCGACCAGGCCTACGGCACGATGATCCGTTCGAAATGAAGAAATGCATCGTCATCCCCGCGAAGGCGGGGATCCAGGCGGCGCGACGCGAAGACGGGAGCTCTGGATTCCCGCCTTCGCGGGAATGACGGAGTCCGCAAGATGCGCCTGCTGCTCGTCGAGGACGACGTGATGGTGGCCAGCGGCATCAAGCTGGGCCTGTCGGACGCCGGCTACGCGGTCGACTGGGTCGGCAGCGGCGAACGCGCGGAGGAGGTGCTGCGCACCGAGGTGTTCGACGCCGCCATCATCGACATCGGCCTGCCCCACATGGACGGCCTGGAACTCACCCGTCGCCTGCGCAAGCCCGAGATGGCCAGCCAGAAGATGCCGGTGCTGATCCTCACCGCGCGCGACGCGCTGCAGGACCGGGTGCAGGGCCTGGACCTGGGCGCCGACGACTACATGATCAAGCCGTTCGAGCTGCCCGAGCTGCTGGCGCGCCTGCGCGCGCTGCTGCGGCGCTCGCAGGCGGCCACCAGCGCGGTGCTGAGCTTCGGCCCGATCGAGCTGGACACGGCCAACCGCCGCGCCAGCGCGCAGCGCGGCACGCAGAAGATCACGCTGGAACTCGGTCCTCGCGAGTGGACCGTCATGGAGTACCTGCTGATCCACGCGCCCAAGCCCGCCAGCAAGGAGAAGCTGCTGCAAGCCCTCACCGGCTGGGACAAGGAGATCACGCCCAACGCGGTGGAGGTCTACATCTCGCGGCTGCGCGGCAAGCTGGAGCCGCACGGCGTGGCCTTGCGCTCCATCCGCGGTTTCGGCTACCGGCTGGAACTGCAGGACGCGGCGGCGAAGTGATCGGCTTTCGCGCCGGCGCCGCAGCGCGCCGCGCCGCGGCCGGCGAGCGCATGCTTTCGGGGCTGCGTCGGCGCCTGCTGGTGATGCTGCTGGCGCCGCTGGTCGGGCTGGCGATGCTCAACGCCTGGTTCGACTACCGCTCCGCCGACAACGTCGCCCTGCAGCAGGACAGGCGACTGGGCGCCATGGTGCCGCTGCTGGCCGACTCGATCATCGGCGAGGACGCCAACGAGCCGGTGCTGCTGATGGCGCCGGCCGCCGCGGAGTTCTTCGTCGGCCGCCGTGCCTTCGCCTTCACCGACGTCGACGGCAAGCTGCTGCACGGCGAGCCCTGGCTGGCCGCCCTGCCGCCGTCGGACGACGAGCTGGAGTTCCACAGCGAGGAGAACGGCGGCACCACCTGGCGCATCGCCCGCCAGCGCCAGCAGACCGTGGTCGGGCCGGTGGTGGTGGCGGTGGCCGACGGCTCCGATCCGCGCCAGCAGTGGGCGCGCGCCATCCTGTTGAAGGTGCTGCTGCCCAACCTGGTGCTGATCGCCGCGGCCGGCTTCGCGGTCGGCTGGGCGGTCGAGCGGGCGCTCAAGCCGCTGCTGGAACTCAAGGACGCGGTGGAGCACCGCTCGCCGCGCGACCTGAGCGCGCTGGACGAGATCAGCTCGCCGGAGGAAGTGCGGCCGCTGGTGCGATCGCTCAACCGGCTGTTCGGTCTGGTCAACGCCCAGGCCGAGAGCCAGCGCCGCTTCATCGCCGATGCCGCGCACCAGCTGCGCACGCCGCTGGCCGGCCTGCAGGCGCAGGTCGAGGCCTGGGCGCAGGCCGCGCACCGCGCCGGACCGCAGGGGCGCGTGGAACTGCACGTCGACCAGGTCGACAAGCTGCGCGGAGCCACCCGGCGCACCTCGCAACTCGCCCACCAGCTGCTGGCGCTGTCGCGCGCCGACGCCCGGACCATGGAGGCCCAGCCGATGCAGCGGGTGGACCTGAAGGCGCTGTGCGAGGACCAGCTGCAGGTGCACCTGGACGCCGCCACCGACCGCCGCATCGACCTGGGCCTGGACGCGCAGCCGGTGCAGGTCATGGGCCACGAATGGCTGCTGCGCGAGCTGCTGTCCAACCTGGTGGACAACGCGGTGAAGTACACGCCCGAGGGCGGAACCATCACCCTGCGTTGCGGCGTGCGCTACGGCCAGGCCTTCCTCGAAGTCGAGGATGACGGCCCCGGCGTGCCGGATGCCGAGCGAGATCGCGTGCTCGAACGCTTCTACCGGGTGCAGGGCACGGCGGGCGAGGGCAACGGCCTGGGACTGCCGATCGCGCAGGAGATCGCGCGGGTGCACCGCACCCGGCTGGAATTGCGTGCCGGCGCCGGCGGACGAGGGCTGCGAGTCACGCTGCCGCTGATGTTGTGAGCGCGTACTTGGCCGCGAGGCCGCACGGGTACGTGAATGGCCTAGGGGGAACCCGCAGCGTCGGTGTGCGAGAATGGCCCGAACCCATCCATTGCCAAGCCATGCCTGAAGCCGACCTGAGCACGCCCGAACCCTCCGCCGCTGCCGAAGCCGCGGCGCCCGCGCGCAAGCGGCCCAAGCCGGGCGAGCGTCGCGTGCAGATCCTGCAGGCGCTGGCCATGATGCTGGAGCAGCCCGGCGCCGAGCGCATCACCACCGCCGCGCTGGCCGCCCGCCTGGAAGTGAGCGAAGCCGCGCTGTACCGCCATTTCGCCAGCAAGGCCCAGATGTTCGAAGGGCTGATCGAGTTCATCGAGCAGAGCGTGTTCACCCTGGTCAACCAGATCCAGGAGCGCGAAGCCCAGGCCAACGGCCAGGGCGAAGGCGGCAACCGGCAGGCTGCCCGCATCGTCACCATGCTGGTCCAGTTCGCCGAGAAGAACCCCGGCATGACGCGGGTGATGGTGGGCGACGCCCTGGTCTTCGAGAACGAACGCCTGCAGCAGCGCATGAACCAGTTCTTCGACAAGATCGAATCCACCCTCAAGCAGTGCCTGCGCGGCGAAGGCGAGGCCTCGGCCACGCCGACGGTCGACGCGCAGGTCCGCGCCTCCATGCTCACGGCCTTCGTGGTCGGCCGCCTGCAGCGCTTCGCCCGCTCGGGCTTCCGCCGCAGCCCGTCGGAGCACCTCGAGGCCAGCCTGGTCCTGATGCTCTGAGTTGCTGAGGATTTCGCTCGCGGGCGAGGATGCGGTCCTGCATCCGGGCGGCGCCCTGTTCCTGCCTTCCCACCACGCCCTGCTGGTCGCCGACGCGCACTTCGGCAAGGCGGTGAGCTTCCGCAAGCTGGGCGTGCCGGTGCCGGAGGCGACCACCACCGGCACGCTGGATTCGCTCACCGCCGCCATCGCCGAGACCGGCGCGCGCGAAGTGGTGTTCCTCGGCGACTTCCTGCATTCGGCCCGATCGCACGCGCGCCAGACGCTGCAAGCCCTGCACGACTGGCGCGAGCGCCACGCCGACCTGCGCCTGACGCTGATCCGCGGCAACCACGACGCCCGCGCGGGCGATCCGCCGGCCTCGCTGCTGATCCGGGTGCTGGACGAGCCTTTCCGGCTCGGCCCGTTCGCGCTGTGCCACCACCCGCATCCCGTGCCCGGCGCCTACGTGCTGGCCGGCCACTGGCATCCCTGCATCAGCGTGGCCGGGCGCGCGTTCGAGCGCTTGCGCCTGCCGTGTTTCTGGCTGGGGAACGAGGTCGGCGTGCTGCCGGCATTCGGCAGCTTCACCGGGATGCACCGCATCGACGTCCGGCCGGGCGACCGGATCTTCGCGCTGGCCGACGGCGTGGTGCGGGCCCTGCCGCCGGCCTGAGCGTCGGCTTCAGCCCGGCGCGCCGACCTTCTCGGCCGCGGCCAGGATCTCGCTCCAGGTCGCGCCGTCAATCCCGATGCCGTCGCGCCGGCGGGCTTCACGCGCCGCCCGCTCGGGCTCGCCCGCGATCAGCACGCCTTCGCTCTCCGGCGCGTTCGGGCTGCGGCGCAGCCAGTCGAGGAACGCGGTCGCCTCCTGCTCGAAGGCCGCCGCAGTCCCTAGCTTGGCCGGGTCGATGACGATGGCGAGCATGCCGTTGTAGACGGCGCGGGCCGAGTCCGGCGGCCGGTGCCAGGTGCCGCCGCCGGTGAGGGCGCCGCCCAGCAACTCGCAAGCGAGCGCGAGGCCGTAGCCCTTGTGCTCGCCGAACGGCATCAGCGCGCCGAAGCCGCCCTTGGGCTGCTGCACCACGACCACGCCGGGGTCGGTGGTCGGACGGCCGTCCTCGTCGATCAGCAGGCCGGGCTCGGCCTGGCGCCGCTCGTTGTGGGCGACTCGCATCTTTCCCTGCGCGACGCGGCTGGTGGCGAAGTCCAGCACGAAGGGGTCGGCCCCGGCGATCGGGATGCCGATGCAGCAGGGGTTGGTACCGAAGCGTCCGTCGCCGCCGCCCCAGGGCGCGACGATGGGCCGGGAGAGCACGTTGACGAAATGGATCGACACCAGCCCCTGCGCGACCGCCATCTCGGCGAAGTGGCCGATGCGGCCCAGGTGGTGCGATCGCGCCAGCGTCATCACGCAGGTGCCGTGCTCGCGCGCCCGCGCCATCGCGAGTTCCATCGCCTGCACGCCGACCACTTGGCCGTAGCCCTGGCCGCCGTCCAGCGTGAGCAGGGCGCCGCCGTCCAGCGTGGTGGTCACCGAGGTGTTGGGCTTGAGGCCGCCCTCCAGCACCGCATCGACATAGCGCGGCACCATGCCGACGCCGTGCGAATCGTGGCCCGAGAGGTTGGCCAGCACGAGGTTGGCCGCGACCTGGCGGGCCTCCTGCGGCGAGCTGCCGGCGGCCTGCAGGATGGAAGCGACGCGGTTTTCGAGCGCCTGGTGTTGCAGCGTGACGGCCGTCTTCACATCACCGCTCCGACCTGCCACGGCACGAACTCGTTCTGTCCGTAGCCGTGCTTCTCGCTCTTGCTGGCCTCGCCCGAAGCGGTGGCCAGCACCAGCCGGAAGATGCGCTCGCCCATTTCCTGCACGGACGACGTGCCGTCGATGATCTCGCCGCAGTTGATGTCCATGTCCTCTTCCTGCCGCTGCCACAGCGCCGTGTTGGTGGCGAGCTTGAGCGAAGGCGAAGGCGCGCAGCCGTAGGCCGAGCCGCGCCCGGTGGTGAAGCAGATCATGTTGGCGCCGCCCGCCACCTGGCCGGTGGCGCTGACGGGGTCGTAGCCGGGCGTGTCCATGTAGACGAAGCCGTGCGCCGTCACCGGCTCGGCGTATTCGTACACCGCCTCCAGGTTGGTGGTGCCGCCCTTGGCCACCGCGCCCAGCGACTTCTCGAGGATGGTGGTGAGCCCGCCCGCCTTGTTGCCGGGCGAGGGGTTGTTGTTCATCTCGCCTTCGTTGACGCGGGTGTACTCCTCCCACCACCTGATGCGCGAGATCAGCTTCTCGCCCACCTCGCGCCGGACGGCGCGGCGCGTGAGCAGGTGCTCGGCGCCGTAGACCTCGGGCGTCTCCGACAGGATGGCCGTGCCGCCGTGCGCCACCAGCAGGTCGACCGCCGCGCCCAGCGCCGGGTTGGCGCTGATGCCCGAGTAGCCGTCCGAGCCGCCGCATTGCAGCCCGATGGTGATGTGCTCGGCGCCGCAGGGCTCGCGCTTGACGCGGTTGGCCTGCGGCAGCATGTCCTTGATCAGGGCGATGCCCTTTTCCACCGTCTTGCGCGTGCCGCCCGTGTCCTGGATGTTGAACACCCGCAGCGTCTCGCCTTCTCGCAGGCTGCTGTGGGCCAGCCAGGCGTTGATCTGGTTGGCCTCGCAGCCCAGGCCCACCACCAGCACGCCCCAGAAGTTGGCATGCGTGGCGTAGCCGGCCAGCGTGCGCTCCAGGATCTGCATGCCCAGGCCCTGCGTGTCCATGCCGCAGCCGGTGCCGTGGGTGAGAGCGACCACGCCGTCGATGTTCGGGTAGTCGGCCAGCGCCGCCGGATTGGTCTGGCGCGAGAAATGGTCGGCGATGGCGCGCGCCGCGGTGGCCGAGCAGTTCACGCTGGACAGGATGCCGATGTAGTTGCGCGTGGCCACGCGCCCGTCGGCGCGGCGGATGCCCATGAAACTGGCCTCCCGCCGCGGAGGCTGCGGCTTCACGTCGGCGCCGAACGCGTAGTCGCGTTCGAAGGCGCCTCCCTCCGGGCCCATCCAGAGGTTGTGGGTGTGCACGTGTTCGCCCACCGCGATCGGCTTGCTGGCGAAGCCGATCACCTGGTTGTAGCGCCGCACCGGCTCGCCGGGCGCGATGTCGCGCATCGCGACCTTGTGGCCGGGCGGCACCAGGCCCTTGACCTGCACGTTCTCCACGACGGTGCCGCCCACGAGCTGGGCCCGGGCGATCAGCACGTCGTCCTGCGGATGAAGTCGGATGAAAGGTGTCATCTCTCGAATCAATAGAACATCTTGGGAAGCCAGAGCACCAGCGACGGGAAGTAGGTGATGATCACCAGCGACCCGAGCAGCGGCAGCAGCCACGGCAGGATGGCGACGGTCGTGCGCTCCACCGACAGCTTGGCCACGCGGGCCAGCACGAACAGCACCATGCCCATCGGCGGATGCAGCAGGCCGATCATCAGGTTCAGCACCATCACCAGCCCGAAGTGGACCAGGTCGATGCCCAGCTGCTGGCAGATCGGCACCAGGATCGGCACCAGGATCGTGATGGCGGCCGTCGGCTCCAGGAAGCAGCCCACGAACAGCATCAAGAGGTTGGCCAGCAGCAGGAACACCCAGGGGTCCTTGGTGAAGGCCAGCACCCACTGCGAGATCGCGGCGGTCACGCCGGTGGCGGTGAGCATCCAGCCGAAGATGCTGGCGGCCGCGACGATGAACAGCACCGTGGACGTGGTCTCCACCGTGTCCAGGCAGACCTTGACGAACATCTTCCAGTTCAGCGTGCGGTACCAGAAGAAGCCCAGGACGATGGCCCAGAGGCAGGCGGCGACGGCGCCTTCGGTGGGCGTGAACAGGCCCGTCGTCATGCCGCCGATCAGCAGCACGGGCGTCATGATCGGCAGCACCGCCTGGAACTTGAACACCTTGTCGAGGCCGAACAGGACGACCAGGCCGGCGACCACCGTCGCCTGCGCCGGCAGGCCGGCTTTGTCGATCAGCAGCCACAGCACGAGCGGCCAGCCGACCACCACCAGCGTCTCGGACAGCGCCTTGAGCACGCGCGGCCATTCGAACTTGATGTCACCGCCCCAGCCGTTCTTGTGGGCGAAGTAGGCGACGGTGAGCATCATCAGGATCGCCATCAGCGCGCCCGGCAGGATGCCCGCCAGGAACAGCGCGCCGACGCTCACGTTGGCCATCATCCCGTAGATCACGAAGGGCAGCGAGGGCGGAATGATCGGGCCGAGTGTCGCCGAGGCCGCGGTCACGCCGACCGCGAACTCGGTGTCGTAGCCGTGGTCCTTCATGGCCTTGATCTCGATGGTGCCCAGGCCGGCGGCGTCGGCGATGGCCGTGCCGCTCATGCCCGCGAACACCACCGAGCCGACCACGTTCACGTGGCCCAGGCCGCCCTTGAGCCAGCCCACCAGGGCCAGCGCGTAGTTGTAGATGCGGTTGGTGATGCCCGCGTTGTTCATCAGGTTGCCGGCCAGGATGAAGAACGGCACCGCCAGCAGCGGGAAGCTGTCGATGCCGCTCACCATGCGGTGGACCACCACGAACGGCGGCAGGTTGCCCGACAGCAGGATGAAGAGGAGGGCGGAGCCCGCCATGGCGATGGCCACCGGCAGCCCGCCGCCCATGAGGCCGAGGAAGATGATCTTGAGCATGGGAGTGGTTCCGCCGGGGTCAGCGGTCCTGCATGGTGGATTCGGGTTTCTCGAGCACGCTGTAGCCGCGCCGCAGGTGCGTGCGCATCACCAGCACCGATCGCACCGCCATCGCGGCGAAGCCGACCAGGCAGACCGCGTACACGTAGTTCATCGGCAGGTCGATCATGGTCATGCGCGAGTTGCTGCCCAGGCGCATCATCATCATCACGGTGAGCACGGTGGCGGCCGCGAAGAAGGCGATGCGCAGCACGTCCACCAGCGTGGCCATGAAGCGGCCCAACTTCTGCGGCATGTACCGGTAGAAGAAGTCCACCTGGATGTGGTTGTTCTTGACCACCCCGATCGTTGCGCCGACGAACACCGTGGCGATCAGCAGGTAGCGCGCGATCTCCTCGGTCCAGGCCGCGGAGTCGTTGAGCGCGTAGCGCGTGAAGAACTGGTAGAAGACCACCAGCCCCAGGATCCAGAAGAAGCCCAGGGCGACCCAGGCTTCCAGCGGCGTGTCGGACAGGTCGATGGCATCGTCCTGGGCGTGGAACTGGCCGTCATCGCCCATCACGTGCGGCATCTCGTCGATGGCGCTCCGCTCGGGCGATGCGGTCTGCGGGTTCGCGGACATCGCTGCCTTACTTGATGGCGATGATCTTGTCCCAGTCCTTCTTGTCCATCTGCATGGATTCGAAGGTGATGGCCTTAAGCACCTGCTTCTGGAACGCGTCGCGGTCCACGTTGACCACGTTCAGGCCCTTCTTCTTGAACTCGTCCACCAGCTCGCCTTCGCGCTTGCGGATGTCGTTGGTGGCCTTCTCGGCGGCTTCCTGGGTCACTTCCACCAGGATCTTCTGCTCGGCCGGCGACAGCTTGGACATCAGCTGGCCCGACACGATGGTCAGCAGCGAGTCGGCGATGTGGCCGGTCAGGATGATGTTCTTCTGCACCTCGAAGAACTTCTTGGCCTCGATGGTGGGCAGCGGGTTCTCCTGCGCGTCCACGGTGCCGTTCTGCAGCGCCAGGTAGACCTCGGCGAAGGCGATCGGCGTCGGGTTGGCGCCGCAGGCGCGCGGCAGCGCGGTGTAGGCCGGCGCGTCGGGCACGCGCATCTTGAGGCCCTTCATCTGCTCGCAGGTGGTGAACAGCTTGTTGCTGGTGGCGTGGCGCGCGCCGTAGTAGGTCAGGGCGGTCACGGTGTTGCCGCCGCTGGCCTTCTTGTAACCCTCGGCCAGCTCCTTGAACACGTCGCTCTTGGAGTACTTGATCACGTGGTCCACGTCACGGAAGGTGAACGGGTAGTAGGTGACCGCCAGGCGCGGGAACGAGCGCGCCGCGAACGAGGCGCCCGTGATGATGATGTCCACCGTGCCCAGCTGCAGGCCCTGGTTGATG
>JAEWBU010000111.1 GCA_023390985.1 Pseudomonadota bacterium
GCACACCGAGCACCGCGCGTGCGAGGAAGAGGAGGGCGCCGGCCGGCGCGCGGTCGACCAGCAGGGCGCCGCCGACCGCCGCCAGCACGATCCAGGGCTGCCAGTCCATCGCGCTTTGCGGCGACAACGACCAGGCGCCTTGCACGGTGGCGGCATAGGAAGCGAGAAAGCCCGCCGCGACGGCGATCGCGGTGGCCGCGGCGCGGCCCAGCGGCCGCTGCAGCGCGAGCGCCGCCACGGCGGCGGCGGCGAAGGGAGCCAGCACGCTCTGCAGGAGCAGCGGGATCAGGAACGAGGTGTCAGGCATGCCGGTGCTCCGCTTCGCGCGATTACTGCTTGACCGCTTCGATGTTGATGCGCAGGTCGACGTCGTCCGTGGCGGCGTTGGGCGCGCCGAAGTTCACGCCGAAGTCGGTGCGCTTGATCGTGCCGGTGGCGACGTAGCCCACGCGCTGCTCGCCCTTCATGCCCTTGCCGGTGCCGACGTGGCGCAGCTTGAAGGTGACGGGCTTGGTCACGCCGCGCAGCGTCAGGTTGCCGGCCAGCGTGCCTTCGCCGGCGGGATTGAGCGTCAGGCCGGTCGAGGTGAAGGTCATCGTCGGGTACTGCACGGCGCTGAAGAAGTCCGGGCTCTTGAGGTGCTTGTCCAGGCCGTCGTGGTTGCTGTCGACGCTGTCGGTCTTCACTTCGACCTTCACGCGGCTCTTCTCGGGCGAGTCGACGACCAGCTCGCCGGACATGTCGCGGAAGCGCCCCATGAAGCGGCTCACGCCGCCCAGGTGGCCGACCTCGAAGAAGGCGCCGGAGTGGACGGCGTCGATCTTGTAGGTGCCGGCCGGAACGGGGGCGGGCGCGGTGTTCGCGAAGGCGGCGGTGGCCAGGCACAGGCTGGCCGCGGCGAAGGGAACGGCGAAGGCTTTCATGGAATCGTCCGGAAGTTGGAATGGAAGAGCCGCGATGCTAGGAAGGCGCATCGCGGCTGCATGTGCGTTTACGCACATGCTTTCGGAAGTCGCTCAGTAGGCGGCGGAAGGCCGGCCCGCGACAGTGGACGAGCGGACGTCGTCGCGCTGGCCGCCGGCCAGGAACGCCGAGCCGCTGTCCTCGCCGGTGATCGCGGCGACGGCGTCGCGCGAGCGGACGTATTCGGCCGTCACTTCGGCGCGGCTGCGGCTGCTCTGGAAGCCGGCGAGCTGGTCGTAGCCTTGCGACCAGGGGTTGACGCCCGCAGCCTTGAACCGCGCCAGTTCCTGCTGCACCTGGGCGCGGGTGGCGGTGGAAACGAAGGGCGTGGTCTCGACCGTGATGTCGTCGGCGAAGGCCTGGCCGGCGGCGGCGAGGGTGGCGAGGGCGATGGCGATGGCGTAGCGGTTCATGTCGATCTCCAGTGGGGTGGGTGTGGAATGGATTCTGGAGATCGCCCCTCTTTCACGAAGTGCGCAAACGCACTCGAAATCGCAGGTCAGGACCCGGGCTCGGGACCGGCCATCCGCTCGAGCTTCGCCGCGTCCTTCACGACGAGCGCGTTGCCGTCCTTGGCCAGCACGCCCGCCTTCACCAGCGCGGAGACCTCGCGCGTGATCTGCTCGCGGTAGGTGCTCACGAGGCTCGCGAGTTCGGCGTGCTTGGGCGCGGGATCGATGCGACCTCCGTGCGCCAGCCGCATCAGTTCGCGGCAGATGCGCTGCTGCACGGTGAGCGTGCTCAGGTCCAGCACGCGGTCGGTGAGGCGCCGCACCAGGTCGGTCAAGCGAAGCAGCACGCGCTCGTTGACGATCCACTCCTCGCGCAGCAGGGCCCTGAAGTCCGCCGGCGACAGCGAAGCGATCAGCGCCGAGCTCATCGCGACCACGTCCACCGAGCGCGGGCGGCCATCGAGCGCGGACAGCTCGCCATACGAAGTGCCCGCCGGCAGGTCGCGGAAACTGGTCTCGCGGCCGGCCGCCGAGTAGCTGGTCACGCGCACGGTGCCGGCCACGATCATGTGCAGGTCGCGGTCGGCCGCTTCGCGCGAGACGAGGCGTTGCCCCGCCTCATAATGCCGCCAGGCGCACCGCCTGCTGATCTCGTCCAGCCGCTGCGCGGGCAGGCCCTGCAGCAGATCGATGCTGCGCAACCCGAGACTGGATGGCTCAATCCCCGACATCGTTGCAATCCTCGCTGGTGACCCGGCGCGTTCGGCTCGCGACCGGACTGGTTCTTTTCCTGTTCGTCGCCACCCACCTGCTCAACCATGCGCTCGGGCTGGTGTCGCTGCAGGCCGCGGAGCGGGCCCGCCTGGTGTTCCTGGCCTTCTGGCGCAACGCGCCGGCCACCGTCGCCTTCTACGGCGCCCTGGTCATCCACGTCGGCCTGGCGCTGCAGGCGCTGCATGAGCGCCACACCCTGCGCATGCCGGTGCTGGAAGCGGTGCGGATCGTCGTCGGCCTCTGCATCCCCGTGCTGCTGGCGACGCACTTCGCCGCCAGCCGGCTGGCGCACGAACTATACGGGGTGGACGATCAGTACGCGCGCGTCGTGCCGGCGATGTGGGACAGCGGCGGCGCGCCGCGGCAGCTCGCGCTGCTGGTGCTCGCCTGGCTGCACGGCTGCCTGGGCATCCACTTCGTGCTGCGCTATCGCGCGCGCTACCGCCAGTGGTTCTACCTGGGGTTCGCCGCGATGGTGCTGCTGCCGCTGCTGGCGGCGCTCGGCTTCGTCAACATGGCGCGCGAGGTCGAGGCGCTGGAGGCCGCCGGCGCGCTGGTGCCCTTGCCCGCCAGCAACGCCGACGGCGACCACCTGAAGTTCCTGTCGAACTGGATCCTGCTCTCCTTCCTGGGCCTGGTCTCGATCACCTTGCTGCTGCGCGCGGGAAGGTTCCAGCGCGAGCGGCGCCTCGGCCGCCTCGTGCGCCTGTCGTATCCGGACCGCAAGGTCGAGGTGCCGCTCGGCTGGTCGGTGCTGGAGGCGAGCCGCGCCCACGGCATCCCGCACCTGTCGCTGTGCGGCGGCCGGGCGCGCTGTTCGACCTGCCGCGTCCGCGTGGCGGGCGATGCGGCCGGCATCCCGCCGCCGCAGGAAGCCGAGCTGCGCACCCAGCGCCGCATCCGCGCCGCGCCCGACGTTCGGCTCGCATGCCAGCTGCGGCCGGCGGCGGACCTCGAGGTCACGCCGCTGCTTCGCGCGCGCACGGCCGAGGTCGCCGCTTCGGGCTCGGAGCGCGAGGTCGTCGTGCTCTTCGTGGACCTGCGCCGATGGACCACGTTGTCCGAGCGCCACCTGCCGCACGACCTGGCCTACGTGCTCGACCAGTTCTTCGAAGTGGTCGGCGATGCGGTCCGCGCGAGCGGCGGCGTGCCCAACCAGTTCATCGGCGACAGCGTGATGGCGCTGTTCGGGCTCGAAAGCGACGTGCCCACGGCCTGCCGGCAGGCGATGGTCGCGGCCCGGGCCATCGAGGCGGGCATGCAGCGCCAGCAGGACCGCATGCAGCACGAGTTCGGCACCTCGCTGGAGTTCGGCATCGGGCTGCACGTGGGGCCGGCCGCGGTGGGCGAGGTCGGCTGGCGCGAGACGCGCACCTTCAGCGCGGTGGGCGATACGGTGAACACGGCCGCGCGGCTGCAGGAGCTGTGCAAGGCCTACGAAGTCCGCCTGGTCGCGTCCGAGGACGTGGTGCGGGGCGCTGGTCTGCAGCTGGATCGCTCGCTGCGGCGCGAGGTCGATGTGCGCGGGCGGGCGGAGCCGCTGGGCGTCTATGCGATCGCGTCGCCGCTGGCGTGCGGCCGCTAGCCGGCCGCGATTCCTTTCAGCAGGGCCACGAACCGCTCGGCAGGCACGCTGGGCTTGTTCCCGCGACGTTCGATGATGCCCAGCCGCCGCACGGCCATCGGGCCTTCGATCTCCAGGCACGACAGCCCGTCCATGTTCATGACGGATCGCACGCTGGACGGCAGGATGCAGACCCCGAGACCGTGCCGCACCATGGCGACCGCGGTGGCCAGGTGTTCCACCTGGAAGGCCGCGGGCCGGGTGATCCCGCTGGACCGCAACGCGTTCTCGGTCGGTCCCGCGCTCAGCAGGATCAGGTCCACCTTGTCGGCCAGCTTCAGTGTCGGCCGCATGCCGGCGATGGGGTGGTCGGCGGGTGCGACGAACATCATCCGGTCGCTGAACAGCTCCTCGAAGTCGAGTTCCTCGTCGGGCTGCCACAAGCTGCCGACGCCGACTTCGGCCTGGCCCTGGCGCACCGCGGCCAGCACCTGGTCGTTGCGGCTCTCGGTGAGCTGGATGCGCACGCCGGGATGGGCACGGCGGAACTCGCCGACCGCGCGTGTCACGACGCCGGCCGCCAGTGACGGCAGGGCCGCCACGCTCAACCGCCCCCGGCTTCCGCGGCCGACTTCCTTGACGTAGCGGTAGGAGTCCTCGAGCTGCCGGAGCGCCCCCTTCATGTCCTCGTGGAACACGCGCCCGGCCTCGGTGAGGGCGCAATGCCGCGTGGTGCGTTCCAGCAGCGTCACGCCGACGTCGGCCTCCAGTTCCTTGATCAGCGCCGACAGCGAGGGCTGGGTGAGCGCCATGCGGTCGGCCGCGGCGCGGAACGAGCCGCTCTCGGCCACCAGGGCGAAAGCCTTCAGCTGGCGGTACTTGATGTGGGTGGAGTTGATAGTCTGAGCCTTTCAATCGAAGGAAATATTCGAATTGACCAAATTATTCCGCAGCCCGTCCAATACGGCCTTTCATCGCTTCCCGACCATGTCCCGCGTTCCTCGTTTCCTCTCCCTTGCGCTCCTGGCCCTGGCCTGCGCCGGCGCGGCCGCCCAGGCCTACCCGAACCGTCCGATCACCCTGGTGGTGCCGTTCGCGGCCGGCAGCGGCACCGACGCCGTTGCCCGGGTGGTGGCCCAGAAACTCGGCGATCGCCTGAAGCAGCCGGTCGTCATCGACAACCGCGCCGGCGCCAACGCGCAGATCGGCGTGGAGTACGCGGCCAAGGCGGCGCCGGACGGCTACACGCTGCTGATGGCCACGGCCACCTCGCACTCGGCCAACCCCGGCCTGTACAAGTCGCTGCGGTACGACCCGATCCGCGACTTCACGCCGATCGCACGCACCGGCATCCTGCCCTTCGTCGTCACGGTGAAGCCCTCGCTGCCCGTGCGCAACGTGCGCGAGCTGATCGACTACGCCCGCGCCAGGCCCGGCCAGGTGTCCTTCGCGGCCCCGAACAGCACCTCGATGCTGGCGTCCGAGGCGCTGGCCAAGATGGCCGAAGTCGAGATGATCAACACGGCCTACAAGGCGGCGCCCCAGGCCCTGACCGACATCCTGGCCGGCCACATCGACATGTACGTGGTCGATTTCGCCGTCGGACTGGCCTCCATCCGAAGCGGCAAGCTGCGTCCGCTCGCGATGACCAACGCGCGCCGCTCGCCCTTGCTGCCCGACGTCCCGGTGCTCGCGGACACGCTGCCCGGCTTCGACCTGAACCCGTGGAACGGCATCTTCGGCCCGGCCAACCTGCCCAAGCCGATCGCGGACCGCATCGCGTCGGAACTGGTGGCCGTGCTGAACGAGAAGGACACGCAGGACAAGCTGGCCGGGCACGGGTTCGACGTGAACCCGACCCGCTCGCCCGAGGAGTTCCGCCAGTACGTCGTGGACCAGCTCGCCTACTGGAACCGCATGATCCGCATCGCGCGGGTGCAGCCCGAATGACGGACGCGGCGACCCGGCACGCCGGCCGGCTGGCCGGCAGGACGGCCCTCATCACCGGCGCGGCAGCGGGCATCGGCGCCGCGACGGCGCAGGCCTTCGCCGCCGAAGGCGCGCAGGTGCTGCTGGTGGACCGCGATGCCGCGGCGCTGGCACGGCAACTGGGGAACCTGCGCGCCTTGCTGCCGCAAGCGCGCCTCGCCGCCATCGAGGCGGACGTCGGCACCGAGGCCCACGCCCACGAGGCCGTCGAGGAAGCCCTGCGCGCTTTCGGCGGGCTGGACATCCTGGTGAACAACGCCGCCCGCCGCCACCACGGCGCGCTGGCGGAAACCAGCCAGGGCGATTGGGACGCGGTGCTCGCCGTCAACCTTTCGGGCACCGTCAACTTCTGCAAAGCCGCGTTGCCGGCCCTGCGGCGTGCGGGTCGCGGCAGCATCGTGAACGTGTCCTCCTGCTATGCCGTCACCGGTCGCAAGGGCATGGCGATCTACGACGCCAGCAAGGCCGCGATGCTTTCGCTCACCCGCACGCTGGCGCACGAGGAGGCGGCGCACGGCTTGCGCGTGAACGCGGTGTGTCCCGGCGCCACGTTGACGGATTTCCAGCTCGAGCGGGCGCGCGCGGCGGGCACGCCGATGGACGAGCTGCTGCAGGCCCGCAAGGACACCTGCCTGCTGGGCCGCTGGGCCCGCGTGGAGGAAGTCGCCCGGCCGATCCTCTGGCTGGCCAGCGATGAAGGCAGCTACATCACGGGGACCACGCTGATGGTGGACGGCGGACTGCACGTGATGTGAGCCGCGGGGGCGCGCCTTCAGCGAACGATGTCGAACCGCCCCATCATCGAGTGGTCCTCGTGGATGGTGTTGTGGCAATGCATGATGTACTTGCCCGGGAAGTCGCGGAACCGCAGGAACACCTGCACGCTCTCGTTCGGGCCCAGGTAGAAGATGTCCTTGCGGCCCTTCTCCCAGGCCGGCGGCTCGCGGCCGTTGCGCTGCAGGATGCGGCCTTCCTCGAAGTGGATGTGCACCGGGTGGACCCAGCCGCCGCTGGTGTTGCGCAGGTTCCAGATCTCCGCCGTGCCCAGCTTCGGCGAGGCGATCGGCCGGTTGTCGAACAGCCGGTCGTTGATCGTCCAGCCGCTCTGCGAGCGCCCGAAGTTGAAGTTGCGCGTGGCGACCACCTCCGCCATGTTCACCGGCGGCAGGTCGCGCAACCGCCCCAGCACGCGGCTGTTGTCCGGGCCGGCCAGCGGTTTGTCGACGATGAACTTGAGCAGTGGGTCCGGCGTGGCGAGGAAGTCGGGGTCGGGGCGGCGGCCGTCGACGTGCTTCAGCCGGTTGGTCAGGAACAGCTCCGAACCCACCGGGAACTTCGAGAAGTCCACCACGATGTCGCAGCGCTCGGCGGCGCCCAGCTGCACGTTGCTGCGCAGGAGCGGCGCGGGCAGCAGGTTGCCGTCGTTGGCGATCTGGATGAAGCTCAGCACGCTCGTTCCGCGGCGCAGCTGCAGGTCCCACACGCGCGCCGTGCCCGCGGCCAGGATGCGGAAGCGGTACTTGCGCGGCTCGACGCGGAAGAACGGCTGGATCCTGCCGTTCACCAGCCACTTGTCGCCGATGAAGCCGTCGCCGTTGAACTGGTCGAACGAGAGATAGCCGCCGGCATCGAAGTAGCGGTCGGTCAGCATCAGCGGGACGTCGTAGGCGCCGCTGGGCAGCCGCAGGGCCTGCGGGTTGGGATCGTTCTCGTTGCCCGAGTCGAGGTCGTCGAAGGCCAGGAAGAAGCCGGCCATGCCCCGGTACACGTTGCCCGCCGTGAAGTCCACGCGGTGGTCGTGGTACCACAGCGTGCCCAGCGCCTCGCGCGGATCGCCGATGCCGCCGTAGGCGTCGAGGCCCGCGTACACCATCGGGTAGTGGTGGTCCTTGTGCTCGCCGCCGCGGGTCAGCGTGGAGCCGTAGCCCGTCCGGCTGAACCAGTCCACCGGATAGCCGTCGCTCTCCGAAGGCGTATGCAGGTTGTGCAGGTGCACCGAGATGTCGGGCGAGCCGTAGCCCTGCAGCGAGCCGGGCAGCTGGTTGCGAAAGCGCACCAGGATCGGCTTGCCGTAGCGCGCATGGAAGGTCGGGCCCGGCACCTGGCCTTCGTACCCCCAGACTTCCTGCGCCGGCAGTTCGGGGTGGTAGCGATGGGTGCCGACCTTCACGTCGATCCGGTAGAGCTCCTGCGGTGGGAAGCGCCCTATCGCCTGGTGGTCCGCGCGGCCGCATTCGGTGGCATCGGCGACGACGGCCGGCGTCGGGCTGAGCGAGGACACGGGCTGGGCCCGCTCGGGAATCGCCAGTTCCTGCGCCCACGGCGTGGTGGGCGGGCTCGGCGGTCGCGGTGGCAACAGCGTGGTCTGGGCGTCGGCGCGGCGCGCCACGAAACCCGCGGCCGCCGAGGCGCCGGCCGTCTTGAACAGCAGCCGCCGCGTGCCGCTCGCGGGTGAAGAACCGACCTGATCCGCCATGCCGCCTCCCTGGATGAGTGAACGCATCGGCGCCGCCGCCGAAGCTTTCGCGAAGCTGTCGTAGCGCCGAGTCGGGCTCAATCTAGGGGGTACGGCGGGGGAATCACAGGGGGCGAAAAGCAAGTTCTGGGGAGGTGGAAGGCCCGCAAGCCCAGGTGTCTGCCACCGGATCGCGCGAGGCTGGGCCGGCGAGGCGACCTTGCCGATCCATGGGAGAGCGCGGGCCTCCCTGCAGTGTTCGCCTCCCGGGTCCGATCAGGCCGGCTCGACCACGCCCTGCAGGGACGCGCATCAACGCTTGCATCAGGTCACGATTCGCGCGCGAGGCTCGACAATCCTGGTTCCATGCTCGCCACCATCCTCCCCCTCGCGACGATCGTGCTGCTGCTGATCTGGATGGGGTTCTTCATGCTCGGCTCGCTGCCGCTGCTGATCCTGCGGCACGACACGCCGCTGGACGCCCGCTTCGTGCGCGGCCTGTTCGACGTGTACTACAAGGCCGTGATGGTGGTCGCTTCGCTCGGCTTCGTCTCGCACGCGGTGGCGCAGCGGCCCGCCACGACGGCGGGCATGGCCGTGGTCGGCGCGGTCGCCTTCTGCAGCCGCCGCGCCATCCTCGGCCGGATGGACCGGCTGCGCCTCACCATGACGGCCACCGACGCCGACGGCATCCGCCGTTTCCGCAAGCTGCACGTCGTCGGCATGCTGCTCAATTTCGCGCAGCTGGCGGTGATCTGCGGCGGGCTGCCCCGCGTGCTCTGAGCGGAAGCTAGGCCTCGACGACCTGCGGCACCGCCTGCCGCATGGCCTCCACGAACCGGAGCAGGCGCGACGGGTAGTGGCGCGCCTGCGGATAGGTGATCCAGATCGGCAGCGCCGCCGGCTGCCACTGGGGCGCGAGATGCACGAGATCGCCGCGCGCGACGTCGTCCGCCAGCAGCCAGGAGGAACCGGCGCACGCGCCCAGGCCCCGCAGCGCGGCGCTGCGCAAGGCGTACAGGCTGTCGGTGGCCAGGCGCGACCGCAGCGGCACCGTGCGGCTCTCGCCCGTCACGGCATGCGTGAGCACGAGTTCATCGCGGTAGTAGGTGCGCAGCGCCAGCCACGGCAGCGCGGCCAGTGCGCCGGGATCCTGGGGAGCCGGATGGGCGGCCAGCAGGGCCGGCGCCGCCACCACGATGCGCGGTACGGCGGCCAGCCGGATCGCGACCATCGACGGGTCGGTGGGCTGGCCGACCTGGACCACGCAATCGATGCCGCGCGCCCTCGCATCGTCCACCACGTCCTCCAGCAGCCACTCGACCGTCACCCGCGGCCAGGCGCGCAGGAATCCGGCGAGCGGCGCGACGAACCTGTCCTGGCCGAATGCGTGCGGCACCGCCACCCGGAGCAGTCCTTCGGGTTCCGCGCCGGCGCCGCCCATGTCCGCTTCGAAGGCCGCCCAGTCGGCCAGCAGCGTGCGGGCCCGCTCGTAGCCGCGCTCGCCGTCCAGGGTCAGCCGCATCCCGTGCGTCGACCGCTGCAGCAGGGGCACGCCCAGCGCGTGCTCGAGGGCGCGCAGGCGCCGGCTGACCGTCGGCTGGGTG
>JAEWBU010000119.1 GCA_023390985.1 Pseudomonadota bacterium
CCGCCGCGCCCAGCCATCCGCAGTGGCAGGCGCGCTGGGAACGCGCGGTCGAATCCCTGGGCGTGCCGCTCTTCCCCATGCCCAGCGGCGCGGGCCACGACGCGATGAAGCTGCACGAGGTCATGCCCCAGGCCATGCTGTTCGTGCGCGGCCAGAACTCGGGCATCAGCCACAACCCGCTGGAGAGCACGACGGCGGACGACATCGAGCTGTCGGTGCAGGCGTTCAGCCATCTGCTCGAGCAATTCGCCCAGGAACATTGAAACACCGTCATCCCGGGGATGGGGGGGATCCAGTGCTTCCCATCGACCGCCGATGAAGGCGGAAGCCCTGGATTCCCGCCTTCGCGGGGATGACGGGGACAAGGAAAACGCGATGAACCAACACGACCGCCTCGACGCCTGGATCGACGCCCACTTCGACGAAGAGGTGAAGTTCCTGCAGGAACTGGTGCGCGTGCCCACCGACACGCCGCCCGGCAACAACGCGCCGCATGCGGAACGCACCGCGCAGCTGCTGCAGGCCTTCGGCTTCGAGGCGGAGAAGCATCCGGTACCTGCGGCGCAAGTGCAGGCCGCGGGGCTGCAGTCGATCACCAACCTGGTGGTGCGGCGCCGCTACGGCGAGGGCCGCGTGGTCGCGCTCAACGCGCACGGCGACGTGGTGCCGCCCGGCGACGGCTGGAAGCATCCGCCCTACGGCGCGGAGATCGAGGGCGGCTTCCTGTACGGCCGCGCGACCGCGGTCAGCAAGAGCGACTTCGCCTCCTTCACCTTCGCCGTGCGCGCCCTGGAATCACTGGGCGCGCCGCTCGCCGGCGGCGTGGAGCTGCACTTCACCTACGACGAGGAGTTCGGGGGTGAAGTCGGCCCGGGCTGGCTGCTGAAGAACGGCATCACCAAGCCCGACCTGCTGATCGCGGCCGGCTTCAGCTACCAGGTGGTGGTGGCGCACAACGGCTGCCTGCAGATGGAAGTGACGGTGCACGGCGAGATGAGCCACGCCGCCATCCCCGACAGCGGCACCGACGCGCTGCAGGGCGCCACCCACATCCTGAACGCGCTCTACCGCCTGAACGAGCAGTACAAGCAGGTGACGTCCAAGGTCGAAGGCATCACGCACCCGTACCTGAACGTGGGCTGGATCGCCGGCGGCACCAACACCAACGTCGTGCCCGGCAAGGTGGTGTTCAAGCTCGATCGCCGCATGATCCCCGAGGAGGACCCGGTGCAGGTCGAGGCGGCGATCCGCAGGACCATCGGGGAAGCGGCCGCGAGCTTCAGGCCGCCGCGCGGCGGCAGCGGCATCCGTGTCGACGTCAAGCGGCTCCTGCTGGCGCGGTCGATGGTTCCGCTGCCGGGCAACAAGCCGCTGGTCGAAGCGTTGCAGCGGCATGGCGGGCAGGTCTTCGGCGAACCCATTCCCGCCGTCGGCACGCCGCTCTACACCGACGTGCGCCTGTACACCGAGGCCGGCATCCCGGGCGTGATCTACGGCGCCGGTCCGCGTACCGTGCTGGAGTCCAACGCCAAGCGCGCGGACGAGCGGCTGGATCTCCAGGACCTGCGCCGCGCGACCCAGGTCGTCGCGCGCACGCTGCTGGACCTTCTCAGCGCGAAGAGCTAGGCGCCGGACGGCGCACGCCGCTGTCCTTCACCACCCCGCCGTCCTCCTTGGTGAAGGGCGGCAGCGGCGGCACCGGCAGCAGCTCCAGCACGGCTTCGGAAGACGGCCGGCACAGCTTGGTGCCCAGCGGCGTACGCACGATCGGGCGGTTCATCAGGATCGGGTGCCGTCCGATGAAATCCAGCAGCTGCTCGTCGGTCCACTTCGGGTCCGCCAGGCCGAGCTCGGCATAAGGCGTGCCCTTCTCGCGCAGGATGTCGCGCACCGACAGGCCCATCTCGGCCAGCAGCTTGCGCAGCTCTTCCTTCGACGGCGGCGTCTTCAGGTACTCGACGACATTCGGCTCGATGCCGGCGTGGCGGATCAGCGCCAGGGTGTTGCGGCTGGTGCCGCAGCTCGGGTTGTGGAAGATGGTGATGTCGGACATGGCGCCGGATTGTGGGCGCCCATGAAAAAGGCCGGGCAGGACCCGGCCTTTTTCAAACTGTCGAGCAGGCTCTACTTAACGAACGCGGCCGCGACGGAACAGGTTCACGATGGCCAGCAGGATCACCGCGCCGACCAGGGAGACCAGGACGGAACCGATGCTGATGCCTTCATTGATGGTCGGCACGCCCACCATCGGGGAGATCACCCAGCCGCCGATGAAGGCGCCGACGATACCCACGATGACGTTCAGCAGGATGCCCTGCTGGCCGTCGGTGCGCATGATCAGGCTGGCCAGCCAGCCGACGATTCCACCCACGATCAACCAAATCAGAAAGCCCATATTGCACTCCTTGAAGCCGCGAACGGCATTTTGTTGATAGCCCGCCGGAGCCCGGGTAAGGGCCCCGACTCCCTGCCACCCACATCCGGCAGCCGGTGATCGCAATATGGTTCTGCATCCCTAGCGCAGGCGTAGTCGGCGATACAGCCTCCCCGTGCGCGCCCGGCTTGACGGGGCGTCAGACAACCCCTACCCGTACTCGGCCATTGCGCAAGTCGCCTGCTCCGGGGGAATTTCCGGAGGAGCACGCAGCGCGACAAGCACCACAATCGCCGCGGCACCCTTCTTGCTTTTCCTTTGGCTTGTTTCCGTTTCCCGTGACTCAGAGGCTTTCCATGAACAAAAGACTTTTCCTGAACACCGTCGCCGCCGGCGCGCTGCTGGCCACGATGGCGCCCGCCTCGGCGCAGGGCCTGACGCCGATCAAGTTCCAGCTGGACTGGCGCTTCGAAGGCCCCGCCGCGCTCTTCCTGCAGCCGGTGGCCAAGGGCTACTTCCGTGACGCCAAGCTGGACGTGAGCGTGGACGCCGGCACCGGTTCCGGCGCCGCGGTGCAGCGCGTGGCCACGGGCACCTACGACATGGGCTTCGCCGACCTGGCCGCGCTGATGGAGTTCCACGCCAACAACCCCGACGCGCCCAACAAGCCGGTCGCGGTGATGATGGTCTACAACAACACGCCGGCCGCCGTGATGGCGCTGAAGAAGTCGGGGATCAAGTCGCCCGCCGACCTCAGCGGCAAGAAGCTGGGCGCGCCGGTGTTCGACGCCGGCCGCCGGGGCTTTCCGATCTTCCAGAAGGCCAACAACATCGCCAACGTGAACTGGGTGTCGATGGACCCGCCGCTGCGCGAGACCATGCTGGCCCGCGGCGACCTGGACGCCATCACCGGCTTCTCGTTCACCTCGCTGCTCAACCTGGAGGCGCGCGGCGTCAAGCTGCAGGACGTGGTCACCCTCCCCTACGCCGACCACGGCGTGAAGCTCTACGGCAACGTGATCATCGCGTCGGCCAAGCTCGTCAAGGAGAACCCGGCGGCGATCAGGAGCTTCCTCTCGGCCTTCACGAAGGGGGCCAAGGAGGTGATGGCCAACCCGGACGCTTCCATCGACCACGTCAAGCAGCGCGACGGCATCATCAACACCGACCTGGAGAAGCGGCGCCTGCGCATGGCCATCGATGCGGTGATCGCCAGCCCCGACGCGCGCGCCGACGGCTTCGGCCAGGTCAACCCGGGCCGGCTGTCGTTGATGGCCTCGCAGGTGTCCGACGCGTTCAACACCAAGACCCGCGTGAAGGCCGACGAGGTGTGGAACGGCGGTTTCCTGCCGACCAAGGCCGAACTCAACGTCCTGCCCCCCGTGAAGAAGTGAGCGCGGTGTCCGGCACCGCGTTCATCGACTTCCGCGACGTCTGGCTGGCCTACAACGACGAACTGCTCCAGCAGGGGCAGTTCGCGGTGGAGGCCATCGACCTGCAGGTCACGCAGGGCGAGTTCATCGCCATCGTCGGGCCCTCGGGCTGTGGCAAGTCCACCTTCATGAAGCTGGCCACCGGGCTGCGCATGCCGTCGCGCGGCGGCATCCGCATCGACGGCCAACCGGTCACGGGCCCGCTCAAGATCTCCGGCATGGCGTTCCAGGCGCCTTCGCTGCTGCCCTGGCGCACCACGGTCGACAACGTGCTGCTGCCGCTGGAGATCGTCGAGCCGTATCGCAGCCACTTCAAAGCCAGGCGCAAGGAATACGAGGAGCGCGCCCGTGCCCTGCTGCGCAAGGTGGGCCTGGCCGGCTACGAGGACAAGTTCCCGTGGCAGCTGTCGGGCGGCATGCAGCAGCGCGCGAGCATCTGCCGCGCGCTGATCCACGAGCCCAAGATGCTGCTGCTGGACGAGCCGTTCGGCGCGCTCGACGCGTTCACGCGCGAGGAGCTGTGGTGCATCCTGCGCGACCTGTGGACCGAGCAGCGCTTCAACGTCATCCTGGTCACGCACGACCTGCGCGAGTCGGTGTTCCTCGCCGACACGGTGTACGTCATGAGCCGCAGCCCGGGACGCTTCGTGGTGAAGAAGGAGATCGAGCTGCCGCGCCCGCGTGAACTCGAGATCACCTACAGCAAGGAGTTCACCGACATCGTGCTCGAGCTGCGCGGGCACATCGGCGCGATCCGCAAGACCAGCGCGGAGGTGCCGCAATGAAGTCGACCAGGCATTTCGAACGCTGGGCGCCGCTGCTGCTGGCCGTCGTGATCGTGCTGGCGTGGCAGGCCGGCGTGATGGCCTTCCAGGTCCCGGACTTCATCTTTCCCAGCCCCTGGCAGATCGCCGAGCAGTTCGCCGAGTTCAAGGGACCCTTGATGGCGGCGGCGTGGAGCACCTTCTGGGTCACGATGGTCGGCTTCGGCCTCGCCATCCTGGTCGGGGTGCTGCTCGGATTCCTGATCGGCTCCTCGCGCCTGGCCTACGCCGCGGTCTATCCGCTGATGGTGGGCTTCAACGCCGTGCCCAAGGCGGCCATCGTGCCGATCCTGGTGGTGTGGTTCGGCATCGGCATCGGCCCGGGCATCCTCAC
>JAEWBU010000278.1 GCA_023390985.1 Pseudomonadota bacterium
GAGCGGGCGAATCGCGGCCCGCGCGCGCCACGCCCGCGCAGGCCGCGCCGCACATGGCGGCGCAGTGCGGGCCGCCGGCCAGGCCCATCAGAAAAGCGGTGACCGCGAGCGTAGGGGTCACGTCAGAGGATCCGCGAGAAGCGCGTTCGCTGCCGGTCCGCCTGCAGGTAGCGGTCGAACACCATCGCGATGGCGCGCACGACGTACCAGCCCGCGGGCGTGACCTGGACGCCGCCCTCGTCCAGGCGCACCAGGCCGTCGGCGGCCATCTGTTCCAGGCGTGCGAGTTCCGGCGCGAAGTAGCTGCGGAAGTCCAGCAGCCAGCCCTCCTCGATCGCCTCGAACAGCAGCTCGCCCTGGCACATCAGGGCCATGATCACGGCGCGGCGCACCAGGTCGTCGCGGTCCATCGCCAGGCCGCGTACCACCGGCAGCCGGCCCTGGCGCAGGGCATCCTCGTACTCGTCCATCGTCTTGGCGTTCTGCGCGTAGCTCGCGCCGATGCGGCTGATGGCGGAGACGCCCAGGCCGATCAGGTCGCAGTCCGGCTGCGTGCTGTAGCCCTGGAAGTTGCGATGCAACCGCCCCTGCCGCCTGGCCACGGCCAGCGCGTCGCCCGGCAGTGCGAAGTGGTCCATGCCCACGTACACGTAGCCGGCCTCGCGCAGCGCGTCGATCGAATCGGACAGCATGCCGAGCTTGCTGGCGCCATCGGGCAGTTCGGCCGGCACGATGCGCCGCTGCGGCTTGAAGCGGTCCGGCAGGTGCGCGTAGCCGTACAGCGCGATGCGGTCGGGCCGCAGTTGCTGAACCTGGCGCAGCGTGCGCGCGAACGACTCGCGCGTCTGCAGTGGCAGGCCATAGATCAGGTCCACGTTCAGCGACTCGAAGCCCATGGCGCGCGCCTGCGCCATCAGCGCCGCCACCTGCTCGAACGGCTGCACACGGTGCACCGCTTTCTGCACGCGCGGATCGAAATCCTGCACGCCGAAGGAGAGGCGGTTGAAGCCCAGCCACGCCAGGTGCGCGAGGCGCTCGCGCGTGACGGTGCGCGGGTCCACCTCCACCGAATATTCGCCGCCCGGCGCCAGCACGAAGTTGCGCCTGAGCATGGACATCAGCCCGGACAGCTCCTCGTCCGAGAGGAAGGTCGGCGTGCCGCCGCCGAGGTGAAGCTGGCTCACGGGCTGGCCGGCGCCGATCACGGCCGTGTGCAGCGCCGCCTCGCGTTCCAGCAGCTGCAGGTAGGCGGCGGCGCGGCCGTGCTGGCGCGTGACGATCTTGTTGCAGGCGCAGTAGTAGCAGACCGACTCGCAGAACGGGATGTGCACGTACAGCGACAGCGGCAGCGCCGCGGCGGCCGCGCCGGTGCGGCGCTCGCGCAGCACCCGCAGGTGGTCCTCGGGCCCGTAGGCCTCGACGAAGCGGTCGGCGGTGGGGTAGGAGGTGTAGCGCGGCCCGGCCCCGTCGAACTTGCGCAGCAGGTCGGCGGGCAGGACGGTGCCGGGGGTTTCGGTGCTCACGGGGTCACTTTGCGCCGCGGGCGCCGGCAGCCCGTTGATGGAGGTCAAGGGGATCCGTGCGTTCACTGCAGGCGGGCCTCGAAGGTCCGGGTGAGCGCGTCCAGGTCCAGGATCCGGATGTGGCGCTTGTCCACCGCCAGCAGGCGCTGCTGCACGAAGGCGGAGAAGGTGCGGCTGACGGTCTCCAGCTTCATGCCCAGGTAGCTGCCGATCTCGGCGCGCGACATGCGCAGGTGGAACTCGCTGGCCGACCAGCCGCGCGCCTTCATGCGCTGCGACACGTTCAGCAGGAAGGCGGCCAGGCGCTCCTCGGCGTTCATGCTTCCGAGCAGCATCATCAGGCTGTGCTCGCGCACGATCTCGCGGCTCATCAGCTTGCCGACGGCGCGCTGCAGCTCGGAGTTGCCGGCCGCCAGCTCCATCAGGTGCTCGTAGGGGATGGCGCAGATCTCGGCGTCTTCCAGCGCCACCGCGGTGCTGGCGTGGCGGCCCTGGGCCAGGCCGTCCAGGCCCATCAGCTCGCCGGCCATGGAGAAGCCCGTCACCTGCTCGCGGCCGTCGGTCGCGCCCAGCACCGACTTCAAGGTGCCGCTGCGCACCGCGTAGATCGACTGGAAGGCATCGCCCGCGCGGTACAGCGGCTGGCCCGCGGCGACGCGGCGGCGGCCGAAGTGCAGGCCGTCCAGTCGCTCCACCGTCGGCGCGCTGATGCCGCAGGGCAGGCACAGGTCCTTGAGGTGGCAGGTGGAGCACAGGGTGGTGAGCGCGGGCGGCGTGGCGCTGCGCGCGCGGGCGCGGGGCATGAACTGCAGGGGCGTGGTTCGGGGTTCGGCGGCGATGGCGGCGGTGTTCATTTTTTTCTCTCCTTCCGGGATTCAGTGGCGGGTGGCGGCGAGCGCGGCGGGCAGCTGGTCGAATTCGCTGCTCTTGTCGAGGAAGCGGTGCGCGCCGGCACCGAGGTAGCGCTTGCGGTACGGCTCGCTGGCGTTGTTGGACAGGACCACGAAGGCGATGGCGGGGCGCTCGGCGCGCACGGCGCGCAGCACCTGCAGGCCGGTGCCGCCCTCGAGCTGGCAGTCCAGCACGACCACGTCGGGGCTGGCGGCCAGGATGCCGTCGATCGACGCTTGCGGCGTGCCGGCCTCGCCGACCACGTCCATCTCGCACCCCGCCAGCAGCGCGGCCACGCGGCCGCGGATGGCGTCGGAGTCGTCGGCCAGGAAGACTCGCAGGGGGGTGGCGACGGCGGCGGTGTTCATGGCCGTTACTGTGGCCTGCGAAGGCGTTTAGGGCCATCGGCGCGCGCTGAAACGGGGGCTCGGAGGAGTCCGGTTGCGCAGGCGCCCGGTTCCGAGACGGGCTCGGAATATTCCGAGGCAATCTACCGTCATCCCCGCGAAGGCGGGGATCCAGTGCTTCCCTTCGGTCGCTGAACTCGGACGCTCTGGATTCCCGCCTCCGCGGGAATGACGGGGTTCAGTCGCCCGCGTTCACACCGGATCGATCAACCCGTGCTTGAGCGCGTACCGCACCAGGTCCGTCGGGTTCTGCAGCCCGAGCTTCGCCATCAGGTTGGCCTTGTGGGTGCTCACGGTCTTGACGGACAGGTTGAGCGCCGCGGCGACGTCGCTCACCGACTCGCCCGCGGCCAGGCGCCGGAGCACCTCGAATTCACGGTCCGACAGCGCCTCGTGCGGCGACGCCGGCGTGCCGCCGGGCATGGCGCCCAGCGCCAGCTGCTCGGCCACTTCCGCGCTGATGTACGCGCCGCCGCCGGCGATCTTGCGCAGGGCCTGTTCCAGCTGCGCCGGCGCGCTTTCCTTGGTGAGGTAGCCGCTCGCGCCCGACTTGATGGCGCGCACCGCGTACTGGGTCTCCTGGTGCATCGACAGCACCAGGATGCGCAGCCTGGGCTTCTCGGCCTTGACCTGCTTGATCAGCTCCATCCCGCTGCGCCCCGGCATCGACAGGTCGAGCACCAGCACGTCGAAGTCGAGCTCGCGCACGCGCTGCATCACCTCGCCGCCATCGGCGGCTTCGCCCACGACCTGCAGGTCGCCGACGTCGCCCACGATGCGCTTCAGGCCCTCGCGCACGATGGCGTGATCGTCGGCCAGCACGATGCGCATGGTCATGCGGCCTCCCGGATCGGGATGCGGGCCTCCACGCGCGTGCCGGCGCCCGGAGCGCTTCGCACGTGCACCTGGCCCTGCAGCAGGTGCGCGCGCTCGCGCAGGCCCACCAGGCCCAGCGACTGCGGCTTGCGCGGCCCCGAGGTGTCGAAGCCGGCGCCGTCGTCCTGCACGCTCAGCACCAGCTCGCCGTCGGTGCGCACCACGCTCACCTGCACCCGGCCCGCCTTCGCATGCTTGGCGACATTCGCCAGCGACTCCTGCACGATGCGGAACACGCCGGTCGCGTACGGCTCCGGCAGGTCGAGCTCCTCGTCCATGTCCAGCGCGGCGGCCACGCCGGTGCGCTGGCCGAAGTTCTGCACCAGCCATTCGATGGCGGGCGCGAGGCCCAGGTCGTCCAGCACCAGCGGGCGCAGGTCGGCCGCGATGCGGCGGGTGGCGGCGACGCTGGAGTCCAGCATGGCCAGCATGCCGGACAGCTTGTCGCCCAAAACCTGCGGATCGTCGCGCAGGTGGTCGCGCAGCCAGATCGTGTCCATCTTCAGCGCGGTGAGCGACTGCGCCAGCTCGTCGTGCAGCTCGCGTGCGATGCGCGTCTTCTCCTGCTCGCGGACCGAGGTCGATTCGGCCGCGAACGCCGCCAGTTCCTCGCGCGCGCGGATGCGCTCCGTGACGTCGCGCAGGATCACGGTGTAGAGCTTGCCCTCGGGCGTTTCCAGCTGCGAGATCGAGGCGTCGACCGGGAACTCCTCGCCGCCCTTGCGCAGGCCCATGATCACGCGGTCGCCGCCCATGCGGCGCGAGCTCACGCCGGTCTGGCCGAAGCGCTGCACCTCGGCGGCGTGGTTCGGCCGGAAGCGCTGCGGGATCAGCATCTCCAGCCGCTGGCCCAGCACCTCGGGAGCGGACCAGCCGAAGATCTTCTCGGCCGCGCGGTTGTACTGGACGATGCGCTGCTGCTCGTCGACCGACAGGATGCCGTCCATGGCGGCGTCCAGCAGGCCGGCGAGGCGCGCGGCGACGTTCTCGGGGTTGTGCAGTGCGGGCTGGGCGGGCATCGGGATCGCGGCAATTACAGCACAGCGATCCTGCGTCAACCGGTCATCCGTCGTCGTCTTCGCCGGGCCGGCCCAGCAATGCCGTCAGCGCGCTCGACAGCATGGCCGCGCACCAGAAGACGAAGAAACCCGCTGCGTAGACCGCCTGCCGCGACCAGGCGAGTTCGCGCCCGAACCATTGCAGCTCCAGCGGGTCGACCAGGGCGAACACGACCAGCTGCAGGAAGCTGGCGGCCAGGAAGGCCGGCCAGGTGATGCGCAGGATCTTGCGGATCAGCATGGCGGCCTCAGGGCGTGTCGGGGGGTGCGACCGTGGGCGTGGCCGCGTGGTTGCGGCCCTGCATCGCCGGCAGGAGCGCCCGTTCGCTCGCGATCTGGCGGTTGATCTCGATGCCCTTGCGGTAATAGTCCTGCTGCACCAGCTTGTCGGAGCCGCGCGCGGCCACCACGAAGGTGGCGATCGAGGCGAGCACGACGAACACCGGGCCGGCGATCACCAGCCAGACGAAGCCGTTGCGCCACCAGGGTTCGGCGGCGGCAGCGGTGGATGGGTTCTGCGGAACGGGCATGGATGTCTCCTCTCGCGAAGTTCAGCGCGGCACCAGGAAGACCGCCTTCTCGCGCACGTGCGCGCCGGCGCCCTGGGCCTCGATGTCGAAATGGATCGGATGCGAGCCGGCCGAAGCCGACCCGTACGGCACCTGCAGCCGCACGGCCACCCAGCGCGATTCGGCCGGACCGACCACCACGTCCACCTCGGAGGCGACCACCAGCCCCGCCAGGCCGTCGGCGGCGATGCGGTAGCGCTGGGTCTCCTCGGTGGCGTTCATCACCTGCAGGCGGTAGACGTTCTCCAGCTTGCCGCCGGACACGATGCGGGCCAGCGCGGCGCGGTCGCGCACCACGTCCACCTTGAGCGGCGTGCGCACCGCCAGGCTGATGGCCAGTCCCAGGCCGAGCGCGGCCAGCAGGGCCGTGTAGGCCAGGATGCGCGGACGCAGCACGCGGCGCGCGATGGACGAGCGGCCCTCGCCTTTCGCCAGCGCGTTCTCGGTGGTGAACCGGATCAGGCCGCGCGGGTAGTTCATCTTGTCCATCACGCCGTCGCACGCGTCCACGCAGGCCGCGCAGCCGATGCACTCGTACTGCAGGCCCTGGCGGATGTCGATGCCGGTCGGGCAGACCTGCACGCACAGGCCGCAGTCGATGCACGAACCCAGGCCCATCGCGCGGAAGTCGTCGCGGCGGCCGCGGGTGCCGCGCGGGTCGCCGCGCGCGGTGTCGTAGCTGACGATCAGCGTGTCGCGGTCGAACATCGCGCTCTGGAAGCGCGCGTACGGGCACATGTACTTGCAGACCTGCTCGCGCAGGAAGCCGGCGTTGCCGTAGGTGGCGCCCGCGTAGAAGAACACCCAGAACACCTCCCACGAGCCCATGCGCGTCTGCAGGAATTCCAGGCCCAGTTCGCGGATCGGCGTGAAGTAGCCGACGAAGGTGAAGCCGGTCCACATCGCGACACCGATCCACAGCAGGTGCTTGAACCACTTCTTGACCAGCTTCTCCAGGCTGAACGGTCCGCCGTCGAGCTTCAGGCGCTGCGGCCGGTCGCCTTCGACGTGGCGCTCGATCCAGAGAAAGATCTCGGTGTAGACCGTCTGCGGGCAGGCGAAGCCGCACCACAGGCGGCCCGCCACCGCGGTGAAGAGGAACAGCGACAGCGCGCTGATCACCAGCAGGCCGGTGAGGTAGATGAAGTCCTGCGGGTACAGCACATAGCCGAACAGGTAGAAGCGCCGCGCCGCCAGGTCGAACAGCACCGCCTGGCGCCCGCCGGCCCCGGTGGCCCACGAGAGCCACGGCAGCCCGTAGAAGACGATCTGCGTGAGCCACACGAAGGCCCAGCGCCAGCGCGCGAACAGGCCG
>JAEWBU010000303.1 GCA_023390985.1 Pseudomonadota bacterium
GCCAACCCCGACAAGGTGATCAACGCCGCCTTCGACCTGTTCGACAAGCTGGGCGCCACCGACGAGCAGCTGGACTTCCCGGTGGTGTACGCCTCCGGCATCAACGGCTGGAGCTCGATGAAGGAGGGCGAGGCCGGTGCGCAGTGGGGCCCGGACATGTCGGCCCTGTTCGACACCATCCTGGACCACGTGCCGGCCCACGAGGGCGATGCGGCCGCTCCGCTGCAGCTGCAGATCTCGGCGCTGGACTTCTCCACCTTCGTCGGCCGCATCGGCGTGGGCCGCGTCAACGCCGGCACGCTCAAGCCGATGATGGACGTGCTGGTGATGGAAGGCCCGGACGGCAAGTCGTTCAAGGGCCGCATCAACCAGGTGCTCACCTTCCAGGGCCTGGACCGCGTGCAGGTGACCGAGGCCGGTCCGGGCGACATCGTGCTGATCAACGGCATCGCGGACATCGGTATCGGCGTGACCGTCACGGACCCCAACAACCCGGCTCCGCTCCCGATGCTCAAGGTCGACGAGCCGCCCCTGACCATGAACTTCTGCGTCAACACCAGCCCGCTGGCGGGCCGCGAAGGCAAGTTCGTCACCAGCCGCCAGATCTGGGACCGCCTGCAGAAGGAACTGCAGTCCAACGTGGCCCTGCGCGTGCGCGAGACCGACGAGGAGGGCGTGTTCGAGGTGTCCGGGCGCGGCGAACTGCACCTGACCATCCTGCTGGAGAACATGCGCCGCGAAGGCTACGAGATGGCGGTGTCCAAGCCGCGCGTGGTGTTCAAGGACATCGACGGCGTGCGCCACGAGCCGATCGAGCTGGTCACGGCCGACATCGAGGAGCAGCACCAGGGCGGCGTGATGCAGGCGCTGGGCGAGCGCAAGGGCGACCTGGTGAACATGGAACCGGACGGCCGCGGCCGCGTGCGCCTGGAGTACCGCATCCCGGCGCGCGGCCTGATCGGCTTCTCGAACGAGTTCCTGAACCTGACCCGGGGCTCGGGCCTGATCGCCAACATCTTCGACCGCTACGAGCCGTTCAAGGGCGACATCGGCGGCCGCAAGAACGGCGTGCTGATCTCCATGGACGACGGCGAGATCTTCACCTACGCGCTGGGCAAGCTGGACGACCGCGGCCGCATGTTCGTGCGGGCCAACGACCCGGTGTACGAGGGCATGATCGTCGGCATCCACAGCCGCGACAACGACCTGGTGGTGAACGCCACCCGCACCAAGCAGCTGACCAACTTCCGCGTCTCGGGCAAGGAAGATGCGATCAAGATCACGCCGCCGATCGAGCTCACGCTGGAATACGGCGTGGAGTTCATCGAGGACGACGAGCTGGTCGAGATCACGCCCAAGAGCGTGCGGCTGCGCAAGCGCTTCCTGAAGGAGCACGAGCGCAAGCGTGCGCTGCGCGAAGCGGCCTGAGGAAAGCCCTGGATCCCAGCCTGCGTGGGGATGACGGGGAAGTGCGGGGATGACGGCGTGGGGCGGTTAGAGTCCGTCATTCCCGCGCAGGCGGGAATCCAGAGCTTCCTTCGAGAACAACAACGATGAGACTCACCCACTTCCAAGCCGTCGTCCTGATGGTCGCCGTGACCCTCATGTGGTCGATCGCCGGCGTCATCACCCGCCACCTGGAGCACGCGCGCAGCTTCGAAGTCACCTTCTGGCGCAGCTTCTTCACCGTGCTGTCCCTGCTGGTGATCCTGCCGTTCTTCCAGGGGCGGGCGGTGTTCGCCAAGGTCCGCAACGGCGGGCCGGCGCTGTGGCTGTCGGGCCTGTGCTGGAGCGTGATGTTCACCGCCTTCATGGTGGCGCTCACGCTGACCAGCGTGGCCAACGTGCTGGTGACGATGGCGGTGGGTCCCTTCCTCACGGCGCTGATCGCGCGCGCCTTCATCGGCCACCGCATCCCGGGGCGCACCTGGGCGGCCATCCTGGTCGCCGGCGCCGGCATCGCCTACATGTACGGCGCGCAGGTCTCGGGCGGGCAGCTCGCGGGCACCCTGGTGGCGCTGTGCGTGCCGCTGGCGGGCGCGGTCAACTGGACCATCACCCAGCGTGCCCACGCGCAGGGCAGCGACATCGACCTGGTGCCGGCCGTGCTGGTCGGCGCCGTCATCTCCTCGCTGGCCACCCTGCCGCTGGCGATGCCGTTCGCGGCGTCGGGCCACGACATCGCCCTGCTGGCCTTGCTGGGGCTGGTGCAGCTGGCGATCCCGTGCGCGCTGTCGGTGGTCTGCGCCCGCGTGCTCAAGGCACCGGAGATCGCGCTCCTGGCCCTGCTGGAGGTGATCTTCGGGATCCTGCTGGCCTGGGTGGGGGCCGACGAGGTGCCGACGCAGACGGTGCTGGCCGGCGGCGCGCTGGTGATCGGCGCGCTGGTGATGAACGAACTGGTAGGTTGGAAACAGAAAGCATGAGCGAAGTGATCGCCGAAGTGGTCGGCAAGGCCGGCCGCCTCACCCTGAACCGTCCCAGGGCGCTGAACGCGCTGTCGCTGGACATGCTGCGCGAGCTCACGGCCGCGCTGCTGGCCTGGCGCGACGATCCGCGGGTCGAGGTGGTCACGATCCGCGGCATGGGCAAGGAAGGTCCGTTCGGCGCGTTCAGCGCGGGCGGCGACATCCGCTTCTTCCACGCGGCCGTCCTGTCCGGCGATCCGCGGCTGGAGGATTTCTTCACCGAGGAATACACGCTCAACCACCTGGTGCACCGCTATCCCAAGCCCTACGTGGCGTTCATGGACGGCCTCGTGCTGGGCGGCGGCATGGGCATCACCCAGGGCGCGCGCTGCCGCATCGTCACCGAGCGCAGCAAGCTGGCGATGCCGGAGACCAACATCGGCCTGTTCCCCGACGTCGGCGGCGGTCATTTCCTGTCGCGCTGCCCGGGACGGCTGGGCGAGTACCTGGCGCTCACGGGCGAGATGCTGACGGCGGCGGACGCGGTGGATGCGCGCCTGGCGGACGTGGTGGTCGCCTCGTCCGAACTGCCCGCGCTGTGGGATCGCCTGGCTGAAGAAGGCGCCGCCGCCGTGCCCACGCCGCAGCGCGTGGAGGGCTCGAAGCTGGCCGACCATCGTCCCGAGATCGATCGCGTGTTCGCGCTGGACACGGTGCGCGAGATCGTGGCCGCGCTCGAGGGTTCGGATTCGGAGTGGGCCCGCCACACGGCGGCCGCGCTGCGCAAGCGTTCGCCGCTGATGCTGCACGTGACGCTGGAGCAGGTGCGCCGCGCCCGCGGCATGGGGCTGGCCGACGACCTGCGGATGGAGCGCGACATGGTGCGCCACTGCTTCCACCTGCGCCCGGGCACGGCGGGCGAGACGATGGAAGGCGTGCGCGCGCTGGCCGTGGACAAGGACCATTCGCCGCGCTGGAATCCGGCGCGGATCGAGGACGTGACGCCCGAGATGGTCGAGCCGTTCTTCCGCAGCCCCTGGCCGGTGCACGCGCACCCGCTGCGTTCGCTCGACTGACGAGACCTGCCCAGCTCAGAGCTGGCGGTAGACGCTTTCCGACAGCGACAGCAGTTCGGGCCGGCCGAGACGGCCGGCGAGGGCGTAGCCGAACCCCTGGTCCACCCAGTAGAAGCTGGACGTGCCTTCCTGCGTGGTGAAGCGGAAGGCGGTCTCGCCGGTGCCGCCACCGCCCGGTGAGCCGGCGGCGGCCGGATCGACCGCACCGACGTACAGCGTGATGCGTTCGGCCTTCGCGTTCTGGTACATGAACTGCGCCCGCGCGCCCTGGGCGCCGGGCAGCAGGCGGCCGCCCACGAGCTCGTAGCCTTGCGCCGTGAGGTCGGGCACCTTCAGGTTCCGCCCCAGCCGCTTGGAGAGCCACTGCACCAGGTGTTCCTGCTGCGCGGCGGGGACTTCGACCGGGTGCCGCACTTCGGGCGAATACACCGCGTGCGCCAGCACGGCCTGCCGGCCGAATTCGGAAAGAGGGCGCGCCCGCGCCAGCCGCTCCGGACCGGCGCCGCCCCACTGCTGGCTGGCGAACCAGCCCAGGGCGAACGCGATCGCGATCGATGCCGCCATGCCGCCCCAGCGATGCCAGCTGTCCAGCCGCCGGCTCCTGCGCCCGACATCGCGCGCGGCGCGCGCCAGGTGGCTGGGCACGGGTTCGTCCAGCACCTGGCGGTGCAGGCCACGCAGGGCGTCGCGCTGCGCCTTCCATTCGCGCACGAGCGCCTCCGCGGCGGGGTCTTGCGCCAGCCGCTGCAAAGCCTCCTGCTCCTCGCGCGGGTCCAGCCGCCCGTCGACCAGGGCGTGCAACCGGGCCTCGTCGTCCTGGTTCATCGATCCACGTTTCCTTTCGCGCGCTTCAACGGCACGACCGACCCGGCGGTCCGCGCCGTCGTGCCTTCCATGAGTTCGCGCATCCGCCCGCGCGCGCGGGACAGGCGCGACATCACCGTGCCCACCGGCGCGCCGGTGATGCGGGCCACGTCCTGGTAGCTCAGGTCCTGCAGCGTGACCAGCAACAGGACCTCGCGCTGCTCTTCGGGCAGCCGCATCAGGCAGCGCTGCAGATCGAGCAGCCGCTCGGGCGAGCCGTCGACCAGGGCCGGCTCGGGCTCGACCTGGTCGAGGTCGGCGTGCGGACCGCCCTGGCGCGCCGTCCGGCGCGCGCCGTCGATGAACAGGTTGTGCATGACGGTGAACAGCCAGGCGCGCAGGTCGGTGCCGGCGCGCCAGAGGTTCCAGCGGCCGCAGGCCCGCTCCAGCGTGTCCTGCACCAGGTCGTCGGCCGCCCAGCGGTCGCCCGTGAGGGCCCGCGCGTAGCGCCGCAGCTGCGGGATCTGCGCTTCCAGGTCGCCGGTGTGCACGGCGCTAGGGTAGTGCTTCGCGCGCGTTTGCGCGCGCGTCGTGCTTGATCAAGGCTTGGCGAGCTTCCAGTTGGGGACGCTTTCGCCGGTCTTGTCGCCCGCCTTGGTGTCCTTGATCCAGTAGTAGAGCGGCTGGCCCTTGTAGGCCCACTGCTTCTTGCCGTCGTCGCGGGTGACGACCGTCCAGTCGCCCTGGGGCTTGGCGGAAGCATCGGCCATCAGCGGAGGCCAGTTGGTGGCGCATTGGCCATTGCAGACCGACTTGCCGCTGCCCTTTTCGTCCTTGTCGAAGGTGTAGAGCGTCATGCCCTTGTCACCGACGAGCACGCCGCCGGATTCCTTGGCGGGTGCGCCATTGGCCATGACGGTCGAGCAACCGAGCAGGGCGGTGGCCAGGACGATGGGAGAGATGTGGGTGAATCTCATGGGCTTCTCCAGGGGTTGAACCTGAGGGATGAACGCCCCGGCGGGCCGGTTTATTCCGTCCGGACCCGGTCTTTTTTTCGCGATCAGCGGTGGTGGGTCTTCATGGCGCGTTCCACCTCGCGCTTGCCCTCGCGGTCCTTGATGACGTGGCGCTTGTCGTGCTCGGCCTTGCCCTTGGCCAGCGCGACCTCGCACTTCACCCGGCCGCCCTTCCAGTGCAGGTTGATCGGCACCAGGGTGTAGCCCTTCTGCTCGACCTTGCCGATCAGGCGCCGGATCTCGTCCTTGTGCATCAGCAGCTTGCGGCTGCGGATGCTGTCGGGGTTGACATGGGTGGAGGCGGTCTTCAGCGGGTTGATCTGGCAGCCGATGATGAAGAGCTCGCCGTTCT
>JAEWBU010000047.1 GCA_023390985.1 Pseudomonadota bacterium
AGCCCACCGCGACGCTCACGCCCGGCGAGACGCAACGGCTGTTCGGGCTGATGGCGCAGCTGAAGTCCGAGGGCGTGACCCTGATCTACATCTCGCACAAGCTCGACGAGGTCGAGCAGGTCACCGACGAAGTGGTGGTAATGCGCGACGGCCGCTTCGTCGCGCGCCAGCCCACCGCCACGCTCACCCGCCACGCGATGGCCAACCTGATGGTCGGCCGCGAGATCACCGACCTGTTCCCGGCCAAGGACCCCGCGCCCCAGGGGGCGCCGCTGCTGCAGGTGAAGGGTTTCTCGGTCCCGGGCTGGGCCCGCGACGTCAGCTTCGAGGTGCGGCCCGGCGAGATCCTGGGCTTCGCGGGGCTGGTCGGCGCCGGCCGCACCGAACTGTTCGAGGGTCTGCTGGGGCTGCGCCCGGCCGGCGGCGGCAGCATCGCCGTCGACGGCCGCGAGCTGCGCCTGCGCAACCCGCGCCAGGCCGCGGACGAAGGCATCACGTACCTCAGCGAGGACCGCAAGGGCAAGGGCCTGCACGTGGACTTCGGCCTGCGCGAGAACCTCACCCTCATGAACCTGCGCGACTACGCGCAGCCGGTGCTCGCGCCGGCGCGCGAGCAGCAGGCGCTGGAGGAGGCCGTGCGCGCCTTCGGCATCCGCGCCGGCGACCTGCGCGCGCGCGCCTCGGCGCTGTCCGGCGGCAACCAGCAGAAGCTGGCGCTGGCCAAGGTGCTGCAGCCCCGCCCGCGCGTGGTGGTGCTGGACGAACCCACGCGCGGCGTCGACGTCGGCGCCAAGCGCGACATCTATTTCCTGGTGCAGCGCCTCGCCCGCGAGGGCCAGGCCGTGATCGTCATCTCGTCCGAGCTGATCGAGCTGATCGGCCTGTGCCACCGCGTGGCCGTGATGCGCGGCGGCCGGCTCACGGCCACCGTGGCCGGCGCGCACCTGACCGAAGAGGAACTCATCGCCCATGCCACCGGAACTCGCTGAAACCCGGCCGGCCGCCGCCCGTGCCGCGGACCTGTGGGGCCGGCTGCACGGCTTCGGGCCCGTCGTGGGCCTGGTGCTGCTGTGCATCGCCGGCACCCTGCTCAACGGCGAGTTCGCCACCGTCGACAACGCGCTCAACGTGCTCACCCGCACGGCCTTCATCGGCATCATCGCGGTGGGCATGTGCTTCGTGATCATCAGCGGGGGCATCGACCTGTCGGTGGGATCGATGGCGGCGCTGATCGCGGGCTGCACGATCCTGATGATGAACACCGTCGCGGCGACCGTGGGGTCGCCCACGCTGGTGGTGGCGCTGGGCATGCTGCTGGCGCTGGTGCTGGGCGGCGTGTTCGGGCTGGCCCACGGCCTGCTGATCACCAAGGGGCGCATCGAGCCCTTCATCGTGACGCTGGGCACCCTGGGCATCTTCCGCGCCTACCTCACCTACTTCGCCAACGGCGGCGCGATCACGCTGGACAACTCGCTGGCCGACGTCTACAGCCCGGTGTACTACGGCAGCCTGCTGGGCGTGCCCTTCCCGGTGTGGGTGTTCGCCGTCGTGGCGCTGGCGGGCGGCTTCATCCTCAATCGCACGGCCTACGGCCGCTACGTGCAGGCGATCGGCTCCAACGAGCAAGTGGCGCGCTACGCCGCCGTGTCGGTCGACCGCGTGAAGATCCTCACCTACGGGCTGCTGGGCCTGTGCGTGGGCATCGCCACCCTGCTGTACGTGCCGCGGCTGGGTTCGGCCTCGCCCACGACCGGCCTGCTGTGGGAGCTGGAAGCCATCGCCGCGGTGATCGTCGGCGGCACCGCGCTCAAGGGCGGCGCGGGCAGCGTGACCGGCACGGTGGTCGGCGCCATCCTGCTCTCGGTGATCAGCAACATCCTCAACCTCACCAGCATCATCAGCGTCTACCTGAACGCCGCGGTGCAGGGGTTCGTGATCATCGTCGTCGCCTTCCTGCAGCGGAAGCGGCGGTGAGACCCGCGTTGTAAGCCCGGCCGCGAGGCCACCATCCCACCCACGAAGGAGACGAAGATGATGAGATTCACCCGCAGGCTGGCGCTGGGCGCCGCGGCAATGGCGGCGATGCTGGCGGTCACGCCGGCGGCACTGGCGCAGGCTAAGAAGGAGGTGCTGGGCGTGTCCATGCCCGCCGCCACCCACAGCTTCATGGCCGGCGCCGTGTACTGGGCCAACGAGGCCAAGAAGGACCTGGAGAAGGCCAACCCCGGCATCCAGGTGATCGTGAAGACGGCCGCCAATGCGTCGGAGCAGGCCAACCAGCTGCAGGACCTGGTGACGGTCAACAAGATCACCTCGCTGGTCGTGTTCCCGTTCGAGTCGGCCGCGCTGACCAAGCCGGTCGCGCAGGTGAAGGCCAAGGGCGTCTACGTCACCGTGGTGGACCGCGGCCTCACCGACACCAGCGCGCAGGACGCCTACGTGTCCGGCGACAACACGGCCTTCGGCCGCATCCCGGCCGAATACATGGCCAAGGCGCTGAACGGCAAGGGCAACATCGTGGCGCTGCGCGGCATCCCGACCACGATCGACAACGAGCGCATGGACGCCTTCAACGCCGTGATGAAGAACCATCCCGGCATCAAGGTGCTCGACGCCAAGCACGGCAACTGGAACCGCGACGACGCCTTCAAGGTGATGCAGGACTACCTGACGCGCTTCAAGGAGATCGACGCCGTCTGGGCCGCCGACGACGACATGGCGGTGGGCGTGCTGAAGGCCATCGAGCAGGCCAAGCGCAAGGACATCAAGCTGGTGTTCGGCGGCGCCGGTGCCAAGGGCGCGATCAAGACCCTGATGGACGGCAGCGACCCGCTCATCCAGGCCAACGTGTCCTACTCGCCCAAGTTCATGTACGACGCGATCAAGATGACCGGCGAGGCGCGCCTGAAGGGCCAGAAGCTGGCGGCGAACAACATCGTGCCGTCGGTGCTGATCACCAAGCAGAACGCGAAGGACTTCTACTTCCCGAACTCGCCGTTCTGACACGGCCTCGTCATCCCCGCGAAGGCGGGGATCCAGAGCTTCCGGGAGCCCTGGATTCCCGCCTTCGCGGGAATGACGGAAATGGAGCGCCCCATGCCCAGACCCATCACCCTCTTCACCGGCCAATGGGCCGACCTGCCCCTTTCCGAACTCGCGCCGCTCGCGAAGCGCATGGGCTACGACGGCCTGGAGCTGGCCTGCTGGGGCGACCACTTCAACGTGCAGGAGGCGTTGAAAAGCGGCGCCTACTGCCGCGACAAATTGGCCCTGCTCAAGCAGCACGGGCTCACCTCGCTGGCCATCGGCAACCACCTGGTCGGCCAGGCCGTGTGCGACCTGATCGACGAGCGCCACAAGTCGATCCTGCCGGAACATGTCTGGGGCGACGGCGACCCCGAAGGCGTGCGTCAGCGCGCGGCGAAGGAACTGGCCGACACCGCGCGCGCCGCCGCCAAGTTCGGCGTAAAGACGGTGACCGGCTTCACCGGTTCGTCGATCTGGCACGCCACCTACGCTTTCCCGCCCACGAGCCAGGCCTATTGGGACGCGGGCTTCGCCGACTTCGGCAGGCGCTTCGGCCCCATCCTCGACGTGTTCGAGCGCGAGGACGTCAACTTCGCGCTGGAAGTGCACCCGACCGAGATCGCCTTCGACATCGCTTCGACGCAGCGCGCGATCGAGGCCGTGAAGGGCCACAAGCGGTTCGGCTTCAACTTCGATCCCAGCCACCTCGCCTACCAGGGCGTGGACTACGTGAAGTTCATCCGCACGTTCCCCGACCGCATCTACAACGCCCACATGAAGGACGTGTGGTGGGGCCGCGGCGACGGCACCGTCGGCGTGTTCGGCGGCCACACCAGCTTCGGCGACGCGCGCCGCTTCTGGGACTTCCGCAGCGTGGGCCGCGGCATGGTGGACTTCGAATCCATCATCGTCGCGCTCAACGACATCGGCTACCGGGGCCCGCTGTCCGTGGAATGGGAGGACAGCCGCATGGACCGCGTGCACGGCGCCACCGAGAGCGCCGCCTTCTGCCGCCGCCTGGACTTCCCCGCGGCCGCCGGCGGCGCGTTCGACGCGGCCTTCGCCCGGGAGAACCAGTGAACGAAGTTCCGCGCAAGCTGCGCTACGCCATGGTCGGCGGAGGGCAGGGCGCCTTCATCGGCGCCGTGCACCGCAAGGCGATGGCGCTCGACGGCCAGTACGAGCTGGTGGCGGGCGCGCTGTCGTCCACGCCGGAAAAGGCGCGTGCCTCGGGCCGCGAACTCGGCCTGCGCGACGACCGCAACCACGGCGACTGGCAGGCGCTGCTCGCCGACGAGCTACGGCGCGATCCCGCCGAGCGCATCGACCTGGTTTCCATCGTCACGCCGAACCACCTGCACTTCCCCGTGGCACGGGCCTTCGTCGAGGCCGGCTTCCACGTGGTGTGCGACAAGCCGCTGGTCCATCAGGCCTCCGAGGCAGAAGCGCTGGTCGCCGCGGTGCGTGCGCGCGGCACGGTGTTCGGCGTCACCTACAACTACGGCGGCTACCCGATGGTGCGGCAGGCGCGCGAGATGGTGCGCGCCGGCGAGCTGGGCGAACTGCGCAAGGTGGTCGTCGAATACAACCAGGGCTGGCTGTCCACCCTGCTGGAGGCCGAGGGCAACAAGCAGGCCTCGTGGCGCAACGACCCGGCGCAGTCGGGCGGCGCCGGCGCGCTGGGCGACATCGGCTCGCATGCCGAGAACCTGGTGTCGGTGGTAACGGGCCTGGAGATCGAGGCGCTCTGCGCCGACCTCGGCGCCCTGGTGCCCGGCCGCACGCTGGACGACGACGCCAACATGCTGCTGCGTTTCGCGGGCGGGGCCCGCGGCGTGCTGGTGGCTTCGCAGATCAACGCCGGCATCGAGAACGGCCTGCGGCTGCGCGTTTCCGGCACGCGGGGCACGATCGAGTGGTGGCAGGAAGAGCCCAACCGACTGATGCACTACCCGATCGACGGCCCGGCGCGGCTGCTGACGCGCGGCGCATCGTGGCTGCATCCGGCCGCGCTGCGCGCCGGGCGCATT
>JAEWBU010000165.1 GCA_023390985.1 Pseudomonadota bacterium
GTGCCGCCGCCCGGCGGGAAGGGCACGACGATGGTGACGGCGCGCGTGGGCCAGGCGGTCTGCGCCGCGGCGGGCAGCGCGGCGGCGAACGCGATTGCGCAAGCCAGCGCGAGCCCGGTGCGCCGGGCGAGGCGGAAAGGCGTTTTCAAGGGGGAGGTCTCCTGCGGGTCCCGCCTTCGGATGCGGGCGGCGTGTGACGCAGTCTAGGGAGCCGATCGATCAAAGTCTAAGATTGATCGTGAATCGATCCATTCAATCGGAGCATCGATGTTCGAGCTGTCCCAGTTGCGCTGCTTCGTCGCGGTGGCCGAGGAACTGCACTTCGGCCGCGCCGCCGCCCGCCTGCACATGACGCAGCCGCCGCTCAGCCGCCAGATCCAGCTGCTGGAGCATGCGGTGGGCACGCTGCTTCTGGAGCGAAGCAGCCGCAGCGTGCGGCTGACGGTCGCGGGCCAGTCCTTCCTGCAGGACGCGCGGTCCATCCTGCGACAGTCGGAACAGGCCGCCACCAACGCGGTGCGCATCGGGCGCGGCACCGAAGGCCGGGTGGTGCTCGGCTACACGGCGGTGGCCGGCTACGCGCTGGTGCCGAGCCTGCTGCGTGCCGCGGCCAGGAGCCTGCCGGGCATGGACATCGTCCTGAGCGAGATGGTGTCGTCGGCGCAGATCCAGGCGCTGAACGACGGCGCCGTGGACCTCGCGATCGCGCGCCCCCTGGCGGCGGGGCGCGGCTTCGAATGGCATCCGCTGTGGCGCGAACCGATGCTCGTCGCACTGCCCAAGCGGCATGCGCTGGCTTCGAAGACACGGCTGCGGCTGCAGGATTTGCAGGACCAGCCGCTGATCATGTATTCGGAGAAGGAGGGCCGCTACTTCCACGACAAGATCGCCGCGCTGTTCACGGCGACCGGCGTGCGGCCCCGCTACGTGCACCACATCGCGCAGACCCACACGATCATGGCGCTGGTGCGCGCCGGCATCGGCGTGGCCATCGTGCCGGCGTCCGCGCGCGAGCTGGGGCTGGCGAACGTGGTGCTGCGGCCGCTGTGGCGCAAGGACGTCTACGCGGAACTGTTCCTGGCCTGGCATCCGGGCAACCGCAACCCGGCGCAGAAGGTGGTGCGCGAGTTCTGCATCCGGCACCTGGAGGCGACGGGTCTCGCCTGAGGTTCAGGTACAGGCCGCCGACTGCCTGGCATCGTTGTGCGCAACGAGGTCGGCCAGCAGCTGCCGCACCAGCCGTCGTTCCTCCTCCGGCCTGAAGGCGGGCTCCCTCAGCGCACATTGCGCCGCGAGCAGGTTCGCGAAGCCGGGATCCGTTGCGAAGCGCTCCATGGCGTTCGCCAGGGCAAGACCGTCGCCCACCTCGAAATAGCCCGCGTAGTCCTCGCCCAGGAGCCCCGTGTTCCCGCCGATGCGGCTGGCCAGCACGGGCACGCCGGAGCGCACGGCTTCGATGATCGCCTGTGCGCCGCCTTCCATCCGGCTCATGTGCACGAGCGCGCTCGCCCGGGCGATCCAGCGGCGTGAACTTTCATGGGACAGGCCGCCGATCCACAGGTAGTGCGGACAGGCCGCCATGGTGGCTCGCGCTTCCTCGCCCAGCGCGGGATCCAGGGCGTGGCCCAGGTGAACGATGCGGACGCGGGTGTCGGCAGGAAGCCGCCGCGCCGCGTCCATCAGCGCGCGGGGGTCCTTTTCTTCACGCAGGTGCCCCACGGCGACCAGGTCGATGGACCGGCCGGGCGGCCGAGGACGCCGGGCCGTCGCCGACTGCACGATCACCCGCGCCTTGCCCCGGTGTGCCGGCCCGAGGCGGCTCAGCGCATCGGGCTGCAGCACGACGAGCTGGCTGGCACACTCCAGGGAATGCCTGGCCGATGCATCCACTTCGATATCCCGGTAGACGTCGGTGCCGGTCAGGACCAGTGCGATCGGCGTTCCGGGCCGCGATGCGGCCAGGCGTGCGATCGGCTCCGAAGAGCGGCGCGCATGCAGCGCGATCATCGCGTCGCAGGGTCCGCCGTCCCACGACGGCGCGATCCTCACCTGCGCCACGGCCGACAGGAAGCGCTGCCAGCGTGCCGCCGTGCGCCAGTTGCCGTTGTTGTCCTGGGCGACTGCGGGCGAGACGATGAGAACACGCGGATGGCTCACCGGAAGATTCTCGCAGGGCGCATGGCATGAGCGCTGCCGCCGATCCCCGATCCCTCGCCGGGCGAGCGCTCGAAGATGCGCTGCGCGACGCGCGCGCACGCAGCCGTGCCTGGACCTTCGACCTCAGCGATTCGCAGTGGCTCGTGCCGCGGCAGGCGGGCGTGAACCTGCCGGCCTGGGAGCTCGCCCACATCGTCTGGTTCGGCGAGTTCTGGGTGCTCCGGGGACCGCACTCCGTGGATGAGCGGGGCTGGGTCAGCGCTGCGCTGCCGCCACGGATCAGTGGTCCCGATGCGGTCTTCGACTCCGCCCGCCTGGGGCACGCCGCGAGGTGGTCTGCCGCATTGCCGTCCCGCGCCCAGCTTGCGGACCAGCTCGACGCGCAGCTCGACGCACTCGTCGCGGCCTTGGGAGCGGCGGCGCAGGGCACCGACGAATCCCTGTACTTCCACCGCCTTGCGCTGTTCCACGAGGACATGCACGCCGAGGCCTTCGCCTGGATGCGTTCGGCCCTCGGCTATTCCGCGCCCGAAGGCCTCGAGCTTCCCAGGCTGCCTCGGGGGCAGCCGCCCATCGCGCTCGCCGCCGCCGATGCGCGAATCGGATGGCCGGAAGGACGCGGGGGGTTCTTCTTCGACAACGAGCGCGAATCGAGCGTTGTCCGCCTGGAGGCCTACGAGATCGACAGTTCACCTGTCAGCGCCGGCGATTTCCTGGAGTTCGTGGAGGGCGGCGGCTACGACGAGCCGGCCTGGTGGCCGGGGGAGGCGGGACGATGGCGCCAGTCCACCGGGATGTCGCATCCGGCACGTTGGCGCCGCGCGCCTGCCGGTTGGCAGACGAGGTGGTTCGACCGGTGGCTGCCGCTGGACCCCGACCAGCCGGCCATCCACTTGAGCGCGTGGGAAGCCGGGGCGTACGCGCTGTGGTCGGGGCGGCGCCTCCCAAGTGCGGCCGAATGGGAGCATGCGGCCTGCTCTCAAGCCTCTTTCGAGTGGGGGGCGCAGTGTCTGGGAATGGACCGGCAGTGACTTCGCGCCGTACCCCGGCTTCGCACCGGGGCCGTATCGAGACTACTCGGCGCCCTGGTTCGGCGACCACCGCGAGTTGCGGGGCGGCGCTTTTGCCACGCACGAGCGGATGCACGATGTGCGCTATCGCAACTTCTTCCAGCCGCATCGCAACGACGTCTTCGCGGGGTTCCGCACGGCCCGGACCCTGTGACGCGGCGGGAAGCCGGCGCTAATTCATCGATTCCCGCTGGATCAGCTCGATCTTGTAGCCATCGGGATCGGTGACGAAGGCGATCACCGTGCTGCCGCCCTTCACCGGACCGGGCTCGCGCGTGATGCTGCCGCCGGCGGCGCGGATCCTGTCGCATGCCGCGTAGACGTCGGGCACGCCCAGCGCGATGTGGCCGTAGGCCGTTCCCATCTCGTAGCTGGACACGCCGTGGTTGTAGGTGAGCTCGATCTCGGCGTGGTCCGGGTTGGTGCCGTAGCCGACGAAGGCCAGCGAGTACTTCTGCTCGGGCCGCTCGGTCGTGCGCAGCAGCTTCATGCCGAGCACGCGGGTGTAGAACTCGATCGACCGCTGCAGGTCGCCGACGCGGAGCATGGTGTGGAGGAGGCGCATGTTTCGATTATGGGCAGGCTGGATCGGGGGTGCTTTGGGACCGGAACTTCAGCGGCCTGCGATCTCCAACCTGACTCCCAGCTCCACTAGCGAGTTCAACGCATTCAGGTCAAGAATTTCACCCTCGGAATCCAGCGTGCAGTACAAGCTCTTGCTGAGATCTGGCACGAAGAAGTCGGCCCGCAACGTTGATGACTTGGCTAAGGCTTGCCGAAGTACGCCGATCGCCGCAACGATGGTGCCTGATGGTGTGATGATCCTCAAAGCGCAATACGACTCTTGCTCTATTCCCATCAATGGGTCGCCCGCCGGCGTCGTGCGGGAGGTACCTGCAGTCCAGATTCGAGTTGGATGCAACTTCAACTCTGCGGCCAGTCCGACCAGGTCCAGAACTGGGTGCTTCAGTCTCAAGCTAACGTGCGTGGGCATGGAAGCCTCCTAACGGCAGAGCCAGGTCGAGCGGTGCGTGGTCTCGCCCCCGTTCCCCGGGATCAGGTTTCGCAGACTTGCTTCTCGTAGTTCCAACGGCCTCCGTTGTCCAGGCAGCTATCTATCTTTATCTGCCCCCACAGCCACCACGAAAGAACAGCCAAGGCTGTTGAGACAGCGACCCAAATGAATTTCTTCTTCATCGTTTCAATACTGTGAGGACAAGCCATTGGGCCGATAGATGCTACAGATAGCCGCACAGCTACCGCCCGTCCCCGCGTGAGAGCGGCCAAACGTGTTCGCTGCCTGGTCAAGCGCCGATGCACTCGTAGAGTCGCCCTTGATGTATTGATCAACCCACTCCCGCGCATCGGATAGCAAGCACGCTGTCTTGTCGCCCACGTTTCCACGGGAAGCCGCCTCGCAGTTCGCCTTGCAATGGAAGTACTTGTCGGCACCAAGCGTGTTGGCGTCGCGCAAATCACTGTAGTTCCGCATGAAGTCTCTGGTCGCTCCAACTGCTTGATTGGCGGCGGGAATGGGAGCTCCCGGAGGATGAGGAATCTGAGGATTCAGGTTCGGAAATAGTGGTCGATGCTGCGCAGCACCAGGGGAGGCTTGCAACCCTAGCGGATCCATGAAGCTCAGTGGATTGCCGCCCACATACCCGTATCGATTCAGGCCACCAGGCAGGCCAATCGGATCCGGCTGCGTATATCGCCCATTGACTGAGTGATACCAACGGAACAGGTTGTTCGACAACCCTGCCTCGGCATCCTCGTGCTGCCCAGAAAAGCGCAAGCCGAACTCGATCGGCTCTGTGCGCCTCAGACGTGGTGGCTCGCCCGGCGTCGATGCCCTTTGCACTAGCGGGCCGGTCGGCTTGTTGCTCCCGAACGCGCTGTACGGCCACTGCCACACCGGCCGTCTCTCTTCGTCGGTCACGAGCCTCGGGGTGCCCAGGTGATCGGTGTGCACCGCGTAAAGCTTGCCGTTTCGATAGAGCCCCACCGGAACCGCAGAACCATCTTCGAGCGGCAGCCAGATGTACTCGGTACGGCCTCTGCCCGCCGCGGAGCCGTTGTCGTACTCACCGAGCAAAGCCCAGATGGGCAGTTCCCCATCCCCATAGAGGTACACCGTGCCGAGAAGTGCGTCGGTACCTGATGCGGCGAACAACCAGTCGAACCGCTGCTTCAGCCATGCAACGAACCCTTCGCCCAACCTGTCAGCGGTTGGAATCGCAACTTCAGGGCTGGGAGCGCTCTTGAAGACCCGCTGGCCGAAGGAGTTGTGCAAGTAGCGCACCGTCACCGGCTCACCAGTCTTTGCGGTGCGCATCCGAGATAGTCGATTCGCGGCGTCATACTCGAACTCATGCAAGCCGTCGTTGGTGAGAGAGCCATTGGCGTCCAGGGTGTAGGTCACCGTCGCGGAAGTAGTCGAGACCGTGCTGCCACCTCTGTTGAGCTCCGTCGTTTGCACCAGCCCGATCAGGCGGTTGCTCGTGGGCTGGATTCCGAGGACCTGCCGGGTGGTTCTGCTGAGGCTGCTTGCCTCGAACTCGCCTTCCAGGTCGATGTCACTCGTGGCAGTCTCGATGGATGTCAACCGATTGCCGTTCGAATCGTGCGTGTAGCCGGTGCTGGCCCCAGGACGCTCGAATCGGATCACGCGGTCCCGGGGGTCGTAGCCCACCACCCATGACAGCGTGGTGGTAACGTGGTTTCCTCCCTCCGCGCTGCTGCGCACCCAGAGCTTCTGCGAAAGCCCCGTGGTCCTGCCTGCCGAGTCGTGGTTGTACTCGGCGAACTCGTTGCGCGTCATGCGGCCGTCCGTGTCGAAGGTACGCGAGGCCTCGTCGCCGTTGCTCCAGCGCCAGGACCTTGGCTGGCCCAGCGCGGTGTAGGTCAGGTCACCGAGCAAGAACACCGGCTCGGGGCGAGAACCCGGCAAGGTGGCAAAAATTCCCACGACGCGACCGGCGTGGCGCAAGTAGTCGAGTCGCATGCCGCTCGGGTAGTTGAGACCGATCAGCTTGCTTTGGTGATAGTCGTAGCTGGCTGAGAGTCTGGTTGGGTTCGACGGGTTGTCGTTGATCGACTGGAGCTTTGAGGTAACACGTCCATTGCCGTCCCGCTTGAACTGCGTGGAACCCGACCTGTCATCGACGTGCATAAGGTCGCCCGCGGCGCTGTACTGAAGGAAGACAGTCTCCCCATCCGCACGGCGTATTTCACGTGGGCGCCCCAGGAGATCGCGGTCGATCGTCGTGACTTGGCCTTTGGCATCTTCGATGCGGATCACGTCGCCGGCGGCGTCCCGCCGATAGAGAAGCGTGCCCATGTCGGGACTGGTCTCGCTCACCACCTCGCCGAAGGCGTTGTAGCGATACTGCGTGTCTACGCCCTTCGCGTCCGTCACGCTCGTCAACTGGTCCAATGCGTTCCAGGACTGGCCGGTCGCTGAGTTGTCCGCGAAGGTCGTGGCGCTCACGCGGCGCAGGCCATCGAGGGACTGGCGCGTCATGTGGTTCAGCGGGTCGGTCACGCTGATCGCTTCGCCGTTGGCGTCGTATCCCAGCGTGGTCGTCTGCCCGCGCGCTCCCTGGAGGGCGGCGACCCTACCGATGCTGCTGATGACCCGGCCGGTCACCATGGCGAGTTGGCCGGTCCCGTCCCGTATTTCCTCGCGCACGCGATTGCCTGCCGCGTCCAGCGTGTACTCGATCCTGGTGCCGAGGTTGTCCAACGAGCCTACCAGTCGACCGGCAGTGTCATACGCGTAGTCGACGCGGTAGCCGTCTGACCAAGCCACGCTGGAGAGATCGCCGTCGGTCGGGTTGGAGTAGCCGTACACGGTTATCTCCGAACCACGCGCGTCCGCGATCAGCCGATGGCGCCCATCCCAGGTGTAGGACCGAATGTCCCGCGCCGGGCTGCCCTCCGTCAACACGTTGCCTACACCGTCGAACGTGTACCGTGTCTCGTTTCCTAGCGGATCGATGACGCTGATCCGGTTGCCTTGCGCATCATGCCCGTATCGACACTGGGCACCGCGCGGATCGATCATGGACTCGACCAACCCCTGCGGGCGGTAGGTCCACCGCCAGGTTCTCTGCTCGCCGGTCTGCGTGTCGATCAGCGTCTTGCTGAGCGTATTGCCGTGACTGTCATAGCTGTACTCGGTCGTACGGCCCGGTTCGATCGCGCGCACGGGGAGGCGAAGCGTCGGGTGCCACTCGAACTGCACATCGCGTTGCTCCGGCCGGCCTTGTGCCTGCGTGACGGAGGAAGGCAGTTTCCGCGCGTCGTAGCTGAAGGCCGTCGTCACACCCAGGAAGTCACGGCTTTCCAGTACCAGGCCGCTGCCGAGGTCGAGAATCTTGTCCGCTGCATCGCCGATGCAACTCGCACAGGGTTGGCTCTGGCCCGAAAACACCTGTTTCGCACCGGCCGCGCCATACCTCTGCACACGGGCGGTCCCCAGGGGATCGGTCACCTGGATGGAGCCGTCCGCAGAGAAAGCTATCTGATGCCGTTGCGCGCCCCCGGCGCGCTCGGACAGCACGGCGCGGCCCTGGGCGTCGTAGCTCCAGCGCGCGTGCAGGCCTTGCGCGAGGATGCCGGTCAAGGCGAGCGGAAACGCGGCGTTCTCGTACAGGTAAGAGCGTCCCCCTATCGGGTACTCGACCCAGCGCAGTCGGCCTAAGTTGTCGTAGATGTAGAGGACGGACGTTCCTTCGGGAGTCCTGACCCGATGCAGGCGGTTCTCCGTGTCGTACTCGAACTGCAGGCTGCGCCCGAACGGGTCCGTCACGCTGCGCAGCAGCCCTTGTTCTTGATGGACTGTGAACGTGCGGCCACCGCGAAGGACGATGCGCGTCACACGGCCTTCGGCGTCGTAGTACTCCGTACCACCGTCGGCCGCCACGTATCTCCACGTGGGGACCGCGGGGTCGTTGGAGTCCAGGCGGATCAACTGGTCGCGCACATACGGGTCCCCGATCCACTCGCCAGGCCCCGTGCCCGTGAATGCATACGCCCTGCCCGTGGGGCGTATGGCGACCGCGCGCCCGTCACGTGTAAGTACTCGCATGCCGTAGCTGTGTGTCCAGCCTGGCAGGGACGAGTTGTAGTAGCGCGCGAGACGCAAGCCGGAAGGCGTCGAGTAGTCGAGCTCCTCCTGGTACTTGTTGCCGGTGCCGGCGAAGATCGGATTGCCAATGGCCTCGGCCCGCGAGCAATGGCCCTGGATTGCCCCGCCGTCCGGTAGAACCTGAGGTGGGGCTTCAACGTGCGAGTCGTCTCCGGGCGGACCGGCGTTGGGATTCAGGCCGCCGCCTACCGGGGTCCCCGGAGGGGTGCTGGAGGGAAGCACTCCTTCGTCGCGAAGACACCGCGAAAAGCCTCCCGAACCTGTGATGCAGCCGAGGGGCGGATCATCTGGCGAGTCGCTCCGTAGTCTGCACACCATGGTGATATCGCGCCCAAGCCCAGGTGGACTTGGCCCCGCGCAGGTCTCGCCACGGGAGCAGGCGTCCGAGATGATCCAGTACTGTCCCGCTTGGCACTCCTCCAGGATGTAGGGCGCATGAGGCACACCGTCAGCGTTGAAGTTATCTACCAGCTTTTGCGGAGCACCGCACCAGCTTCCTGCCCGGTATCTAGGAGGAGAGAAGGACGACCCCTTGACAAAAAAAGGAGAGAACTTGGTTTTGGTTCGGACAAGCCGTGAGGCTGGTGTCGTAGTAAATGAACTCGCCGGGGTTCTGCGCAAATGACGGTCCAAACGTGCCGCCAGCAAGAACAATCAGTGCAAGGACATAGCAAGGTCTCTTCATCACTCCTCCGAGTTGTCGTGGAGTGATTGGGAACGGCGGATGCCGATCGGAAGAGGCGGAAGGTCAGGCCGGGCGGCTCATAGAGCGTCCCCACGTAGGCGGTCTGCAGTGCGTCCGCTTTCGCGGACTGCCGGATGCTCTGGATTCCCGCCTTCGCGGGAATGACGGAGTTCTTCAGCGCTGCTCGAACACCAGGCACGTCGTCGTCGCATGCGCGTACAACGTCCCGTCCGGCCCATACAGCCGCGCCTCCGCCGTCGCCAGCTGCCGCCCGGCATGCAGCACCTTGCCCTCGGCCCGCACCCGCGGCGCCTTGGCGCCGATGGCGCGCACGATGTTCACGCTGAGCTCCGCCGTCGTGTAGCCGCGCCCCGGCGGCATCTTGCTGTGCACCGCGCACCCGAGCGCCGAATCCAGCAGCGTGGCGTACCAGCCGCCGTGGATGCCCCCCATCGGGTTGAGGTGCGCCGGCCCGGGCGTGCCCTGGAACACCGCGCGGCCGTCGCCGACCTCGACCAGCTGGAAGTCCAGCGTGCGCGCGATCGGCGGGTAGGGCAGGCGGCCGGCCAGCATGGCCTGCAGCATCTGCAGGCCGCTCATGCCGGCGACCTGGTCGGGCGTGGCGACGCCGCAGCCGGCGCCGGCATCGAAAAGGGCCGCCTGTTCGCGCTCCCGCGCGAGCCAGTCCTCGAGGGTGTCGTGTGAGCTCATGATGGATTGACTTGCATATGCAACGGTTGCACCTACAATAATCCCCCATGGACGCCGCCGTCAAGCCCCAGGGCTGCACCAACCTCAAGCTCCGCCAGCTGATGCGCCGCGTGGCGCAGCACTACGACGCCGAGGTCGGCAAGACCGGGCTCAAGGGCACGCAGTACTCGCTGCTGTCGTATGTGTGCAAGCTCGGCCCGATCCGTCCGGTCGATCTGGCGCGCGAGATGAAGGTGAGCCCCTCCACGCTCAGCCGCAACCTGCAGCCGCTCATCGGTGCGGGCTGGCTCGTGATGGAACCCGGCGACGACGCGCGCAGCCGCCGCGTGCTGGCCACCGACGCCGGCCGCGACAAGCGGCAGGAAGCGCAGCGCCGCTGGCGCGTGGCGCAGGAGAACCTGAATTCGATGCTCGGCCCCAAGCGGGTGGTGGCCCTGCATGCGCTGCTGGACGAATGCAGCGAACTGCTCGACCCCGCGCTTCCGGGAGAAGACGATGAATGATCCTCGCCGCCTGGCCGTCTGGGCCGTGCTGCTGGCCGCGGCCGGCACCTTCGCGCTCACCATGGGCGTGCGCCAGACCATGGGCCTGTTCCTCTCGCCGCTGAACACCGCCACCGGCCTGGGCCTGGCCAGCATCAGCCTGGCGTTCGCCTTCGGCCAGCTGTGGTGGGGCATCACACAGCCGTTCGCCGGCGCCGTGGCCGACAAGATCGGCACCGGCCGCGTGCTGCTCGCGGGCACGGCGCTGGTCGCGCTGGGCACCTTCCTCACGCCGTACATGACGAGCACGCTGGGCCTGGTGATCGCCATCGGGGTGCTGGCCGCCGGCGGCGCCGGCATGGCGGGTCCGGCGGTGCTGATGGCGGCGGCCACGCGCCTCATCCCGGCCGAGAAGCGGGGCCTCGCGACCGGCATCGTCAACGCCGGCGGTTCCACCGGCCAGTTCCTGCTCGCGCCGCTCGCCGCCGCGCTGATGGTGGGCATCGGCTGGGTCGGAGCGATGCAGGTGCTGGCGCTGCTGGTGCTGCTCGCGCTGCCGGCCGCCTGGGCGCTGCGCGGCCATTCGCGGCACGTTGCAGGCGCGGGAGCGACCGCCAAGCCGCTGGGCACGCGCGAGGCGATCGGCCAGGCGCTGCGCAACCCCAGCTACCTGATGCTGTCGGCCGGCTTCTTCGTCTGCGGCTTCCACGTCGCCTTCCTGGCCACGCACCTGCCGGGCGTGGTGGCCGCGTGCGGCCTCAGCCCCGAGTGGGCGGGCTGGTCGCTGGCGCTGCTGGGCCTGTTCAACATCGTCGGCAGCATCGCCATGGGATGGGCGGTGGGCCGCTGGCGCATGAAGTCGCTGCTGTCGCTGGTATACGCGGCGCGCGGCCTGGCCGTGCTGGTGTTCCTGCTCGCGCCCAAGAGCGGGCCGGTGGTGCTGGTCTTCTCGGCGGTGATGGGCGTCACCTTCCTGTCCACCGTGCCGCCCACGGCCGGCCTGGTGGCCAAGTTCTTCGGGCCGGCCAACATGGCCACGCTGTTCGGCATCGTGATGCTGTCGCACCAGGTCGGCGGCTTCCTCGGCGCGTGGATGGGCGGCACCGTGTTCCAGGCGACCGGCAGCTACGACTGGGTCTGGTACGTGGACATCGTGCTGGCCGCCGGCGCGGCGCTGGTGCACCTGCCGATCCGCGAGGCCCCGCCGGCGCGGCGCACCGTGGGCGCCGCGGCCTGATCCGCTCAGGCGAGGCGCAGGTTCTTCACCATCAGGATCGCGTCGCCGGTGTAGTGCAGCAGGGGATGCGGCACCACCGCTTGGCGGCGGGTCTCGAGGTAGCCGTGCTGCCGGTACAGGCGCAGCGCGCCGGCGTTCTGCGCGAAGACGATCAGGCTCAGCTTGGTCAGTCCCGACCGCCGGCAATCCCGCTCGGCCTCCTCCAGCAGCGCCTTGCCGATGCCCCGGTTCCGGTGCGCCTCCTCGACCGCCATGCCGCAGATGTAATAGCTGCGGTCCTCCTCGAGCACGCTGTAGGGCGCGAGCACCGGATCGCTCTCGACGTACGTGGGGTCCACCTCCATCGGGAAGGCGACCAGCATCCCGACCGCCTCCCCGTCGAGCTCCACCATCTTGCAGTTCTCGTAGCTGAACGGCGTGCCCTCGCGCTCGTAGCGCCGGCGGCCCACGTCCAGGAGGTCCTCGCCGGGCTGCGCCAGCTTCGTCCAGATGTAGTCGGCCACGCCGTCGGAGGAGACGCGATAGAACTGCGCGACGCGGCGGCATTCGCTCTTGCGGGCGGGCCGGATCAGGGGAATGGACGGCATCGTTCGCTCCTGGAAGGTTCGGGCGGCAGTCTGTCAGCGGGCGGCGGCACCCGCAATGGCTTTCCACCCCTCGCAAACCTTGAAGCGCGCCAGGCGCGGGAAGCGCTATCTTCGCGCCATGAAGATCAGGAAGGTCGTCCTCGGCGCGCTCGCCGTCCTGGCCGTGGGCGCCGCCGCCGGCTGGTTCAGCCTCGACAAGGAGACGCGCGGCCTGCTCGCCACGCTGCCCACCAACCGCGACCTGCTGTTCTGGAGCGAGCCGCAGCGCGACGCCGCCTTCCGGGCGCTGGACCGCATCCCGCTGCTGGCCAAGTGGCGCGTGATCCCGGCCAGTGCCCACCCGAGGCCGCTGCCGCCCGGCCCGCCGCTGAAGCTGCCGCTGGACGTGGACGCCTACATGCAGGGCCAGCGCAGCGCCGCGCTGCTGATCGTGCACGACGGCAAGCTGCGGCTGGAACGCTACGGCCTGGACTTCGACGAGGACGGCCGCTGGACCGGCTTCTCGGTCGCCAAGTCGCTCACCTCCACGCTGGTGGGCGCCGCGCTGCGCGACGGTCACATCAAGAGCATGGACGACAAGGTCAGCGACTACATCCCGCAGATGAAAGGCTCGGCGTACGACGACGTGAACATCCGCCAGCTGCTCACGATGACCTCGGGCGTGCGCTGGACCGAGGACTACGCGGACCCGAACTCCGACGTGGCGCGCTTCAACAGCCACGAGCCCGAGGAAGGCGTGCCCGCCATCGTCAGCTACCTGCGCCGCCTGCCGCGCGCCGCACCGCCCGGCACGGTCTGGAACTACAGCACGGGCGAGACCAACCTGGTGGGCATCCTGCTCGGCAACGCGATCGGGCGGCCGATCTCCGAGTACCTGGCCGAGAAGATCTGGACGCCGGGCGGCATGGAGCAGGAGGCCACCTGGCTGCTCAGCCGCACCGGGCAGGAGATCAGCGGCTGCTGCGTGCAGGCCGCCGCGCGCGACTACGCGCGGATCGGCCTTTTCCTCCTGGACGGCGCCCGCAACATCGTGCCCGACGGCTGGCTGGCCCAGGCCACCACCACCCGCACCGGCATCGGCCAGCCCGGCCGCGGCTACGGCTACCTGTGGTGGACCTATGACGACGGCAGCTACGCCGCGCGCGGCATCTTCGGGCAGGGCATCTTCATCGACCCGAAGCGCAGGCTCGTGATCGTCTCCAACGCCAACTGGGCCGGTGGCGCGCGGGACCGCACGGCCGACGCCTCGCGCGAGGCGTTCTATCGGACGGTGCAGAAGGCGGTGGACGACGAAGGCAGGGGCGGGGCGGCGAACTGAGCCCGCGCGCAGGGCCTACTTCGGAAGCTTGTCCCTGACGCGCTCGACCTCGTCCCGCCAGCTCTCCTCGCCGGCCGCGATGGCCGCGAGCCACTGGTCCACGACCAGCCACTGCTCGCCGGTGTAGGGCACGGACGGCGCCCAGCGATGGTCGCTGTCCAGCGCGAAGATCACCGCGTCGGCCGCGCCTGGATCGTCCGGTTCCAGCGCGCGCAGCAGCCAGGCAGCGAGGTAGTAGCGCTTGCCGTCGTCCGAGAGCAGCGGCAGGTCCCACACGTGGCCGGCGAACACGGCCTCGGGCAGGTCCGGGGCGTCGTGCGCATGCAGGTCGGCGGCCAGCTCGTCGCATTCGCAGCAGCGGTGCGAGATGAGGTCGAGCTGCGCGGGCTTGGGCATGTCCGCGAAGGCTTCGCGGATGGCCAGTTTCAGCAGGTTGCGGTCGGACGCCATGACGTGGCCCGGAGTATGGCCCGCCGCGCCAGAATCGTCCTCTCACGCGCTCCCGGGGGTGAACCATGAGCCTCACCGTCGCCGACCTGCAGGCCTTCGCCGATGCCTTCAACCGGCACGATGCCGACGCGCTGATGCGCTTCATGACGCTCGACTGCGTGTTCCAGGCCTCGGCGGGGCCGGACGCCTGCGGCCAACGCCACGAAGGCCGGGAAGCCGTGCGCGCCGCCTTCTCCGAGGTCTGGAAGGACTTCCCCGACGCGCAATGGCGATCGCCACGCCACTTCGTCTGCGGCGATCGCGGCGTCTCCGAATGGACGTTCACGGGCACGCGGAGCGACGGCACGCGGGTCGAGGTCGACGGCTGCGACCTCTTCACTTTCCGCGACGGGAAGATCGCGGTGAAGAACTCCTACCGGAAGCACCGGCCGGCGCTCCCCGCGCGCTAGTCCCGGTCGCCGGGCGCGATCGGCCGCATCACGCGGCAGGGGTTGCCCGCGGCAAAGACATCGGCCGGCACGTCGCGCGTCACCACGCTGCCGGCGCCGATCACGGCGCGGTCCCCGATGTTCACCCCCGGCAGGATGATGGCGCCGCCGCCGATCCAGACGTCGACGCCGATCTCCACTGGCCGGCCGTATTCCTGCCGGCGCCGCAGCCCGGCGTCCGTCGGATGCAGCGGCGTGTAGATCTGCACCGCCGGGCCGACGAGCGTGCGCGCGCCGATGCGGATGCGGCAGACGTCCAGCAGCACGCAGTTGAAGTTGAAGTACACGCCTTCGCCCAGTTCGATCTGCGAACCGTAGTCGCAGAAGAAGGGCGGGGTGATGAAGGCGGTGTCGCCGCCGGCGCCGAGCAGCTGCCGGACCAGTTCGCGGCGCGGGCGATCGGCGGTCGCCTGGGCGACACGCGCGCACAGGTCCCTCGCTCGCTCGCGCGCGGCGACGAGCTCGGGGTCCTGGGCGTCGTAAAGCTCGCCCGCGACCATCTTGTCGCGTTCGGTGCGCGCCATCACTCCAGCCGGATCTCGCCGTCGAACTGCGCCTTGAGCTTCAGGCCCGGCACCTCCAGCGTCATGTGCGCCGGCAGGGATTCGCTGCCGGAAAGCGCCTTCTCCTGCAGGGCGCGGGCGACGGCCTGCTCGATCTCGCGCTGCGAGCTCACGCCGACCATCTTCAGGAACTTGCGGATGCTGATGTTGAGGGTTTCGTCGTCCATGGCCGTCGAGCTCCACAGTGCGGGACTTCAGGGGAGCGGCGAGGGTGCATCCCGCGGGGGCCGGCGTCAAGCGGGAACGCGGCGGCCCCACGGCGCGTCCTACGTCAGCAAGAATGGAGAACGTCGCCAGACGAACACGATGCCGAAGAGTTTGCAGCCATCGCCCACGCCCCGCGCGGCCGCGCCCGAAGACGAGGGCGAGCTGGTGGCGCTCGCCGCCGCGGGCGATCCCCGCGCCTTCGAGGCCATCATGCGGCGCCACAACCGCCTGATGTTCCGCACCGCCCGCAGCGTGCTGCGCGACGACGCCGAGGCCGAGGACGCGGTGCAGGAGGCCTACCTGAAGGCCTGGCGCGCGCTGCCCGGTTTTCGCGCCGAGTCGCGCCTGTCCACCTGGCTGGTGCGCATCGTCATGAACCAGGCCCTGTCGCGCCTGCGCCGGCGCCACGGCGTCGTGGTGCCGTTCGGCGCGCTGGGGGTGGCGGAGGGAGCGCAGGAGGAGTACCCGATGCAGCCCGACAGTCCCGAGTCGCAGAACGACCCCGAGGATGCCGCCCGCCGCGCCGAACTCGCGCGCGTGGTCGAGCGCCACATCGACCGGCTCCCCGAGCAGTTCCGCACGGTGTTCGTGCTGCGTGCGCTGGAGGAGATGAGCGCGCAGGAAGTCGCGCAGGCCCTGCACATCCCCGAGGCGACGGTGCGCACCCGTTTCTTCCGGGCCCGGGCGCAGCTGCGCGACGCGCTGGCCCGCGACATCGACTTCGCCACCGAGGACGCGTTCGCCTTCGACGGCCTGCGCTGCGACCGCATCGTCGCCGCCGTGCTCGAGGCCCTGCCGATCCATTCCGAACAACAAGGAGAAGACCCATGGAAGCCGGACTGATGCTGCGCACCGCCGTCGTTCTGCTGGCCCTGACGGGCGCCGGCGGCCTGCTGATGGCGGGCATGCGTTTCACCGGGCGCCCGCGCCCGCCCGACTGGCTGGCGATGCTGCACGGCCTGCTGGCGGGCGCCGGGCTGACGCTGGTGATCTACGCCTGGGCCACGGCCGGGCTGCCGGGCGGCGCGATGCTGGGACTGGCCGTCCTCGTGCTGGCTGCGCTGGGCGGGCTGTACCTCAACCTGAGCTTCCACGCGAAGCAGCGCGAGCTGCCCGTGTCGATCGTGCTGGTGCACGCCGCCATCGCGGTCGTCGGCCTGGTGCTGCTGGCCGTCGCCGCGTGGCGTTGATGCGGTGGCGCTAGGGGAAGGCGGGCGTCTCCGGCTCGCGTCCCTCGAAGTGCGCCTCCGGGTGGCGGCCGCGCAGGCGCTGCGTGATCTCGTCGACGCGCAGGCGGTTCAGGTCGACCATCAGGAGGATCCGCCCGTTCTCGATCTCCTGCGCGAACCGCTGCAGCCGCTTGCTGGGCGTGGACACGCCGATCAGCGTCGAGGTCCAGATGCCGAACAGCGCCCCGCCGATCGCCAGCCCGATGGCGATCCCCCACTGCGGCTCGTCGCCGACGATGGGATAGAACACCGCGATCAGCACGCCGATCAGCGCACCGAGCGCGGCGCCGATGATCAGGCCCATCTGCGCCGACCGCACCACGTCGGAGGTCTGCAGCACGTTGGCCCGGTTCAGGTCGCCCATGTCGGTGTCTTCCTTGCCGACGAAGTGCATGTGGCGGTACTCCACGCGCGCAAGCAGCAGGTCGTCCATGGTCGCCTCTGCGCTTTCGACGTCGGGCAGCAGCCAGTAGATCCTTGTCAGCATGATCAACCTCCAGGTTTGGGTGCGGATTCCGCTGTCGGGGCAAAGAACGTGCCGCGCGACAGGAAGGTGTAGTCGGCCTCCAGCGCGCCGATGCCCAGCAGGGTGATCAGCAGCAGCGGCGGCACCACGATGGCGTAGAAGAGCGCCAGCCGCTCCCACAGCATGTGCATGAACACCGAGACGATCAGCCCGGCCTTGAGGAGCATGAAGACGACGATCAGCGTCCAGCGCAGGAGGCCCTGCACGTGGAAGAAGTCCACCAGGTACGAGGCGATGCTCAGCACGAACAGCAGCGCCCAGATCTTGAAATAGATGCCCAGCGGATGCTGCTGCCCGGTGGGCGCGGCGCTGGGCGGCGGATGTTCGGCGTGTTCCATGCGCTTGGCTCCCGGCTACCAGAGGTAGAAGAAGGCGAAGATGAAGACCCAGACCAGGTCCACGAAGTGCCAGTACAGGCCCATGATCTCGACGATCTCGTAGTTGCCGCGGCGCCCGGTCAGGAAGCCGGGACGCTGCTCGTCCAGCGAGCCGCGCAGCACCTTGGTCGCCACGATCAAGAGGAAGATCACCCCGATCGTCACGTGCGTGCCGTGGAAGCCGGTGATCATGAAGAAGGCCGATCCGAACTGGGCCGCGCCCCACGGGTTGCCCCAGGGCCGCACGCCTTCGGAGATCAGCTTGTACCACTCGAAGGCCTGCATGCCGACGAAGGTGGCGCCCAGCGCGGCCGTGGCAAGCAGCAGCGCGAAGGTGCGCCGGCGGTCGCGCCGGTAGCCGTAGTTCACGGCCAGCGCCATGGTGCCGCTGCTGGTGATCAGCACGAACGTCATGATGGCGATCAGCAGCAGCGGGACGTTGCGGCCGAACATGTGCAGCGAGAACACCTCGCTCGGGTTCGGCCAAGGCACCGTGGTCGAGGCGCGCACCGTCATGTACGAGATCAGGAAGGTGCCGAAGATGAAGGTGTCGCTCAGCAGGAAGATCCACATCATCGGCTTGCCCCAGGGCACGTCCTTGAAGAGGCGCTGGTCCGAGGACGCGTCCTTCACGATGCTGGCCCAGCCCTCGCGTCCGGGCGTATGGGCGTGCGGCTCCAGGGTGGCTCCTGCGATGGCCGTGGCTTCGGGAGTCTTCATGTCGCGTCCTTCCGGTCACAGGGGCGTGGACGAGCAGATCGCCAGGCCGAGCACGTCCGACACCAGCAGCGCGTAGAGCGCCACCCACACGGCCAGCAGGAAGTGCCAGTAGGTGGCGCACAGCTGCACCGCCAGCCGGATGCGCGACGGGTCCGCGTCGCGCCAGGCCCGCTTCCACGCGCGCGCCCAGGCCACCAGGCCGCCCAGCACGTGCAGGCCGTGCACGGCGGTGAACAGGTAGAAGAAGGCGCTGGCGGCGCTGGTGGAAACGAAATAGCCGGCGTCGTTCAGCTGCATCCACACGGCGACCTGCCCGGCCAGGAAGCCCGTGGTGAGCAGGCCGCCGGTGGCCAGGCCCCGGCGCAGGTCGGCCGGCTCGCCGCGGCGCGCGGCGTGCACGGCCCACTGCATCGCGAGGCTGGCGCCCACCAGCAGCGCGGTGTTCAGCGT
>JAEWBU010000225.1 GCA_023390985.1 Pseudomonadota bacterium
CCCCGCTTCTTCGTCTACAAGCAGAAGCTGTGCGCCCACAGCCGCAACGAGAAGATCGGCTGCAACGCCTGCGTCGAGATCTGCTCGGCCGCGGCCATCTCCAGCGAGCCGTCGCGCCAGCAGATCAAGGTCAATCCCAACCTGTGCGTCGGCTGCGGCGCCTGCACCACGGTCTGCCCGACCGGCGCGCTGACGTACGCGTACCCGCGCGCCGGCGAGCAGGGGCTGAAGCTGCGCACGCTGCTGGCCTCCTACCTGCAGGCCGGTGGCCGCGAGCCCACCGTGCTGTTCCACAGCCAGGAGGCCGGCCAGGCGATGGTCGAGGACCTGGGCCGCGCCGCCCGCCTGGGCCAGGCCCAGGGCGTGCCCGCCAACGTGATCCCGGTGGCGCTGTGGCACACGGCCAGCCTGGGCGTGGACCTGTGGCTGTCGGCCATCGCGTTCGGTGCGCGGCAGGTGGTCGTGCTCACCACCGCCGAAGAAGCGCCCCAGTACCTGGACGGGCTGAAGGCCCAGATGGCGGTGGCGCAGGCCATCGTCAGCGGGCTGGGTTACGCCGGCGTGCATTTCGAGCTGGTGCGGGCCGGGTCCGCGCTCGCGCTCGACAAGGCGCTGCAGTCGCTGCGCAACACCCGCCAGCAGGGACCCAAGGAGCCGGCGCGCTTCGCCGTCGCGGCCGAGAAGCGGTCGACGCTGGAGCTCGCGCTCGACCACCTGGTCGCGCTGGCGCCCGCGAAGCCGGACGCCATCGAGTTGCCGCCCGAAGGCTCGCCTTTCGGCAGCATCGCCGTCGACAAGGACAAGTGCACGCTGTGCATGAGCTGCGTGAGCGCCTGCCCGTCCAGCGCGCTGCAGGACAACCCGCAGGCGCCGCAGCTGCGCTTCATCGAGAAGAACTGCGTGCAGTGCGGGCTCTGCGCCACCACCTGCCCGGAGAGCGCGATCACGCTGCAGCCGCGCCTTTTGCTCACGCCCGAGCGGCGCGAGCCGCGCGTGCTCAACGAAACCCGTCCCTACGGCTGCGTGCGCTGCGGCAAGCCGTTCGGCACGCTCAAGGCCGTCGAGGCCATGCTCGGCAAGCTGGCCGGCCATTCCATGTTCCAGGGCGCCGCGCTCGAGCGCCTGAAGATGTGCTCCGACTGCCGCGTGATCGACATCTACTCGGCCCAGGACGAAACCAAGATCACCGATGTCCGCTGACATGCTGCTGCCGGCCAGCTCCGCGCTGGACGAGGAAACCGCCCGCGCCGAGATCTACGGCCTGCTCGCCCAGCTCTGGTACGCCCCGCCCGGCCCCGAACTGCTCGGCGCGCTGCGCGTGGCCGTGACCGAGGCGCCGGCCGCCGGCGCGTTCCTCGAGGAGCCGTGGCGGCAGCTGGTCGGCTCGGCGCGCGCCGAGTCCGACGCCGACATCGCGTCGGAGTACGAAGCGTTGTTCGGCGGGGTGGGCAAGCCCGACGTCTACCTGTTCGGCTCGCACTACATGAGCGGCTTCCTCAACGAGCGGCCGCTCGCGCAGCTGCGCGACGACCTGGCGGCGCTCGGGCTGTCGCGCGACGAGGCCATGCCGGAGACCGAGGACCACATCGCGTACCTTTGCGAAGTGATGCGCTACCTGATCGCGGGCGACGACGTGGAAGTCGCCAACCTCACGCGCCAGCGCGAGTTCTTCACCCGCCATCTGCAGCCCTGGGCGGGCTCGCTGTGCGAGACCGTCGCCGCGCATCCCTGCGCGCGTTTCTATTCGGCCCTGGCCGGCTTCACGCAGGCGTTCATCAGCGTCGAACAGCAGGGTTTCGACCTGCTTTCGTGAGCCTCGCACCACATTGGGGTTTGTCCCGATCCCCCGCGCGCGCAGCGTGCGGTGTCGCGGCGTACTCTTGCGCATGCCCGAGTGAACTTTCTGGTTGAGGCTTTTCCCTGTCGTGCGTATTGATACGTTTAGTTATGCTCGGCCTTGCATAAGCATGCCAACGCGCGTAGTCGTCCAAGGAGACCAGCAATGAGCCAGTCCCACAACAAGCTTTCCCGCCGGACCCTGTTCGGCGCGGCGGCCACCACCGGCGCCGTCGCCGCGGTGGCCAGCCTGGTGCCCTCGCAGAAGGTCGAGCCCGAGGCGCTCGCCGACCAGCCGAAACAGCCGCCTGCGCGCGGCGGCGGCTACCAGCTGTCCGAGCACGTCAAGCAGTACTACCAGACCACCCGCCTGTAACCCGACCTCCCGGGAGCCTTCCATGTTGCTGACCAAGAAGCAGGGTGCCGCCCAGGGCGGCGCGCGCGCGCTCGGCGAATCGCGTTCGCCTTTCATCCACAGCCTGCAGCGGGGCCTCTCGCATGCGATCCCCACCATGGACCGACGCGCGTTCCTGCGCCGCTCGGGCCTGGGCGTCGGGGTCGGCATCGCCGCCGGCAGCCTCACGCTGGTGAAGAAGGCGCGCGCCGCCGACGCCGCCACCGGCATGGGGACCGGCAAGATCGAAGTCAAGCGCACCGTGTGCTCGCACTGCTCGGTGGGCTGCGCCATCGACGCGGTGGTCGAGAACGGCGTCTGGGTTCGCCAGGAGCCGGTGTTCGATTCGCCGATCAACCTGGGCTCGCACTGCGCCAAGGGCGCGGCCATCCGCGAGCACGGCCACGGTGAGTTCCGCCTGCGCTACCCGATGAAGCTGGTGGACGGCAAGTACACCCGCATCAGCTGGGACCAGGCGCTCAACGAGATCACCGGTCGCATCCAGGAGATCAAGAAGGCCAGCGGCCCTGATTCCGTCTACTGGATCGGCTCCTCCAAGCACAGCAACGAGCAGGCGTACCTGATGCGCAAGTTCGTCAGCCTGTTCGGCAGCAACAACTGCGACCACCAGGCTCGCATCTGCCACTCCACCACGGTGTCCGGCGTCGCCAACACCTGGGGCTACGGCGCGATGACGAACTCGTACAACGACATGCAGAACAGCAAGTGCGCGTTGTACATCGGCTCCAACGCCGCCGAGGCGCACCCGGTCAGCATGGTGCACATGCTCCACGCCAAGGAGACCGGCACCAAGATGATCGTGGCCGACCCGCGCTTCACGCGCACGGCGGCCAAGGCCGACGAGTACGTGCGCATCCGCTCGGGCTCCGACATCCCCTTCCTGTTCGGCGTGCTGTACCACGTGTTCAAGAACGGCTGGGAAGACAAGAAGTACATCAACGACCGCGTCTACGGCATGGAGGACGTCAGGAAGGACGTCATGGCCAAGTGGACGCCGGACAAGGTCGAGGAGGCCTGCGGCGTGCCGGAGGCCCAGGTGGCCAAGGTCGCCGAGATGATGGCCAAGAACCGGCCGTCCACCATCGTGTGGTGCATGGGCCAGACCCAGCACTCGATCGGCAACGCCATGGTGCGCGCCTCCTGCATCCTGCAGCTGGCGCTGGGCAACGTCGGCGTCTCGGGCGGCGGCGCCAACATCTTCCGCGGCCACGACAACGTGCAGGGCGCCACCGACGTGGGCCCGAACCCGGACTCGCTGCCCGGCTACTACGGCATCGCCGAAGGCGCCTGGCGCCACTACG
>JAEWBU010000291.1 GCA_023390985.1 Pseudomonadota bacterium
GCGCAGCAGCGGCGACTGGCGCAGCCGCGCTTGCAGGCATCGCGGGTCCGAGAGGCGGGTTGGGCGCCACAGGGGCGGCGGTCGGTGCCGGCGCGGTCCCCGGAACGGGCGCGGCAATGGCAGGCTCAGGCGAAGGCCTGGCTGCGTTCAGAGTTTTTTTTTCCGCCTGCGCCGCTGTCGGCGCCTCGGGGCGGAAGGCCAGCAGCCGCAACAGCACCATGGTCAGCGCCGCGTACTCGTCGGGCGCCAGGCCCAGCTCGGCGCGGCCGTGCAGGCACATGGTGTAGAGCAGCTGGGTCTCGTCGGCCGGCAGCTGGCCAGCCAGGCGCGCGATCTCGGCATGGTCCGGATCGCCGCCGTCGGCGATGCCCGGGACCGCCTGCACCACGGCCATGCGCTGCAGCACGGCCGTCATCTCCTCCAGCGCGCCGGCGGCCGACAGGCCGTTGACCCGCAGCGCCTCGGAGATCTCGACCACGGCCGCGCCGTCGCCGGCGGCCAGCGCCTCGATCAGGCGGAACACGTGCGAGCGGTCCACGCTTCCCAGCATCTGGCGCACCGCCGCTTCCTGCAGCGCGCCGCCGCCGAAGGCGATCGCCTGGTCGGTCAGCGACAGCGCATCGCGCATCGAGCCGCGCGCCGCGCGCGACAGCAGCCGCAGCGCCTGCGGCTCGGCGTCCACGCCCTCGGACTGCAGCACGACCGCCAGGTGCTCCTGCACCGTCTGCGGCGCCATCGGACGCAGGTTGAACTGCAGGCAGCGCGACAGCACGGTGACCGGCACCTTCTGCGGGTCGGTCGTGGCCAGCACGAACTTCAGGTACTCGGGCGGCTCCTCCAGCGTCTTGAGCATCGCGTTGAACGCGTGCCCGGTCAGCATGTGGACCTCGTCGATCATGAAGACCTTGAAGCGGCCCTGCACCGGCTTGTAGACGGCCTGCTCCAGCAGCGACTGGACCTCGTCGACGCCTCGATTGGAGGCGGCGTCCAGCTCGGTGTAGTCGACGAAGCGGCCGGAATCGATGTCGGTGCAGGCCTGGCACACGCCGCAGGGCGTGGCGGTGATCCCGCCCTGCCCGTCCGGGCCCTGGCAGTTCAGCGACTTGGCCAGGATGCGCGACACCGTCGTCTTGCCCACGCCGCGCGTGCCGGTGAACAGGTAGGCATGGTGCAGTCGCTGCTGCTCCAGCGCGTTGGACAGCGCCTGCACCACGTGCTCCTGGCCGACCATCTGGCCGAAGTTCTTCGGCCGGTACTTGCGGGCGAGCACGAGGTAGGACATCGGGTCGATTCTAAAGGTCGCACGCGCGAGCTCTTCGGCCGGTTGCGCCTACAATCACGGGTGACGGGCCTCCCCGCATGGTGAAGCGGCCAACCGGGTCAGGTGGGGAACCAAGCAGCCCTAACTGTGGAGCCAGTGCCGGGGGTAAGGCTCGTCAACTTCCCCTCTTCGACATCACGGCCGGCACGGCATGTGCTCGAACTACATCCCCGTCAGCCGCCGAGACCGCCTGCTCACGTTCTTCGGCGTCGAGCGTGACCGCGACGACGAACCCGTCGACACCTGGCCGCTTGGCCTCGCCCCCTTCATCCGGCTCGCCGAAGACGGCTCCGGCTTCGAGCGCATCGTGGACGACGGCATCTTCGGCCTGCTGCCGGACTTCGCCACCGAGCTCGCGTTCGGCCGCCGCACCTACAACGCGCGCAGCGAAACGGTGAACCGGCTTCCGAGCTTCCGCGAGTCCTGGTCCAGGGGCTGGCGCTGCGTGATCCCCTGCGAGGCGATCTACGAACCCAATTGGGAGACCGGCGAATGCGTGCGCTGGGCCATCCACCAGGAAGGCTTCGTGCCGTTCGGCGTGGCGGGCATCTACCGCGAATGGCGGCATCCGGATGGACGTGATGTTTTCAGCTTCGCGATGCTGACCGTCAACGCCGACGACCATCCCCTGATGAAGCGCTTCCATCGGCCCGAGGACGAGAAGCGCATGGTGGTGATCCTCGACCCCGAGGACTACGGCAACTGGCTCACCTGCCGGGTGCAGGACGCGCCGGCGTATTTCCGGCAGTGGGACAAGCCGCTGGCGGCCGTGCCCTCCCCTCTGCCGCCGCGCGCGCCGAAGGCGAGCAGCGTTAGAACGATGCGGCCGCCCAAGCCGCCCGCGCCGGAGACGGGCAGCCTGTTCTGATCCTCACCAGCCCTTGCCGGCGAGGAACTCCTGCAGCTTGCGCGCCACCGCGAGGCAACCCGCGTCGCTCAGGTGGATGCCGTCGAACCGCAGCGACGAGGGCGGCAGGTCGTTCTGGTGGTCCTGCACGTCCTGCCACGAGTTCGGGTTGTAGAGGCCGACCAGGTACTGGCGGATGTCCAGGAAATGGTCCGGGTACATCGCGGCCAGTTCGCCGTTGACGCGCACCGTATCCGCGTACTCCTGCGTGCCGCGCGCGCCGGAGGGCGCCCAGTTCAGCATCGACAGGATCACGTAGGCCTGGTTCGGCCCGAGCGCGGCGATCGACGAGGCGATGTCCGCCTTGACCTCGTCCTTGCTCCAGTTGTTGTGGCCCAACCAGAGGATCGACACCCAGGTCCGGTGCGCGGTGTCGGCCTGCACGCGGGCCGCGATCTGCATCGAGGTCTGGCCCACCACGCCGCCGTTGTAGACCTGCCGGTCCGGGTAGACCTGCGCCAGGCTGCGGGCGTACAGGTCGGTGATCGAGTCGCCCCACGCGGCGATGTTCGTGGACAGGGGCGCGACGACCGGGGAAGGCGTGCCCGGGTTCGCGACCGGCGCCGGCGCTGGTGACCCGTTCGCGAGATCGTCGGTCGTCACGCCCTGCGCGGCATCCGCCACCGCAGAGCCGCCACCGCCGCCGCCGCAACCGGCCAGCACGCCCAATCCGAGCAACGAGAGCGCCTTGCGCCTGTCCATGTCCACACCCCAGTTCTTTTTGGAAGAGCTGGAGTGTCGATGGCAGAGCTGTTAAACGGTGTCACCAAGCTCAAGGGATGTACCTACACGTTCGCGGGGCCGCCTCCGACAGCGCCGTGCGTGATTTCCTACACGGTCGGCGCGGGCCGGACCACAGGTTCCGAAGTTTTGTCGGGCTGGAAGCGACCCTTGAGCTTCAGGATCGGCGCCTCGAAGAAGCGATAGCTCAGGAAGGCCATGACGGTGGCGACCAGCAGCGTCACGGCGAACACGTCCAGGCCGGACGGATGGCCGAGCAGGATGCGGGCGAAGTTGGCCGCCAGCATGTGCATCAGGTACATGCCGTAGCTGATGGCGCCCATGAACACCGCAGGGCGCCAGTTCAGCACCGGGTGCAGCGCCGTGTCGTCGCGGATGCAGACGCTGGCCACCAGCAGGGCCATCAGGAAGCGGATCAGCAGCAGGTCCGCATCGAACTGCAGGCAGGCGAGCAGCAGGCCGGCGGCCGCAGGGGCCATCAGCCGGTTGCCGATGACCGGGTACAGCAGCTCGAAGATGCGCCGGTGGTGCAGCAGCACCGCGAAGACCACGCCGAACAGGATCGCGGGCGCGAGGCTGGCCAGCATGATCACCAGCAGCGTCGGCTTGACGTGCGACACCGCGACGAGCTGGATGCTGATCAGCAGCACCGCCGCGACGGCCGGGGCCCAGCTGCGTTTGGTGAGCCACAGGCTCAGCAGCATCAGCGCGGGCCAGAACAGGTAGAACTGCTCTTCCGTCGCAAGCGACCAGGCGAAGTAGAAGGTCGTGCCGTGCGACCCCGCGCCGTCGAGGTCGACGAACCAGTTCGAGGTGTAGGTGAGGAAGGCGGGCAGGTTGTCCCAGAACTCCGCCGCCTTGGTGGTGCCGCGCATCGTCGCAAGGACGAGCACGCAGTAGAGAAGCAGCACCGCGTAGTAGAGCGGGAAGATCCTGAGCGACCGGCGGAGGTAGAACTGGGTGAGGGAGATGGACCCGTGTTCCCGGTACTCGCGCAGCAGCAGCGTGGTGACCAGGAACCCGCTGATCGCGAAGAACAGGTCGACACCCTTGTTACCCTGGTTCAGCAGGTTGAGCGGCTGCTTGCCGGCCACGTGGCACCAGATGACGGCGATGACGCTGATGGCGCGCAGCCCATCCAGTCCGCTGAAGTACCGCCGGCCGGCGAAGGCCCGGGCCGCGGAGCTCGGGGTCTCTTCGCGCCCTCCCAACCATGCGGCCAACGCCAGGGTGCCGAGAATGCCCACCAACCCGTACAGCTCCAGCAGCATGAATGCGCTCCTTGTCTGGAACACATTGTCAGCACTTGCACGGCGCCAAAGCTCGGCCGTAGTGCGATGGAGCCAGAGGCGACCCGGACTCCGCCAAATGGCCGATGGGATCCGCGCCGCGGACGGGCCATCCTCCACGGATGGCCAAGGGTGAGATCCAGATCCCGGTGCCCGCTCGCGGTCAGCACTACGTGGATGCGCAGAACCGGCGCTGGAAGATCCGCGCGATCCAGTCGCTGGGCGCGACCGGCAGGTCCTGGTACGTGCTGGAGATCGACCTGCAGGCGGACGGCAGCGCGGGCACGCGGCTGATGATGTCCAGCCGCGAGTTCTTCAAGCTGGCGGAGAGCGGCTACCTGAAGCCGCTGGCTTGAGCCGGCCTGGGCCAGCGGCTCAAACGGCCATCAGCGCGACGAGGCCGACGAAGAGTACCCAGGCCAGTGCTTTTCCGGCGTCCATGGCTTACCTCAGCAGATGCAGCAGGCCGGCCGCGACGGCGGGCGCGGCCACCAGGCCGATCAACGACGCCCAGACCTTGCGCACTCCGCGCCCCGGCTCCTGCCGGGGGCGCAGCCATTCGACACTGAAATCGCTGTCTTCGAAGTCGCGGTCGCGGCGGTCCATGGGCGCATGTTCTTTTTTCCCATGGGTGGGGCGGGTCGGAGAGCGGACGCGATCGGTGTAGCCCTCCCGCCCGCGCCCCGTGAGGGCCGGTCCTACATGGCACGCACGTCGCGGCCGAGCAACCTGCGGTGGTGGCCTAGCACGACTTCCTCCAGAGCCACCCGCACCCGCCTCATGTGTCGGCTCCGTCCTACAGCGACTGTCGGACGGAGTCCCGACACTACCGTGGCGTTGAATCGGCTGCCGAGCAGCCGTGCGGCGCAGGCGTTCGGCCGGTGAGCCGGCATTGGACATCCGAGCAAATGAGACTCCTCGGGCAAGAGGAGCAGATCGCAGTACCGCCTCATGGACCAAGCCCTGAACAACAACAGCAAGAAGAAATCCGCGGCCGCGTCCGCGGCCCCCGCCGTCGGCCGCATCCGTACCCGCGATCCCGAAGCGGCCGCCGAAGCGCAGTCGCGGCAGATCCTCGCGGCGCTGATGGCCTTTTCCCAAGGCGACTTCCAGACGCGCCTGCCGGTCACCTGGACCGGCACCGACGGGCGCATCGCCGAGGCCTTCAATCAGTGCATCTCGAACGCGCAGCGCATCACGCAGGAAGCCGCGCGCCTGTCCACCACCGTCGGCAAGGAAGGCCGCCTGACCCAGCGGATCGCCACGCCCGGCGCCGTGGGCGGCTGGGCGGCCCAGGTCGATTCGCTCAACACGCTGATCGACGACCTGGTGCGTCCCACCACCGACATCGCCCGCACCATCGGCGCGGTCGCCAAGGGCGATCTCGGCCAGCAGATGGAGCTGCAGGTGGACGGACGCGCGCTCAAGGGTGAGTTCCTGCGTTCGGCCAAGCTGGTGAACACCATGATCGAGCAGCTGTCCGTGTTCACCAACGAGGTGACGCGGGTGGCGCGCGAGGTGGGCACCGAGGGCAAGCTGGGCGGCCAGGCCCAGGTGAAGAACGTGTCCGGCGTGTGGAAGGACCTCACCGATTCGGTGAACCAGATGGCCGGCAACCTGACCGCGCAGGTGCGCAACATCGCGGAAGTGACGATCGCGGTGGCCAACGGCGACCTGTCCAAGAAGATCACCGTGGACGTGCGCGGCGAGATCCTTCAGCTCAAGGAAGCCACCAACACCATGGTGGACCAGCTGCGATCCTTCGCCTCGGAAGTGACGCGCGTGGCGCGCGAGGTGGGCACCGACGGTCGCCTGGGCGGCCAGGCGGTGGTGCCCGGCGTGGCCGGCACCTGGAAGGACCTGACCGACTCGGTCAACTCGATGGCGAACAACCTCACCTCCCAGGTGCGGAACATCGCCAACGTGACGACCGCTGTCGCGCGCGGCGACCTCTCGCGCAAGATCACCGTGGACGTGAAGGGCGAGATCCTGGAGCTGAAGGAAACCATCAACACCATGGTGGACCAGCTCAACGGCTTCTCGTCCGAAGTGACGCGGGTGGCGCGCGAGGTGGGCACGGAAGGCAAGCTGGGCGGCCAGGCCCAGGTGCCCGGCATCGCCGGCACCTGGAAGGACCTCACCGACTCGGTGAACTCGATGGCGTCCAACCTGACGGGCCAGGTGCGCAACATCGCCGACGTGGCCACCGCCATCGCGCGCGGCGACCTCTCGCGCAAGATCACGGTGGAGGTCAAGGGCGAGATCCTGCAGCTCAAGCAGACCATCAACACCATGGTGGACCAGCTGAACGCGTTCGCCGGCGAGGTGTCTCGCGTGGCGCGCGAGGTGGGCACCGAAGGCAAGCTGGGCGGCCAGGCGGCGGTGGAAGGCGTGGCCGGCACCTGGAAGGACCTGACCGACAACGTGAACTTCATGGCGTCCAACCTCACCGGCCAGGTGCGGAACATCGCCGAGGTGACGACCGCGGTGGCCAACGGCGACCTGTCCAAGAAGATCACGGTGGACGTGCGCGGCGAGGTGCTGGAGCTGAAGAACACCATCAACACGATGGTCGACCAGCTGAACGGCTTCGCTTCGGAGGTGACGCGCGTGGCGCGCGAGGTGGGCACGGAAGGCAAGCTGGGCGGCCAGGCCCAGGTGCCCGGCGTCGCCGGCACCTGGAAGGACCTCACCGACTCCGTGAACTTCATGGCGTCCAACCTGACGGGCCAGGTCCGCAACATCGCGGAAGTGACGACCGCCGTGGCGCGCGGCGACCTGTCCAAGAAGATCACCGTGGACGTGCGCGGCGAGATCCTGGAGCTGAAGAACACCATCAACACGATGGTGGACCAGCTCAACGGCTTCGCCGGCGAGGTGTCGCGCGTGGCGCGTGAAGTGGGCACCGAAGGCAAGCTGGGCGGCCAGGCCCAGGTGCTGGGCGTCGCGGGCACGTGGAAGGACCTGACGGACAACGTCAACTCGATGGCGTCCAACCTCACGGCCCAGGTGCGCAACATCGCCGACGTGGCCACCGCGGTGGCCAACGGCGACCTGTCCAAGAAGATCACGGTGGACGTGAAGGGCGAGATCCTCGAGCTGAAGAACACCCTGAACACCATGGTGGACCAGCTCAACGGCTTCGCTTCGGAAGTGACGCGCGTGGCGCGCGAGGTGGGTTCCGAGGGCAAGCTGGGCGGACAGGCCCAGGTGCGCGGCGTTGCCGGCACCTGGAAGGACCTGACCGACAACGTCAACTCGATGGCGAACAACCTGACGGGTCAGGTGCGCAACATCGCGGAAGTGACGACGGCGGTGGCCAAGGGCGACCTCTCGCGCAAGATCACGGTGGAGGTCAAGGGCGAGATCCTGGAGTTGAAGAACACCATCAACACGATGGTCGACCAGCTCAACGGCTTCGCTTCGGAAGTGACGCGCGTGGCGCGCGAGGTGGGTACCGAGGGCAAGCTCGGAGGCCAGGCCCAGGTGCCCGGCGTCGCCGGCACCTGGAAGGACCTCACCGACTCCGTGAACTTCATGGCGTCCAACCTGACGGGCCAGGTCCGCAACA
>JAEWBU010000372.1 GCA_023390985.1 Pseudomonadota bacterium
CGGCGCGAAGCGGGCCGCCTTGGCTGCGTAGTCGGGCAGGCCGGCGATCAGGCGGTCCTTCCAGCTCCACCCGTGCTTGCCGTGCCAGTGGTGCAGGAACTCGACCTTCATCTTGGCCATGTCGACGCCGGTCGGGCAGTCGCGCTTGCACCCCTTGCAGCTGACGCACAGGTCGAGCGCCTCGCGCACCTCGGGATGGACCAGCCCCTCGGGACCGAGCTGGCCCGACAGCGCCAGGCGCAGCGTGTTGGCGCGACCGCGGGTGAGGTGCTTCTCGTCGCGCGTCGCGCGGTAGCTCGGGCACATGGTGCCGGCGTCGAACTTGCGGCAGTGCCCGTTGTTGTTGCACATCTCCACCGCCTTGGCGAAGCCGCCGGCCGGGTCGCCGCCGGTGCCCGGCGGGGTGGTGCGCTCGGTGGCCGGATCGTTCTGCACGTTCCAGGCGCTCCAGTCCAGCCCCGGCTGCAGCGGGATCACGCGGTAGCCGGGCGGGAAGCGCATCAGACGCGTGTCGTCCATGCGCGGCGCCTCGACCATGCGGCGCGGGCACAGCAGCCGCTGCGGGTCGAACAGCTGCTTGATGCGGCCGAACGCCTCGGTGATGCGCGGTCCGAACTGCCACTGGATCCACTCGCCGCGGCACAGTCCGTCGCCGTGCTCGCCGCTGTAGGCGCCGCGGTACTTGCGCACCAGCGCCGCGGCTTCCTCGGCGATCTGCCGCATCCTGGGCGCACCTTCGCGCCGCATGTCCAGGATCGGCCGCACGTGCAGCGTGCCGACCGACGCGTGGGCGTACCAGGTGCCGCGCGAGCCGTGCTTGCGGAACACCTGGGTGAGGGCGTCCGTGTACTCGGCCAGGTGCTCCAGCGGCACCGCGCAGTCCTCGATGAAGCTGACCGGCTTGCCGTCGCCCTTGAGGCTCATCATGATGTTGAGGCCCGCCTTGCGGACCTCCCACAGCGCCTTCTGCGGGCCGTCGTCCTCCAGGCGCACCACCGAGTTCGGCAGGCCCAGGTCGCCCATCAGCTCGACCAGCCGATCCAGGTGGCGCACCAGCGGCGCCTTCTCCTCGCCGGAGAACTCCACCAGCAGCACCGCGTCCGGCTGGCCGATCACCGCGCCGCGGATCACCGGTGCGAAGGCCGGGTTCTGCAGCGACAGCTCGATCATGGTGCGGTCCACCAGTTCGACCGCCGTCAGCGTGCCTTCGCCCAGCCGCACGATGTGCTGGGCCGTGTCCATCGCCTTGTAGAAGGTCGGGAAGTTCACCACGCCCAGCACCTTGGCGCGCGGCAGCGGCGACAGCTGCAGCTTCAGGCTGCGCGTGACCGCCAGCGTGCCCTCGCTGCCGACCAGGAGGTGGGCCAGGTTGACGGAACCGTCGGCGGTGTAGGGCCGCGGGTTCTGGTTGCGGAACACGTCCAGGTTGTAGCCGGCGACGCGACGCAGCACCTTGGGCCACATCGCGTCGATCTCCGGCGCCAGCTCGGTGGCCATGGCGCGCACCTGCTCGCCGATGGCGCGCACCCGGCCGGTCGCCTCGTCGAAGCGGCCGAAGCGCAGCAGCTCGCCGTCGGCGGTCCAGGCGTCCATGCCCAGCACGTTGTGGACCATGTTGCCCCACGCGATGCTGCGGCTGCCGCAGGAGTTGTTGCCCGCCATGCCGCCCAGCGTGGCCTGGGCGCTGGTGGACACGTCCACCGGGTACCAGAGGCCGTGCTTCTTCAGCTCGGCGTTCAGGTGGTCCAGCACCAGGCCGGGCTCGACCACCGCGGTGCGCGCGACCGGGTCCACCTCGAGGAGGTTGCGCACGTGCTTGGTGTTGTCGATCACCAGGCCCGCGCCCACCGTCTGGCCGCACTGGCTGGTGCCGCCGCCGCGCGGGACGATGGGCACCTTGAGGTCGCGGCAGATGTCGATGGCCAGCGGGATGTCCTCGGCCGCGCGGGGCACGAACACGCCGACGGGCATCTCCTGGTAGATCGAGGCGTCGGTGGCATAGCGGCCGCGGTCGGCGGGCGAAAAGAGCACCTCGCCCTGCGTGTCCTGCGCCAGGCGCTGGGCGAGGCGGCCGGCCACTTCGTTGGTGGCGGCGGCGACGCGGTCGTAGCGGGCCGCGTCTTCGCGGGCGGCGGTGGGCAGCGGCGCGTTCATGCCTTGGCCTTCTTCAGACGGTTGCCGTGGACGGCGCCGTCCTCGCGCAGCTGCTCGAGGACGGTGTTGCGCTTGTTGGTCAGGTGCGTGAGCAGCACCTCGCGCATGGCGGCGGGATCGCGGGTGGAGAGGGCTTCGATCATCTTCTCGTGTTCGCCGACGGCGCGCTTCCATTTGGCGCCGTCCTGGTTGGAGCGGAAGCGCAGCGCCTGCAGGCGCGCGTTGACCTGGTTGTAGGTGGCCGTGAGCACCGGGTTCTTGGCCGCGGCGTTGATCGCGCGGTGGATGCGCGCGTTCAGGCTGTAGTAGGCCGAGAGGTCGCCGCGGGTGTAGGCGGCCATCATCTCGAAGTGCAGGGCGCGGATCTCGGCCAGCTCCTCGTCGGTGATGCGCTGGGCGGCCAGTTCGCCCGATTGCGACTCCAGGCCGGCCATCACCTCGAAGGTGTTGACCACGTCGGCCTCGGTCAGGGCGATGGCGATGGCGCCGCGATTGGGCACCAGTTCCACCAGGCCTTCGGCGGCCAGCATCTTGATGGCTTCGCGCAGCGGCGTGCGCGAGACGTTCAGCGCCTCGCACAGTTCGCGCTCATTGAGTTTGGCGCCCGGCGGGATGCGGTTTTCCACCAGCATCTGCCGCAGGCGCTGCGCCACCTGCTCGTGCAGGGCGGCGCGCGGGATGGAGATCACGTCGGCGGCCATGGTGGAAATTGTATGCAAAAAACAGGATGACAACGAAGAGCTTACGCTGGAAACCCTGTTGACAGCCGAATTTTGTATGCAAAAATGGCCGGATGCTGACCCTCGACTTCCACCCCACCGGCCGCCACTTCCTGCAGATCCCCGGGCCTTCGCCCGTGCCCGACCGCATCCTGCGGGCGATGAGCCTGCCCACCATCGACCACCGCGGGCCGGAGTTCGGTCCGCTCGGCAAGCGCGTGCTGTCGGGCATGCAGCGCATCTTCCAGACGAAGCATCCCGTGGTGATCTATCCGGCCTCGGGCACCGGCGCCTGGGAAGCCGCGCTGGCCAACACGCTCTCGCCCGGCGACGCCGTGCTGATGTACGAGACCGGCCACTTCGCCAGCCTGTGGAACAAGATGGCCACCCGCCTGGGCCTGAAGACCGAGTTCCTCGGCCTGCCGGGCGTGGAGGGCTGGCGCCGCGGCGTCCAGGCCGACCTGATCGAGAAGCGCCTGCGCGCCGACACGCAGCACCAGATCAAGGCGGTGTGCGTGGTCCACAACGAGACCTCCACCGGCGTCACCAGCGACATCCGCGCGGTGCGCAAGGCGATCGATGCGGCAAAACATCCCGCGCTGCTGATGGTCGACAGCATCTCCGGCCTGGCTTCCGCCGAGTACCGCCACGACGACTGGGGCGTGGACGTGTGCGTCAGCGGATCGCAAAAAGGGCTGATGCTGCCCCCGGGCATCAGCTTCAACGCGCTGTCGCCCAAGGCACTGGAAGCCGGCAAGACCTCCAAGCTGCCCAAGTCGTTCTGGGCCTGGGACGAGATGCTGGAGATCAACAGGTCCGGCTACTTCCCCTACACCCCGAACACCAACCTGCTGTACGGCCTGGCCGAGGCGATCGACATGCTGCTGGACGAGCAGCACGGCGGCCTGGAGGCGGTGTTCGAGCGCCATCGCCGCTGGGGCGCGGGCGTGCGCGCCGCCGTCAAGGCCTGGGGCCTGGAGACGCAGTGCGTGGACCCGGCGGTGCATTCGCCGGTGCTCACCGGCGTCGTGATGCCCGAGGGCGTGGACGCCGACGCGGTGCGCAAGCTGATCTACGAACGCTTCGACCTGTCGCTGGGAACCGGCCTGGGGAAGGTCAAGGGCCGCATGTTCCGCATCGGCCACCTGGGCGACTGCAACGACCTCACGCTGATGGCCGCGCTGTCCGGCTGCGAGATGGGGCTCAAGCTCTCCGGCGTGAAGCTGGCGGGCTCCGGCGTGCAGGCCGCGATGGACCATTTCGCTTCGCATGCGGCGCCGACGGCGCTGGCGCGCGCGGCTTGACGTGCTTCGCAAGGGACGAGGGGCGAGGGGCGAGGGGCTAGGGAAACAGCCGGCCCGTCTTCTCCCTCGTCCCTCGTCCCTCGCCCCTCGTCCCTTTCCACAACCAGGAGACCAACCATGATCCAACGAAGGACCTTCACCGCCGGCGTTGCCGCCACCCTCGCCGCACCGCTGGTGCGCGCGCAGGGCATCCCGCAGCAACCGATCAAGATCATCGTGGGCTTCGCTCCCGGCGGCGGCACCGACATCCTGTCGCGCGTCATCGGCCAGAAGCTCGCCGAGATGTGGAAGACGCAGATCATCGTGGAGAACCGCGCGGGCGCCTCGGGCACCATCGCCGCGGACCTGGTGGCCAAGTCGCCCGGCGACGGCACCGTGCTGCACATGGCGCACATCAACAGCCATGCCATCGTGCCGGGGCTGCAGAAGCTGCCGTACGACGCCGAGAAGGATTTCCAGCCGATCGCGATGGTGGGCATCACGCCCAACCTCCTGATCTGCAACGAGCAGCAGCCCGCCAGGACCGTCAAGGAAGTGGTGGAGCTGTGCAAGAAGAACCCGGGCAAGATCAGCTTCGGCTCCGCCGGCAACGGCTCGGCCCAGCACCTGGCGCTGGAGATGTTCATGCTGCAGGCCGGCGTGAAGGCGATCCACGTGCCGTACAAGGGTTCCGGCCCGATGCTCACCGACCTGATCGGCGGGCAGATCAACTACAGCTTCGACACCATGACGGCCGCGACGCCGCACGTGAAGAGTGGCAAGGCGATCCCGATCGCGCAGACCCGCCAGGCCCGCGTGAAGTCGTATCCCAACGTGCCGACGATGGCCGAGTCGGGCTTCCCCGGCTACGAGGCCACCACGTGGTACGGCCTGGTCGGCCCCGGCAAGATGTCGCCGGCCCTGGCCAAGCGCATGAACGAGGACGTCAACAAGGTCCTTCACATGCCCGACGTCATGGAGAAGCTCGAAGCCTCCGGGGCCGAGGACGGCGGCGGCTCCACCGAGAAGTTCGCCCAGTTCATGAAGGTCGAGCAGGCCAAGTGGGCGAAGGTGATCAAGGAAGCCGGAGTCAAGGCTGAAATCTGAGAAGGCAGTGGCGAGGGACGAGGGGCGAGGGGCGAGGGAAACAGCCGGTCTGTCTTTTCTGTCTTTTCCCTCGTCCCTCGCCCCTCGCCCCTCGTCCCTGAATCCAATGACAAAAACTCTCCCCCTCGAAGGCGTCCGCGTCCTCGACATCAGCCAGGTGATGGCCGGCCCGTTCGCCTGCATGCTGCTGGGCGACCTGGGCGCGGACGTGATCAAGATCGAGCCGCCGGGAACGGGCGACCAGACCCGCGGCTCGATGGGCTTCAAGATGAAGGGGCCCGACAGCCTGGGCTTCCTGAACATGAACCGCAACAAGCGCAGCGTGGCGCTGGACCTCAAGTCCGAGGCCGGCAAGGCGGTGCTGCTGAAGCTGGCCAGGGAAGCCGACATCCTGATCGAGAACTACCGCCCCGGCGCCATGAAGCGCCTGGGCCTGGGCTACGAGCAGCTGCGCGAGGTCAATCCGAAGCTGGTCTACACCAGCATCTCGGGCTTCGGCCAGAACGGCCCCTGGGCCGACCGGCCGGGCTTCGACCTGATGGCGCAGGCGATGTCGGGCGTGATGAGCGTGACCGGCTATCCCGACAGCCCGCCGGTGAAGGCCGGCGTGCCGGTGGCCGACATCGGCTGCGCGCTATTCGCGGTGTACGCCACGCTCAGCGCCTACATCGGCGCGAAGAACACGGGGCAGGGCCAGTACGTGGACGCCGCGCTGTTCGACGCCGCGATGGCGTTCTCGGTCTGGGACATCTGCGACTACTGGGGCACCGGCAAGCCGCCGCAGCCGCTGGGCACGTCCAACAAGATGACCGCGCCGTACCAGGCGATGGCCTGCTCGGACGGCTGGTTCGTCATGGGCGCCAACAACCAGAAGCTGTGGGAGAAGCTCTGCAGGCTGATGGGCCGCGAGGAGCTGCTGGCCGATCCGCGCTTCTCGAACATCTCGCAGCGCCTGGCGCACCGCGCCGAGCTGCAGGACGAGCTGGAGAAGTCCTTCAGGCAGCACCCCAAGGACCACTGGGTCGAGACGCTGCTGGCCAACGGCATCCCCGCGGGGCCGATCCTGTCGTACCCCGAGGCGTTCGGCAGCGAGCACGCGCAGGCGCGCCGCATGCGCATGGAGATCGACCATCCGATCGAAGGCCGCGTGCCCAACATCGGCTTCCCGGTGAAGCTGTCGGCCACGCCGCAGCAGGTGCGCCGCCATCCGCCGCTGCTGGGCGAGCACACCGACGAGGTGCTGGCCGAGCTGGGGCTGTCGATGGAGGAGCGGGCGAAGCTGCGCGAGCAGGGAGCGTTCGGCTCGTGAGCGAAGGCGCCGTCCACCTGCGCATCGAAGGGCCGATCGCCTCGGTGGTCTTCGACCGCCCCGAGGCGCGCAACGCCATGACGTGGGCGATGTACGAATCGCTGGAGCGCATCTGCGGCGTGCTGCGCGGCGACGCGTCGGTGCGCGTCGTGCGCTTGCGCGGCGCGGGCGGGCAGGCGTTCGTCGCCGGCACCGACATCGCGCAGTTCCAGGACTTCAGGAATGGCGAGGACGGCGTGGCCTACGAACGCCGCATCGACGCCTGCGTCGCCCTGGTGGAAGACCTGCCGATGCCGACGGTGGCCGTGCTGGAAGGCTGGGCCATCGGCGGCGGGCTGGCCATCGCCACCGCCTGCGACTTCCGCATCGCCACGCCCGGCACCAGGCTGGGCGTGCCGATCGCGCGCACGCTGGGCAACTGCCTCTCCATGGCCAACGTGGCGCGGCTGGTCGCGGCGGTGGGGCGTCCGCGCGCCGAGCGCCTGCTGCTGCTGGCCGACCTGCTCACGGCCGAGGAAGCGCTTGCCGCCGGCTACCTGCTGGAGATCGCGGCGCCCGACCAGATCGACGGCGTGAGCGACAAGCTGTGCGGCCGGCTGGCTTCGCTCGCCCCGGTCACGCAGAAGGTGAGCAAGCAGGCCTTCAACCGCCTGCTGCACGCGCAGCTGCCCGAGGCGCAGGACCTGATCCGTGCCGCGTACGGCAGCGATGACTTCCGCGAGGGCGTCACGGCCTTCGTGAACAAGCGACCGCCGAACTGGCAGGGCCGCTGAGCCGCGCGTTCGGTGCCGTCCTACGGCACCGGACGGTGGGGCTTCCTACCATGGGCCTCGAACCCTCTCGAGGTAAGCCATGTCCGAAGCAAGTTCCCGTTCCAACGAGCCCATCGACCTGAGCGAATCGGTCGCGGGCGAGGAAGACCCCGGCGCCTCGGTGGACCTGGCGGTTCGCAGCCCCGCTTCGCCGGGTGCCTCCGACCAGCCCGCCGGCGCGGCCGGTTCACGACCGGGCGCTCCGACCGCGCCGATGGCGCCCGGCGACGAGGCGCCGCCCGGCACGCCGGGAACGGGCGAGGACATCTGCCCCACCTGCGGCGGCAGCGGCAAGCTCAACGCCGGCACGTGTCCGGAGTGCGAGGGCACGGGCCGGGTGACGCGCGGCATCGGAGGCGCCTGAGGCACAGGTGTTCGGGGGTCTGCTGCCGCGCAAGCGCAAGCACGCGACCGCCGCGGGCACGCTCGAGTACGTGCTGTCCGGCGAGGGCGCGCCCACGCTGGTGCTGCTCAATGGCGCGGGCGTCACGCTCGAGGGCTGGGGTCGCCTCTATCCCGACATCGAGGAAACAGCCCGCGTGTTCGCATGGAACCGCTTCGGCGTGGGCCGCAGCAGCAAGCCCGTGCTGCCGCAGACCGGCACGGTGATCGTCGACAGCCTGCGCGAACTGCTGGCCGCGCTGGAGCTTTCGCCGCCGTACCTGCTGGTCGGCCATTCGCTGGGCGGCCTGCACGCGCAGCTGTTCGCGCGGCGCTTTCCGCGCGAGGTCGCGGGCGTGGTGCTGGTCGAGCCCACGCATCCGCGCGACCGCGAGCGGCTCAAGGGCCACGAGGGCCGGCTGGCGCAGGTGCTCAGCCGCGTGCTCTCGGTGCCGCAGAAGCTGCTGCGGGCCAACCTGGATTCGGAGATGGACTGGATCGACTCCGCCGCGCGCGAGGTCGAGGCGGCAGGGCCGTTCCCGCCGGTGCCGCTGGCGGTGGTGAGCGGCGGGCAGGATCCGCCGCGCTGGCTGATGTCGCCGGAGGAACTGCGCGCCAAGCGCGCGAACCACCGGGCCTTGGCGGCGCTGTCGCCGCGCGGGCGCCAGGTGGTGGCGCGGCGCAGCGGGCACTTTCCGCAGCTGACGCAGCCGCAGCTGGTGCTGGACGTGCTGCGCGAGGTCGCGCGCGAGGCGCGCGAGTCCTCGGACTCAGATCGTGGTGATGCCCTTGTAGAGCATGTAGGCGGCCAGCAGGTACAGGATGCTGGCGAACACGCGCTTCAGGCGTCCGACGGGCAGGGCGTGGGCGGCGCGCGCGCCGAGGGGCGCGGTGAACACGCTGCACAGGGCGACGACGACCAGCCCCGGCAGCCAGATGTAGCCGAACGAGCCCGCAGGCAGGTTCTCGACCCGCAGGCCGCTGCCGATGTAGCCCGCGACGTTGGCGACCGCGATCGGGAAGCCCAGAGCGGCGGAGGTCGCGACCGCGTTGTGGATCGCGACGTTGCACCAGGCCATGAACGGCACGCTGATGAAGCCGCCGCCGGCGCCCACCAGCCCTGAGACGAAACCGATCACGCCGCCCGCGGCCACGGTGCCGCCCGGGCCCGGCAGCTGGCGCGTGGGCTTGGGCTTCTTGTCCAGGAACATCTGCGTGGCCGAGAAGCCGACGAACAGGCCGAAGAAGATCGCGAGCGCGCTGCCCTTGATCACCGAGAACACGCCCAGGCTGCCGACCAGGCTGCCGATGACGATGCCGGGGGCGAGCCGCTTGACGATGTCCCAGCGCACCGCGCCGCGCTTGTGGTGCGCGCGCACGCTCGACACCGAGGTGAAGATGATGGTGGCCATCGAGGTCGCGATCGCCATCTTCACCGTCAGCTCCGGCGCGACGCCGCGCGCGGTGAGCATCAGGGTGAGGAAGGGCACCATCACCATCCCCCCGCCGATGCCCAGCAGCCCGGCGAGGAAGCCGGTGCCGATGCCCAGGACTGCGAGTTCGAGGATGAGGGGAAGGCCGAGGTCCATCTTGCGCGCGAAAAAACCTCGATTGTCGCCCAGCCGAGCTGCAAGCGTTGGCATGCGCACAAAAGACAAAGGCCGGATCGCTCCGGCCTTTGAAGGGAATAGGCGTCTGCAGTGTTGCTGCCGGACCGGCATCCTGAACCGGGGTTCAGGTGGGCTAGGTCAACCAGGCGTTGGGATCATCTGACGCGAGACGTTCACGCTCGCGAGGTTTGTTCCAGGCCCGAGCTCGAAGAGCATTGGTTCAAGG
>JAEWBU010000388.1 GCA_023390985.1 Pseudomonadota bacterium
GAATCGCTCTGCACCCACGACAGGATCGCGTAGACGATCAGCAGCGCCGTCAGCGCCGAGATCACCAGCTGCAGCAGGCCGAACAGCGCGACGATCGGCACGGCCGCGTAGCCGCCTGCGCCGAACGCCGCCCAGAGGATGCTGTACTGCGCCAGCTGGATCAGGTAGGCCGCGACGAGGCTCGCGGTGTCGATGCGACGCACAGACGGCAGCACGCGCCGCAGCGGCAGCACGATCCAGTCGGTGACCGCGAACACGAAGCGCCCCACCGGATTGCCGAACGGCACGCGCTGGTGCTGCATGTACAGCCGCAGCAGGCACGCACCGGCTATCAGGCCGGCGACGACGTCCAGCAGGAAAGAAAGGATTTCGTGCGCCATCGGCCCCGCCTTGTTGAATCGCGTGGGATGATAGCGGCGTCACCCGGTACCTCTTCTTGGCCACCGCCCTCACCCTGCAGTCGCTGCCGCTCTTTCCGCTGGGGACCGTGCTCTTTCCCGGCGGACTGCTGCCGCTGCGCATCTTCGAAGTCCGCTACCTCGACATGATCGGCCGCTGCCACAAGGCCGGCGCCCCGTTCGGCGTGGTCTCGCTGACGCAGGGCCAGGAAGTGCGCCAGCCCGGCAACGGACCGGAAGCGTTCGCCAGGGTCGGCACGCTGGCCACCATCGAGGCGCTGGAGCATCCGCGCCCGGGGCTGATGATGATCCGGGCCCACGGCCAGCAGCGTTTCCGCATCCAGGCCAGCGACCAGCTCAAGCATGGCCTCTGGGTGGCCGACGTCGAGCAGGTCGAGACCGACCAGCCCGTGCCGGTGCCCGAGGACCTCCGCCCCACCGCCGAGGCTCTGCGCAAGGTGCTGCATTCGTTGCGCGAGCGCGCCGATTCGCCGCAGCAGATGCCCGTGGCCGAGCCCTGGCGCCTGGACGACTGCGGCTGGGTGGCCAACCGCTGGTGCGAATTGCTCCCGCTGCCGGTGCCGCTCAAGCAGCGCCTGATGGAGCTGGACAACCCGCTGGTGCGCCTGGAACTCGTCAGCGACGTGCTCGCGAAGACCGGGATCTCGACCTAGACAGCCGACGCCGCGCCGCGCGGCGTGTACTCCGGCACCTGCGCACGCAGCCACTGCCGCAAGGCCTCCTGTCCCGGCGCCGCGCCCGACGCCTCGATCCAGCCCATCACGGCTTCCACGTCCGGCAACGCACCGCCCGACTTGGCCACCCGCAACTTGGGATGCGGCGTGGGCAGCGTGGTCTCGTGGTCGGCCAGCAGTTCCTCGTACAGCTTCTCGCCGGGACGCAGGCCGGTGTAGGTGATCGGCACTTCCTGCTCGCTGTGGCCCGAGAGCCGGATCAGCATGCGCGCCAGCTCCACGATGCGCACCGGCTCGCCCATGTCCAGCACGAAGATCTCGCCCGACCGCCCCATCAGTCCCGCCTGCAGCACCAGCTGCGCGGCCTCGGGGATGGTCATGAAGTAGCGCACGATCTCCGGATGCGTGACCGTGACCGGCCCGCCGCGCGCGATCTGCGCGCTGAACAGCGGCACCACCGAACCGCTGGAGCCCAGCACGTTGCCGAAGCGCACCGACACGAAGCTCGTGTCCGGATAGCGACCGGCGACCGACTGCACCATCAGCTCGGCGAGCCGCTTGCTCGCGCCCATCACGTTCGTCGGGTTGACCGCCTTGTCGGTGGAGATCATCACGAAGCGGCGCGCGCCGCACTCGCCCGCGACCCGCGCCGCATTGAGCGTGCCGGCCACGTTGGTGCGCAGCGCCTCGATCTCGTTGAGCTCCTCCATCAGCGGCACGTGCTTGTACGCGGCGGCGTGGAAGACCACCGCCGGCCGATGCCGCTGCGCGATCGCGGCCAGACGGTCCAGTTCGCGCACGTTGCCCGTGTAGTAGAGCGCTTGCAGCTGCGGATGGCTGGCGCGCAGTTCCTGCTCGAGCTGGTAGATCGCGAACTCGGAGACGTCCACGCACACCAGGCGTGCGGCACCGAATCTTGCGATCTGCCGGCAGAGTTCGGAGCCGATCGAGCCGCCCGCGCCGGTCACCAGCACCGTCTGCCCGGAGAGCAGGTCCGACAGGCCCGCGACGTCCAGCTGCACCGGCGCGCGGCCGAGCAGGTCTTCCAGTTCCACCTTGCGCGGGCCCGCGCCCTGCGCGCGCAGCCACTCGTCGGGGCGCGGCAGCGTCAGCAGCGGGATGCCCGCGTCGGTGGCGCCGAGCAGGGCCCGCCGGCGTTCCTCGGAGCCGGGCGCGCTGGCCACGATGGCCGTCTGCGCGTCCACCTGGGCACAGGCGAGAGCCATGTCGTCCAGGCCGGCGAGCACCGGCACGTCCTGGATCGAGCGGCCCACCTCGGTCGCTACCGGGCTGACGATGCCTACCGGCAGCCATTGCCGCGAGCCCTTCAGTGCGCGCAGCGCATCGGCGGCATCCTGCAGCGTGCCCACGACCACGACGCGGCGGCCGTCCCCGTGGCTGGTGCGCCGCTCCACCAGCGTGCGCTTGGCGACGCGCGCCGCGCCGAGCAGCACCAGCGCGAGCAGCGGCTGCATCAGGAGCACCGAACGCGGGAACTGCGGCAGCCGCAGGGCGAGCACAGCCGCGGCCGTGAACACGCCGCCGAGGGCGATGCCCAGCACCAGGCGCCTGAGCTCAGGCAAGCCGACATAGCTCCAGACGGGTCGCCACGTGTCGGTGACCGCCAGCGCCGCCGCGTACGCGACGACGCACAGGCCCGCGCCCTGGATCGCGACTTCGAGGTATTGCTCGGGCGGCTCCAGGTTGAACCGCAGCCAGAACGACAGCCCCCACGCCAGCATCACCAGCGAGAGGTCCAGCGCGACCGCGGCGAAGCGCCTAGTCCAGCGCATGCCGCAGGTGTTCGATCACGCGCTCATGCTGCGCGGCGCTGAGGTTGGAGCCGGAGGGCAGGCACAGGCCCGCTTCGAACAGCTCCGCGGAAACGTCCATGCCTTCGGCGTGCGGGAAGTACGGCGCGCCGGCGAACAGCGGTTGCAGCTGCATCGGCTTCCACACCGGCCGCGCCTCGATCCCGTGGCGTTCCAGGCGGCGCAGCACGGCATCGCGCCTCGACTGCGCATCCGGCCCGCGCAGCTGCAGGCAACTGAGCCAGCGGGTGGACAGGCAGCCCGCGGGCTCCGGCATCCACGCGATGTCCTCGCGATCCGCCAGCGCCTCGCGGTACCCCTCGAACACCTCGCGCCGCCGCTGCACGCGCTGCGGCAGCACCTTGAGCTGGCCGCGGCCGATGCCGGCCAGGACGTTGCTCATGCGGTAGTTGAAGCCGACCTCGCGGTGCTCGTAGTGCGCGGCAGGCTCGCGCGCCTGGGTCGAGAGCTTGCGAGCGCGCGCCACCAGTTCGCCGTTGTCGCTCACCAGCATGCCGCCGCCCGAGGTCGTGATGATCTTGTTGCCGTTGAACGAGAACACGCCCACGTCGCCGAAGCTGCCGCTGGCCCGCCCGCGCCACGTGGCGCCCAGCGATTCGGCCGCGTCCTCCAGCACGGGCACGCCGTGGCGCCGGCAGATCGGCAGCAGCGCGTCCATGTCCGCGCTCTGGCCGTAGAGGTTGACGATGACCACGCAGCGCGGAAGGCGGTTTTCGCGGCGCGCCCAGTCGAAGGCGCGCTCCAGCGCGGCTGGCGACAGGTTCCAGCTGCCCGGCTCGGAATCGATGAACACCGGCCTGGCGCCGCAGTACAGGATTGGATTGCAGCTGCCCACGAAGGTGAGCGCGGAGCAGAACACCGTGTCGTCCGGTCGCACGCCGAGCAGCAGCAGGCCGAGGTGGATGGCGGCCGTGCCGGAGCTCAGCGCAGCGGCATGAGCCACCCCGGTGAACGCGGCGACCTCGCTCTCGAACCCGTCCACGTGGGGCCCGAGCGGCGCGATCCAGTTCGTGCGGAACGCCTCTTCGACGAAAGCGGTCTCTTCCTCGCCCAGGTGCGGCGAAGACAGCCAGATTCGGCCGGCCAGTTCGCGGCTGTGGATCAGGTCCACGGGGCGGCCGCGCGCATCGACCACCGGCACGTGGCTGATGCGGTACTGCTCCATCAGCCGGCGTGCTGCCGATGCATCGGCGTCCTCGCCCACGCAGATCGGCGGATTCGCGGGCAGGTCGGCCAGCGTGGCGCCGGGCGCGGCCGAGGCCAGCATCGCGCGGCGCAGGTCGCCGTCGGTGACGGTGCGGCGCAGCACACCCTGTTCATCCACCGCGAACAGGATGCCCTCGCCTTCGCGGTCCATGCGCTGCACCGCCTCCGGCCAGGCCAGCGACAGCGGCACCCGCAGGCGCGCGACCAGGGGACTGGCGGTGTCAGTAGGCATTCGTCTTGTCCAGCAGGCTGCGCGGCAGCGGAAGGGTGGCGAGCAGTTTCGCGATGCGCTCGCCGGCGCGGCCGTCGCCGTAGACGTTGTCGCGGGGAAAGCGCACGTGCTGCAAGGCCTGGCGCAGCGCCGCGCCGATGGCTGCCGCGTCGGCTTCGCAATCGATGGTGTTGGCGTTGCGCTGGCGCAAACGCTGGCGCGAGCCCACGTTCACCACCGGCGTGCCGAACGACGCGGCCTCGATGATCCCGGAGGAAGAATTGCCCAGCAGCACTTCGGCGCCGGAGAGCGCGTCGAGGTAGTCCTCGCGCGGCAGGTGCGTGATGCAACGCAGGCGATCGGCGGAGGCGCGCCGCATCTCCTCCACGATGGCGGCGGAGCCCGCGTCGGCGTTCGGCGCCAGCCACGCGGCGTGAAGGCCCTGGGCCAGTGCTTCGTCGCGCAACGCCTGCACCAGCGCGCGCGTCTGTTCGCCGGCTTGCTGCGCTTCCTGCACGACGGGATGGAACAGCACCAGCGCGTAGCGCGCATCGGGCGGCAGGCCGAGTCGCTGCATCAGCGCCGCGCGCGCGACCGGTCGGCGGCCGACGATGTCGTCCAGGCTGGGCGCGCCGACCACGTGCACCTGCTCCGGCGCCTCGCCCATGCGCACCACGCGATCGCGCGACTCCTCGCTGGCGACCAGGTGCACATGGCTCAGCTTGGTGATCGCATGGCGGATCGGTTCGTCCACCGTGCCGGAGCGTTCGCCCCCGTGCAGGTGCGCGATCGGGATGCCCAGGTGCAGCGCCGCGATGGCGCCGGCCAGCATCTCGCCCCGGTCGCCCAGCACGATCAGCAGCTCGGGCCGGTGCACCGACAGCGCCTGCGTCAGTCCCTGGACGGCCTGGCCGATGGCGTTGGCCATGGCCTCGGGCGTGCGCTCGTCGATGCTGATCGGCACACTGGCCGCGATCGGCAAACCAGAAGCTTCCACTTCGCGCACCGTGTCGCCATACGCCGCGCTCAGGTGCATGCCGGTGACGAACACGCTCACCTCGACGCCCGGCATGGCTTGCAGCCGACGCAGGGTGGACAGCATCAGGCCGAAATCGGCCCGCGTGCCGGTGAGGTAGGCGACGCGACGCATCAGGCGCCCTCCTCCAGAATGGACCACTGCAGCGGCACGTCGGCGGCGACGGCTTCGCGCAGGCGCCGGCCCGCCAGCGATTCGATGCGATCCGGCGCGATGCCGGTGCCGGGGCGCCGTAGCGCCAGGTCGTCCTGCGTGAGCACATGCCCCGCCGGCAGCGCGCGGGTGCTGACGACGCTGCGCCGCGCGACGTCGCGCGTGTTCTCCTCGACCGGATGGGGCCGCTTGATGCCGTCGCCGAGCATGGGCTCGACGCGGCGCAGCGCGGCGACCAGGGCGGCGAACTCCGCGGGATCGGCCGAGGCGCGGTGGTCCGGACCGGGCAGCGACTTGTCGAGCGTGAGGTGCTTCTCGATCACCCTCGCGCCCAGGGCGACCGCGGCCAGCGCGGCTTCGATGCCCTGGCTGTGGTCCGAGTAGCCGACCGGCAGTTCGGGAAAGGCGTCGGCCAACGCACGGATCGCGCGCAGGTTCAGCGCGTCAGCCGGCGCGGGATAAGCGGACGTGCAATGCAGTACCACCAGCGCCGGCGGAGCGGAGGGCCGCTTGCCGCTCGCCCACACCTGTTCGATCCAGCCCACGGCCGTGCGCACTTCGTCCAGCGTCGACATGCCGGTGGACAGCAGCAGCGGCAAACCCGTGCCCGCCGCCTTCTGCAGCAGCGGCCGGTTGGTGATCTCGCCCGAAGGCAGCTTGAGGCGGCGAACACCGAGGCCCGTCAACAGGTCCACGGCCTGCGGCGAAAACGGCGTCGAGAAGAACTCGATGCCGATGCGCTCGCAGTACCGCGCCACCGCGCGATGGCCTTCCTCGTCGAGCTCGAGCGCCTTGATCATCTCGAACTGGCTGGTGGCGCCGGTGTTGGTGCGCTGGTAGTCGGCGGTCGGCGCGCTCGCGCTCACCACGTCCTCGGCGCGGAAGGTCTGGAACTTGACCGCGTCGGCGCCGGCCGCGAGCGCGGCGTCGGCGAGCGCGATCGCCATCTTGGGATCGCCGTTGTGGTTGACGCCGGCTTCGGCGATGACGAATGTTCTGCGCGGGTTCATGTGTCGCTGCGCTGCAGGTACCACTGCGCGAGTTCGAAGTCTTCGAGGTCGTCGATGTCCACCGAGCGGCGGCGGGGCATCGCGTAGGGCCTGGCGCGCACGCTCCAGAAGCCCTCGGCGATCGCCTTGGGCAATGCGGCGCGCCGCCAGGCGTAGATGGAGCCGTTCAGGCCCCACACCGCGGGTGCATCCTGCCGCCGTGCGAAGCGGGCCGGCTTGCTGAGCTGCAGGAGGCCCTGCGCATCGGCCTCGGCCAGCGTGTAGTACGGGTTGTGCGAAGGCTCGGTGACGCTGACGACCAGGTCGGCGTCGCCCAGCAGCTGGAGTGCGGCTTCGACGTCTTCGGGTCTGCGCAGCGGCGAAGTGGGCTGCAGGTCCACCACGGTGACGACCTTCATGCCGCCGCGTTCCAGGTGCGAGACGAGGTGCTCGATCGCGGGCAGCTTGGGCGCCTCGTCGGTGGCCAGTTCGGCGGGACGCAGGTACGGGACCTGCGCGCCGGCGCGCATGGCGACCTCGGCGATCCGCTCGTCGTCGGTGGACACGAACACGCCTTCGATGCCGCGGCAGGCGAGCGCGTGCTCGATGCTGTGCACGATCAGCGGCTTGCCGCCCAGCGCACGCAGGTTCTTGCCCGGCAGGCCCTTGCTGCCGCCACGCGCGCAGATCGTGGCGATGACGCCTGGCATCCGCTCAGCCCTTCACCGCGTACACGACCCACTCGCGCACCACGTGGGCCCGGTTGCCCATGGTGCGCGAGACCTCTTCAAGCTGCTCGATGCGCCAGTCGGCCAGCAGCTCGCGCAGGTCGTCCTCGGTCGCGAAGCGGACCACGCCCGTGCCGGCGAACGGTCCCTCGGCGCATTCCCACTGGCCGCGGCCGCGCGGCGTGCCGGTGCCCTCGCCCCAGGTGCCCGCCGCCGGCGTGCGCACGTACAGGCGCCCGCCCGGCCTGGCGACGCGATGCAGCTCGCGATAGAGCGAGCGGGCTTCCTCGTGGCTGTTGCAGGTGGCGGCGTCGCTGTCGAGCACCGCATCGAAACTGCCGTCCGCCCAGGGCAGCGGCTGGCAGATGTCCCCCACCCGCAGCTGCGCGCCGTGGTCGCGCCAGCCCGGCACTTCGGCGTCCAGCCGCGCGCTGGCGACGTCGCAACCGGCCTGCGCGCCTTCGAGCCCGAACACCGTGAAGCCTTCGCGCGCCGCGTACCAGAGGTTGGCGCCGGTGCCGAAGCCGGCCTCGAACACCTTCACTTCATGCCGCGCGGCGCGGCGGTAGAAGTTCGCCGCCATGAAGCGGATGAACTCCTCCGGCGGGTACTTGCCCCAGGCGCGGGTGCGGAAGATCTCTTCCCATCGGAGGTCGAAGGCCATGGCGGCTGGAAGCTCTCTTTCAGTCGAACAGCAGGTGGGTCGGTGCGCTCTCGCGATCGTACCCGCGCGAACGCGCGAACGCGTCGTACAGCGCCTCGTCGTGGACCGCGTTGCCCACGTGGAAGACGCGCTCGCGGCGCGAGAACGCCCGCTTGTAGAACAGCAGCGGGTTGTCGGGATCCGTGCCGGTCCCGCCGCCCAGGTAGAGCTGGACCCGCCCGCGGGCCGCGCCTTCCGTGGCCGCCGCGTGCTGGAGCCGGTAGGCGCTGCCGATCGCGTGGCCGGCTTCGCTGCTCGCGCCCAGGTGGTATTCCAGCGTGCCGCCGGGGCTCGCATCGCCCGGCAGGGCGCGCTGGAAGAGGTACACGCCGGCGGAAAGCCAGTCGGCGCCGTCGCCGCAGATGCACAGCTCCGCGCCTTCGAGGCCGGCGATCGCGGCGAAGTAGTCGTCGCCGAAGTGGTAGCGCTCGTGCGCACCCATCGCGGCCATCGCACGGCGGTAGAACGCGCTGAACGCCCGCCAGTCGTCCGCGTGGCGCGACCAGCGCACCGGCACGCCGGCCGTGCGCTTGAGCTTGCGGCGCGCGAGCGTGTTGAACTGGGATTCGATCGGCTGCACCTGCAGGTCCACGCTGATCGTCGCGCGGTTCGGTCGCACGTCGCCGAGGAAAAACCGCTGGTGCGGCGTTTCCGGATGGAAGCGGCAGAACTCGCCCAGCACCGCGCGGCTGCGCGCCCAGGCCTGGTAGGAGCTCCAGGCGCGGCGGATGAAGGCGGGGTCCTCGCGGTTGCACAGCGGCCCGCCGTAACCGTACGGCGAGATCGCCGCCCAGCCGAAGCCGGGCACCGCGCGCAGATGCAGCGTGTGCAGCCATCGCGCTGCGCCCTCCTCGAATCCGACGTGGACGCACGAGAGCCCGGCCGCGCGATGCGTGTCGGCCTGGCCGAAGTCGGGCGCCAGGCTGCGCAGGCGCTGGTCCTGGGGCATCGCGTCGAACCAGGAAAGAGCCTCGGCGACCGGCAGTTCGAGGGCGCTCACAGCCACGGCGACAGCGCCTCCAGCACGCGAGGCGCGGCCGGCTCGAGGTCCGCGGCGGGCCGGCGCGCGGGCGCCGAATCGATGGCGGCTTCGAGCCCTTGCAGCGGCACCGCGGCATCGGCGATGCCATAGGCCAGGTACGGGGCGTCCGGCGTGTACAGCGAGCCGGTGACCTGCACGACGGCGCAGCCTGCCATGCCCGCTTCCAGCCCGACGGTGGAGGTGAGCACCACCACGCCGTCGCAGGCCTGCAGCAGCTCGTGCAGGTTCTCGCTGCGCGGCGAGAGCCATTGCCGGGGCCCGAGCTCGATGCGGTACTCGCCTTCGGAAGGATGCGGGCGGATCACCAGCTGCATGTCCAGGCGCGATTGTGCGATGCGCTGCAGTTCCTTCGCGATGCGCATCGGCAGCAACGTGTCGCCCCGACCCGGCTGGCACGGATGGCTTTCGGGTTCAACCTGCGAAGCCCACAGCCAGACGCGGCTTTCGTTCCAGCCGCGCGACTTCCGCAGCGCCGCACCGCGCCCGCGCAGCGCGGGATCGAGCAGGCCGTCGAACGCGGGGTTGCCGGTGACGACCACTTCGTCGGCAAGCCGACCGGCGCCGACGATCCGATCGCGCACCCGCTCGTTGAGCACGCAGATGCGATCGGCGAAGCCCGGCTCGCGCAGCCATTCGATCTCGTAAGCGGCGAACAGGTCGACCAGGCACACGGACGGGATGCCTAGGCGGCGCGCGGCGACGAAGCTCGCGCGTTCTGCTCGCGGGGCGCTGGTCGCCACGAGCAGATCGGGCTTCACCCGCGAAACGATGCGCTCCAGCGTCGCGACCGGCAGGAAGGCCTGGCGCCCGTGCGCGGCATGGAGCGCAGCCGCTCGTTCGGCGCCATGCTCGCTCACCAGGTCGGCGTACGAGAGACCGAGGTAGGCCGCGCTCTCCTCGAAGCTGATCGCGTGCGAAGACAGTTGCGACGCGAGTGCCCGGCCCTGCTCCAGCGCGGCGGTATCCGCTTCATCGGTGAAGTCGGTGAAGCCCAGGCAGGGAAAGCCGGCCGCCTCGACCTCGGCGCGCGCCGTGGTCAGGCCCAGGAACACCGGATCGGCCAAGTTGCGTTCGCGCAGCAGGCGCGCCACCGGCAGCAGCATGCGCACATGCCCACCGCCGTAGCCGACGAATAGCACCCGCCTCACCCGTGCACCTCCCGATGCCACAAGGCCAGCGCCGCGAGTGCGCGCAGCTCGCGCGTTCGGTTCGCGCGGCCGGTGCGATGCGCCTCCAGCAGCTCGTCGATGCGCACGGGCTCGAACAGCTGCCGCAGCAGCTCATCACCGCGCAGCAGGTCGGCCAGCCAGCCGTGCAGCTCGCGGCGGAACCACTCGCCCACCGGCACCGTGAACATCTGCTTGCGCCGGTACGCCAGGTCCTCGCCGATCAGCGGCGCGACCGCGCGCTTGTACCAGTGCTTCTTGTCGCCGTCCGGCGAGAGCTTGGTCGCGCCCGCCGAGCGGAAGGCGAACTCCATCACCCGCCAGTCGAGGAAGGGCGTACGTGCCTCGATCGACACCGCCATGCCCATCCGGTCCGGCTTGACCAGGTTGTTGCCCGAGAGCAGCAGCTGCATGTCCAGGTAGAGCGCCTGGTTCACCCGGTCGAAGTGGTCAGCCTCTTCCATCCAGGGCAGGGCCGCGGCGGCGAAGCTGTCGATGCCGGCAAGCTGGCGCGCGACCTCGGGCCGGTAGAGCGCGACCTTGTCATCCGGCGAGAACAGCGAAATCGAATCGAAGTAGCGGCGGCGGAACGCAACTTCGCTGAGGTCCGCCGCGCCTGGCTGCGCGAAGAAGTCCGCGTACTTCTCGTAGCCGGCGAAGAGCTCGTCGCCGCCGTCGCCGGTCAGCACCACCTTCACGTGCCGCGCGGCGAGCTCGCTCACGCGCAGCGTGGGCATGAAGGAGGCGTCGCCGTGCGGCTGGTCCAGGTGGTGCAGCACGTGGGGCCAGCGGTCCAGCATGTTGGGCTCGACGACCTCCATCGTGTGGTCGCAGCCGAAGCGCTGCGCCGCCTGCGCGGCATGGGGCGATTCGTCGAAGCGCGGATCGTCGAAGCCGATGCAGAAGGTGCGAACCGGTTGCGCGACATGCCGGGCCATCAGCGCGACGATGGTGCTGGAGTCGACACCGCCCGAGAGGAAGGCGCCCCAGGGCACGTCGGCGCGCAGGCGGATGCGGGTGGCATCGTCCAGCAGGGACAGGAACTCCTCGGACCAGGCCTCGAAAGGCATCGCCTGCTCGCGCTGTTCGGCCAGGTTCCACCAGCGCTGCGTGCTCGCTCCGGTGCGCGTGAACTTCATCCAGGTGCCGGGCATGACATGGCGCAGGCCCTGCCAGACGGTCCACGGCGCGGGGATGTAGTTGAACGTCAGGTAATGGTGGATCGCTTCCAGGTCCAGCGCGGGCGGCGTGCCTCGCGCACGCAGCACCGGCAGCATCGCCTTGAGTTCGGAGGCGAACAGCAGCTCGCGGCCGTCGTCGCGCCAGTACAGCGGCTTGACGCCGATGCGGTCGCGCGCGAGGTACATCGCGTCCTCGCGGGCGTCGTCGATGGCGATGGCGAACATGCCGTTGAGCCGGCGCAGGAAGGCGATGCCTTCGCGCTCGTACAGGCGAAGCAGCACCTCGGTGTCGGAGTTCGTGCGCAGCGGAACGCCCCGCGCGCGCAGCTCGGCCGCGAGTTCGACGTAGTTGAAGATCTCGCCGTTCTGCACGAGCGCGACCTGGCCGTCGTCGGAGACGAAGGGCTGGTGGCCGCCGGCGATGTCGATGATCGACAGGCGCCGGTTGCCCAGCACCACGCCGCGCCCTGGGGGCTGCCACACACCCTGGTCGTCGGGACCCCGGTGCACCAGCGACTTGGCCATCGCGTCCACCTGCGCGGGCGGCATCGCCCGACGCTCGCGGCTCCAGTGGCCGAAGATGCCGCACATCAGTTGGCTCCCGCGCCGCCCACGCGGCGCACGGTCAGCAGCAGGATGCGCAGGTCGGCGGCGAGCGTCGGGCGGCGCACGTAGGCCAGGTCGGCCGCCAGCCGCTGTTCGGGCGTGGCCTGCGACCGCAGCGTGGCCTGCGCCAGGCCCGTGAGGCCGGGGCGCACGCTGCAGCGCAGGGCCCAGTCCTCGGGGCGGTAGTCCGCGGCTTGGACGGGCAGGTCGGGGCGCGGGCCGACCAGGCTCATGTCGCCCCGCAGGACATTGAGCAGCTGCGGCAGTTCGTCGATGCTGCTGCGGCGCAGGAACCGGCCCACGCGGGTGACGCGCGGATCGTCCCCCGTCGTGTAATGCGGCCCGCGCGAAGCGGCGTCCTTGGCCATGCTGCGGAACTTGAGCATTTCGAACGTCCGTCCGGCGAGGCCCACGCGCTGCTGACGGAACAGCACCGGCCGGCCGCTTTCCAGCGCCACCGCCAGCGCCGCGAGCAGCAGCAGCGGCGACAGCAGCACCAGCGCGAGCAGCGCGACCACCACGTCGAACACCCGCTTCATGCGCGCCGGGGCAGGCGCGCCGCGATCGCCTGGATGTTCGCGGCGATGCGGCCCGCATCGGTCTGCACCTGGTCGGGCGGGCGCCGTGCCAGTTCGGCTTCCGCATCGCGCAGCGCCCGCACCTCGCGCTCGAAGCGGTCGGGGGCTTCGTCCTCCCCGGGCCGGTTGAAGGTGCGCGAGAGGATCACCGCGCGCGAACCCAGTCGCAGGTGCTCGGCGAGCACGTCGCGGCCGGGCAGCAGGCCTTCGTCCACACGCGCGATGCCGCCGAAGCCGAAGCGCAGGTCGTGCGCGCGCGCGGCCTGTGCGACGCGATCGACCCGACCCTCGGCCAGCGGCTCGAACATGAATCGCAAGCCAAGAGAGAGGTGCAGGTCGTTCAGCCCCACGAAGACCTCGTGCAGGCCCGGCGTGGCGATCCACTCGTCCAGCGCGTCCAGCGCCGCCGCCGTCTCCAGCAGCGCGACGATGGGCGCGCGGCCGCCCACGAGGCGCGCGAAGTCGCGAAGCTGCGCGGCGCGGTGGAACATCGGCAGCATCAGCAGGTCGGCGCCTTCCGCGAGCACGGCATCGACCTCGTCGGCCGTGCCCTCGTTCAGGGGGTTCACGCGGACCATCAGGCGGCTGCGTGGCGCGGCGGCGCGGATGCGGCCGATGTCGGCCACGGTGTGGGCGCTGATGAAGGTGTCGCGGCCGGCCTGGCGCTCCGCCTTGCCCAGCCGCTCGAGATCGACGAACAGGCGCATGCCCTCGAGCGCGTCGCAGCGGCGCGCGAACGCCGGATCGTTGGTGATCTGGATCAGATCGAGCATGGACTGCCAAAATTATCGCCGCAGGGCCTGGCGCAGATCGCCGCTGCGCCAGAGCGTGAGCAGCAGCAGCAGCGCCGCGGCGACGGCGGCGGCGAGCAGCGGCACGAGCAGTCCGCCGTCCCGCCAGTTGGCCGGCAACGCGAAGCGGACCACGAGCACGACGGCCAGGCCCGCCGCCGACCAGGCCATGGTCGCACCGGGCAGCCATGACAGTCCTTCGCGGCCGAGCGCGACCACGCACACGACCGCCACCAGCGTGTAGCCGGCGTTCAACACCTGCATCAGCAAGAAGCCATCCGACACGCCCGCCGCAGCGGCGGCCAGCAGAAGGAGAAAGGCCGCACCATACGCGGCGACGGCCGGCCGCATCCGGCGGCGCGCCGCGAGCACCGTCAGCGCCACCGCCGTGACCGCCTGCGGCAGCAGGCCCCAGCTGCCGGCCAGTCCCCAGTGCCAGACCTGCTCCAGCGCCGCCGCGTCCATGCGGCCCCATCCGAACAACAGCCGGGCCAGCGCGGACGCGCCGACGGCCAGCGCGGCAATGGCGGCGCAGGCGAGGGTCCAGGCCAGCGCGAAGGCCTGCCGCACGGGTGCGGTGGCCGCTGCCCCGCCGGTCGTCAGCGCCCGCGCGATCGCCGGGAAGGCGAGCGAGGCCACCAGCTGGACCGCCAGCACCAGCGGCAGCTCCACCAGCTTCCAGGCGTAGTTGAAGGTGGCCAGCGCGCCCTCTCCTGCCTGCGACGCCGCCGAGCGCGCCGCGAACGGCAGGGCCAGCGGCAGGCCGGCGGAAAGGATGGCCCAGAGCCAGACCGGTGGCGCAGGAACAGCCGCTCCGTGCGCGACCGATTCTTGCAACCGTGGCAGACGCCCCCGCAACCACAGCAGCCGAAGCGCCATCGCCGCGAGCAGGCCCAGCCCCAGAACCCTCACGGCCGCGGGAGACGAACCGCTGAGCCCCGCGGCTGCAATGGCTGCGATCAGCGTGGCGTTCACGACGAGGTTGGCGCCATACAGGCCGGTGAAGTCACGCTCGTGCTGGGCACGCGTCGCCCAGAGCGAGGCCAGCAGGGCCAGCGGAACGGCCGCGGCGCTCCACCACAGCGCTTGCACCGCAAGCGGCTGCATCGCCACCGGGACGCCCGCGGCCAGCGCCCGGGCCACGGGACCGCCGGCCAGCGCGAGCCCGAGGGCCATCACGATCCCGCCGCCCACCAGCGCCCGGGCCACCTTCCGCTGCAGGGCCGCGACGGCGGGGCCCTCCTGCGCCGCCCAGGCCGGGAGCAGCACGTAGGCCAGGGCGCCGCTGGCGATCACGGAAGCGATCCAGTCGGGCAGCGACAGGGCCAGGACCGCCAGGTCGGCGAGCCCGCTGCTGCCGAAGGCCGCGGCCAGCGACGACTCGCGCGCCACCCCCAGCAGCCGGCTGGCCAGCAGCAAGGCCAGGGACAGGGCGCCCGCGCGGAGGAACATGGGCGCCGATCATACGAAGCGCGGCCGTGGGCCCCGGGCAAAAAATTAGAATCAGCGGTTTGCCCCCAGCCGCAAGGTCCCGCCTTTCATGTCCCAGCCGAACACGCCCGCGGCGCCCGCCGCCGCTCCCGCCGACGAGAACCAGCTGATCGCCGAGCGCCGCGAGAAACTCAAGGCCCTGCGCGAGGCGCAGCGCCAGGGCAAGGGCGTGGCCTTCCCGAACGACTTCAAGCCCGGCGACCACGCCACCGACCTGCACGGCGCGCACGGCGGGAAGTCGGCCGAGCAGCTCGAGGCCGAAGGCACGACGGCCCGCGTGGCCGGCCGGATGATGCTCAAGCGCGTGATGGGCAAGGCCAGCTTCGCCACGCTGCAGGACCAGAGCGGCCGCATCCAGATCTACGTCACCCGCGACGCGGTGGGCGAAGAAGCCTATGCCGCCTTCAAGCACTGGGACCTGGGCGACATCGTGGGCGCCGAGGGCAAGCTGTTCAAGACGCGCACCGGCGAGCTGTCGCTGCACGCCACGTCGATCCGCCTCCTGACCAAGAGTCTGCGGCCGATGCCGGACAAGTTCCACGGCGTGGCCGACCAGGAGGTGAAGTACCGCCAGCGCTACGTGGACCTGATGACCGACGAAGACGCGCGCAAGCGTTTCGTCGCGCGCAGCAAGGCGATCTCGGGCATCCGCGAGTTCATGGTGCAGCACGGCTTCCTGGAGGTGGAGACGCCGATGCTCCACCCGATCCCCGGCGGCGCCAACGCGCGTCCCTTCGTCACGCACCACAACGCGCTGGACCAGGAGATGTTCCTGCGCATCGCGCCGGAACTGTTCCTCAAGCGCCTGGTGGTGGGCGGCTTCGAGCGGGTGTTCGAGATCAACCGCAACTTCCGCAACGAAGGCATCTCGGTGCGTCACAACCCCGAGTTCACGATGATGGAGTTCTACGCGGCGTACTGGAACTACCGCGACCTGATGGACTTCACCGAGGCGCTGATCCGCGACGCCGCGCAGAAGGCCGTCGGCACGCTGCAGCTGAGCTACGCCGACAAGCCGGTGGACCTGGCGGCGCCGTTCGAGCGCCTGACCATCCGCGAAGCCATCCTCAAGCACACCGAGGCGGGCGACAACGTGGACAGCCGCGACTGGCTGATCGCCGCGCTGCGCAAGCTGGGCCTGTCCGAGGAGAAGAACCGCCTGTCCGGCCGCTCGCTGGCCAGCCTGCAGGTGCTGTATTTCGAGGAGACGGTGGAAGAGAAGCTCTGGCAGCCGACCTTCATCATGGAGCACCCGACCGAGATCTCGCCCCTGGCGCGCGCCAACGACGAGCGCCCGGAGGTCACCGAGCGCTTCGAGCTCTACATCACCGGCCGCGAGTTCGGCAACGGCTTCTCGGAGCTGAATGACGCCGAGGACCAGGCCGCGCGCTTCGCCGCGCAGGTGAACGCCAAGGATGCGGGCGACGACGAAGCCATGTTCTTCGACCACGATTTCGTGCGCGCGCTGGAATACGGCATGCCGCCCACGGGCGGCTGCGGCATCGGCATCGACCGCCTGATGATGCTGCTGACGAACAGCCCCAGCATCCGCGACGTGATCCTGTTCCCGGCCCTGCGCCGGGAATGACGGCCGCCTCCAGTCCCGTCCTCGGCATCGACTTCGGCACCTCCAATTCGGCGGCGGCCGTTGTCGGCGAGGACGGTGCGGCCCGGTTGCTGCCGCTCGAGGGCGGAGCCACGACGCTGCCGACCGCCATCTTCTTCAACGCCGAGGACAAGACCGTCCATTTCGGACGGGATGCGATGGCGCTCTACCTGCAGGGCGTCGACGGCCGACTGATGCGCTCGCTCAAGAGCCTCCTGGGCAGCAGCCTGATGCGCGAGCACACCGCCATCGGCTGGGGCTCGCTGTCGTTTCAGGACATCGTCACCCGCTTCCTCTCCGAACTGGCCGAGCGCGCGCGCCGGCAACTCGGCGCGATCGCGCCGCGCGTGCTGCTGGGCCGGCCCGTCCACTTCGTCGACGACTCGCCCGAGCGCGACCTGCAGGCGCAGGAGGCGCTGCGGCAGGCGGCGCTGTCCGCCGGCTTCGACGAGGTCGGCTTCGAGCTGGAGCCGATCGCGGCGGCGTTCGACTACGAGCGCCGGCTGGACCGCGAGGCGCTGGTGCTGATCGTGGACGTGGGCGGCGGCACCTCCGACTTCACCGTCGCCCGGCTCGGCCCCGACCGGATCGGCCGCGCCTCGCGCGAGGCGGACATCCTGGCCGCGGCCGGCGTGCACATCGGCGGCACCGATTTCGATCGCCGGCTGAACCTGTCCCAGGTGATGCCGCTGCTGGGCCTGGGCCACGCCGGCCCCGATGGGCGCCCCGTGCCCAGCCCCATCTACGCCGACCTGGCCACCTGGCACCTGATCAACTTCCTGTACGCGCCGCTGCGGATGGCGCAGGCGCAGGCCCTTCGCGGCAACTTCGCCGACCCGCGGCTGCATGGCAGGCTGATGACGGTGCTGCAGCAGCGGCTCGGACACCAGCTGGCCAGCGAGGTCGAGCAGGCCAAGATCCGCTGCTCCGAAGAGGGGGTGCCGGCACGCATCGCCCTGGGCGCGGTCGAGGCCGGCCTTGAAGCCGAGCTCGCGCCGGCAGCGATGGCGACCGAGCTGGCCGCCCTGCTGGACCAGGTGACCGACCGCGCCGAAGCCTGCGTGCGGCAGGCCGGCATCGCGGCGACGCGGCTGGGCGCCGTCTATCTCACGGGAGGGTCGTCGGCGCTGACCACGCTGCAGCGGCGGCTGCGCCAGCGCTTTGCCGGCGTTCCCTTGGTGGAGGGCGACCTGTTCGGTGGCGTGGCCGCCGGCCTGGCCTACGCGGCCCGCGCCTGAAGAGGCCTCAGGGCAGCAGCCGCAGCGCCTGCATGTAGCGCGGCTGCACCATCAGGTCGTCCCAGGCGGCTGCCTCGCCCACCGGCAGCAGCGCCAGGCGGCGCTGTTCGCTGACCGGGTCGCCCTGCCACTGGCCCTTGAGCTGCGACTCGGCCAGGCCGTCCAGCAGTTCGTCGACCGGCTCGCCCTCGCCCATCGACTGGTTGCACAGCAGCACCATGTCGCAGCCGGCGTTGAGCGCGGCGACAGCGGCCTCGGTGTAGCTGACCAGCTTGCCATCGATGCGGCGCGCGCCTTCCATGCTGAGGTCGTCGCTGAAGATGGCGCCCTGGAAGCCCAGGCTCTCGCGCAGGATGGCCTGCAGCCAGCGCGGCGAGAAGCCCGCGGGCAGGCTGTCGACCTTGGGATAGATCACGTGCGCCGGCATCAGGCTGCTGAGCGTGGTGTTGAGCCAGCCGTAGGGCGCCGCGTCCTCGGACAGGATGGCCCGCAGCGCGCGCTTGTCGACCGGGATCTCGGTGTGCGAGTCCGCCTTGACGAAGCCGTGCCCCGGGAAGTGCTTGCCGCAGTTGGCCATGCCGGCCTGCAGGAGGCCGTGCATCAGGCTCTTGGCGAGCATGGAGACCACCCGCGCGTCGCGATGGAAGGCGCGATCGCCGATGACGCCCGATTCGCCCCAGTCGAGGTCGAGCACCGGGGTGAAGCTGAAGTCGACGCCGCAGGCGCGCAGCTCCGACGCCAGCACGTAGCCGGCCGCGGTGGCCGCGTTGGTGGCGCCCAGCGCGTCGCGCATCCACTGTTCGCCGAACACGCGCATGGGCGGCAGGTGGGTGAAGCCGCCCTGCTTGAAGCGCTGCACCCGGCCGCCTTCGTGGTCCACGCAGATCAGCAGGTCGGCGCGCACGGCCTTGATGTCGGCGCACAGGCGCGTGAGCTGCTCGCGGTCCTGCCAGTTGCGCGAGAAGAGGATCAGGCCGCCGGTCAGCGGGTTGCGCAGACGGCGGCGATCGGCGTCGGTGAGTTCGGTGCCGGCGATGTCGAGGATCAGGGGGGCGTGTTCGTTCATTCCCGTGTTTCTTGTTTTCGCTCCACCACCACGAAGCTGGCGGCGTAGTCGGTTTCGTCGGTGACGCTGACGTGGGCGACGAGGCCGCGCGCGTCGAACCATTCCTTGAGCGCGCCGTGCAGCACGATCACGGGCTGGCCGCTGGGCAGCTTGGCCACTTCGCAGCTGCGCCAGGTCATGGGCATGCGCATGCCCATTCCGACGGCCTTGCTGAAGGCCTCCTTGGCGGAAAAGCGGGTGGCGAGGTAGCGCACGCCGCGCTCGGGCCAGCGCGCGCTGCGGCTTCGCCAGGTGGCGAGTTCGGCTTCGGAAAGGATCTTGAGGGCGAAGCGCTCGCCGTGCTTGTCCAGCGACGCGCGGATGCGGCGCACGTCGCAGACGTCGGTCCCGATGCCGTACACCATGCGTGCGCTCCGGCGATCAGGCAGACGCGGAGTCGATGCAGGCCAGGTAGGCCTTCACCGTCGCTTCGTAGCCGAGCTCCAGCGCGTCGGCGATGAGGGCGTGGCCGATGGAGACCTCGCGCACGCCGGGCACTGCGCGCAGGAAGTCGGCCAGGTTGTCGCGGTTGAGGTCGTGGCCGGCGTTGACCTCGAGGCCGGCCGCCTGCGCGGCGCGCGCCGCTTCGGCGAACCGGCGCAGCACCTCGTCCTGCCGCACGGTGCCCCAGGCGCGCGCGTAGCTCTCGGTGTAGAGCTCCACGCGGTCGGCGCCGACGGCGCGCGCGGCGGCCATCATCTCCGGTCGCGGGTCCATGAACAGGCTGACGCGAACTCCGAGCGCGCGCGCCTCCTGGATGAGCGGGCGCAGCCGGTCGGCGTCGGCGGGAAAGTCCCAGCCGTGGTCGCTGGTGAACTGGCCTTCCGCATCCGGCACGAAGGTGCACTGGTGCGGAGCGAGGCGCCGCACGAAGTCCATGAGGTTGTGGAACGGGTTGCCCTCGATGTTGAACTCGGCGCCGGCGTGGTGGCCGACCAGTTCGCTCAGCGCAGGCACGTCGTCGCCGCGGATGTGGCGGCCGTCCGGGCGCGGATGGACGGTGATGCCGTGCGCGCCCGCCTGCAGGCAGATGGAGGCGGCGCGGACCAGGCTGGGGATGCCCAGGTGACGCGTGTTGCGCACCAGCGCGACCTTGTTCAGGTTGACGGAGAGCGCCGTCTTGGAAGCGGTCATAGGGATTGCAGGTCCAGCATCAGCTGGCGCGTGCGCAGCGTGGAGACGCCGCAATGGTAGTGCAGCAGGTGGCGCAGCTGCGGCTTGAGCTCGGCGGGCTCGGCGGCGGCGCGCAGCGTGGCGGTGAACGGGGCGACGTCGTCCAGTGCCGACTGCAGCTGCAGCCACTGGGCGCCGGTGAGCGCGGCGCGATCGGGCGCGGCGGCGACGAGGCCGCTTTCGGGCAGCAGCGAGTAGCGCGCGTCCGGTTCGAGCGGTGCCAGCGTGAGGGTCTCGGTGTCGAGCGAAGGCAGCAGGCCGACCTCGCGCAGCAGCAGCAGCTCGAACGCGCGCAGCGCCGGTTGCAGCGCCTCGCCGTGCTCGGACGCGAGCACGCCGACCGCCTGCGCGTAGGCATCGAACAGGCGCGGATGCGGGTCGTCGCGCGCCAGCAGGCGCAGCAGGAGTTCGTTGAGGTAGTAGCCCGACAGCAGCGCGTCGCCGGTGGGCATCACCTGCCCGCCGACCCACTCGGCGCCCTTGAGCGTGCGGATCTCGGCGTCGCCGCCGAACGCCAGGCGCAACGGCTGCAGCGGGAGCAGCACGGGGCGGAAGTTGGAACTGGGACGCTTGGCGCCCTTGGCGACAAGCGCGAGGCGACCGTGGTGGCGGCAGAAGACCTCGACGATCAGGCTGGACTCGCTCCAGTCGTAGCGATGGAGGACGAAGGACGGCTCGTCCGAGATCCTCCGGCTACTCGTAGCCAAAGCTGCGCACCCGCGCCTCGTCGTCGGCCCAGCCCGTGCGCACCTTGACCCACAGCTCGATGAAGACCTTGGCGCCCATCAGCTTCTCCAGCTCCTGGCGGGTCTCGGTCCCGATGCGCTTGAGGCGCTCGCCCTTGTCGCCGATGACCATGGCCTTGTGGCTGTCGCGCTCGACCACGATGGTGGCGGCGATCTTCACGAAGCGGCCGTGCTGCGGACTGGGCTCTTCCTCGAACTTCTCGATCACCACCGTGGACGTGTAGGGCAGCTCCTCGCCGGTCAGGCGGAACAGCTTCTCGCGCACCGTCTCGCCCGCGAGGAACTTCTCGCTGCGGTCGGTGAGCTCGTCCTCGGCGTACCACCAGGGCTGCTCGGGCAGGTACTTCCCGCAGATGGCGAACAGGCGCTCGATGTCCTTGGAATTCTTGGCCGACATGGGCACGAACTCGGCGAACGCGTGCCGCTCCTGCATGTCGCGCAGCCAGGGCGCGATCTCGGCGCGGCGGTGCACCTGGTCCAGCTTGTTGGCCACCAGCAGCGCCGGCACGCCGGGCTTCAGGAGCGACAGCACCTTGGCGTCGCCCAGCGTGAATTTGCCGGCCTCGACCACGAACAGCACCAGGTCGACGTCGCCCACCGCGCCCATCACGGTCTTGTTCAGCGAGCGGTTCAGCGCGGTGGCGTGCCGGGTCTGGAAGCCCGGCGTGTCGACGAAGACGAACTGGGTGTCACCCAGCGTGCGGATGCCGGTGATGCGGTGCCGCGTGGTCTGCGCCTTGCGCGAGGTGATGCTGATCTTCTGCCCCACCAGCGCGTTGAGCAGCGTGGACTTGCCCACGTTGGGCTTGCCGACGATGGCGATCAGGCCGCAACGCTGCGCGGCGGTGGGGGCGGCGCCGGCCTCGCCCGGGGTGGCGGCCGGTTCCTGCGACTCGGGACTCATTTATTTCAGGTTCGACTTGAGCTTCTGCAGCATGGCGGCCGCGGCCGCCTGTTCGCCCGCCCGGCGCGAGGGTCCGATGCCGCGCTCGGAAGCGCCCAGCTCGGGGATCTCGCACTCGACGTCGAAGGTCTGCTTGTGGGCGGCGCCCAGCACACCCGCGACGCGGTAGACGGGGAGCTTCATTTTGCGTCCCTGCAGCCATTCCTGCAGTTCCGTCTTGGGATCCTTGGCGGCCGCCTGCATGCCCGGGTTGATCTCGACGTCACGGTAGAGCCGGTGCACCAGCGCTTCGGCCGCGCCGTAGCCGGCATCGAGGTGCACCGCGCCGATGATCGCCTCGAGCGCGTCGGCCAGGATGGACGGGCGCTTGTGGCCGCCGGAGCGGGCTTCGCCTTCGCCCAGCTTGAGCACGTCGGGCAGGCCCAGCCCGACCGCCAGCTGGTGCAGCGTGTCCTGCTTGACGAGGTTGGCGCGCACGCGCGAGAGGTCGCCCTCGGGCAGGTTGCCCAGCCGCTCGTAGAGCAGCGCCGCGACGGCGAGGTTGAGGACGGAGTCGCCCAGGAATTCCAGGCGTTCGTTGTGCTCGGAGGAGAAGCTGCGGTGCGTCAGGGCGCGCGCCAGCAGCTTCGGTTGGGAGAATCGGTGCTGCAGCCGCGCTTGCAGTGCGGCCAGGGCAGGCGCATCGCCGTCCACGCCGGCGCTACTTGGTCTGGTAGGCGTACTTGAGCAGCAGGTACGCGGGGCCGAACATGTGGATCTGCTTGTCGTAGGCGAACTTCACGACGTGGCGATCATTGAGCTTCGTGATTTCCAGGTCCCGTCCGCTGACCGATTTGATGTCGTCGATCGCCGCCGCTTTCTCGAAATCGGTGCGGATCTGCTGGGGATTGCCCGCATCCTTCGACCGCTCGACTGCTTTGATGACCGCCTGATACTCCACGGCGCTCGGAACGATCTGCGCAGCCAGGATGCCCCCCAGGGCGAGCACCACCATCACGATGATCAGGCCGAAGAACGAGATGCCGGCCTGACGGCCCTTCGAGTTGCGCTTCATTTCCATATTCCCCTCTCTTCTCCAACAACTCTCTTATTCGAAGGAACCGATGCGCCCGAGGTCGCTGAAATTCATCCAGATGAAGAAGGCCTTGCCGACGATGTTGCGGTCCGGCACGAAGCCCCAGAACCGCGAGTCGAGCGAGTTGTCCCGGTTGTCCCCCATCATGAAATAGTGCCCCGGAGGCACCTTGCATGTGACGCCTTCGACACTGTAGCGGCAATTTTCCTTGAAGGGAAAATCCTCGGCCCCCGGGATGAACGCGGGCCTGTCGTCGTCGTTCAACACGCGATACGACTTGCCTTCCAGCGACTCGGCGAACTGGCGCGAGTAGCGCATGGAGTCGTCGTCGAAATAGTCGGACTGGGGCTGGTGCGGCACGGGCTTTCCGTTGACCGTCAGGCGCTTGTTCAGATAGGCGATCTCGTCGCCCGGCACGCCGATCACGCGCTTGATGTAGTCCAGGCTCGGCTTGGGCGGGTAGCGGAACACCATCACGTCGCCGCGCGCGGGCGGCTTGCCTTCCGTGATTCGGGTGTTGAGCACCGGCAGGCGCAGGCCGTACGTGAACTTGTTGACCAGGATCAGGTCGCCGACCAGCAGCGTCGGGATCATCGAGCCGGACGGGATCTTGAACGGCTCGACCAGGAACGAGCGCAGCACGAACACCGCCAGGATCACGGGGAACAGGCCCGCGGTCCAGTCCAGCCACCAGGGCTGCATCAGCAGCTTCTGCCGCGTCTGCTCGAGGTCGGGGCCGTCGACCTGGGTGATGCCCTGGGCGGCCAGTTGCGTGCGGCGCTGCTGCGCCTGCGCCGCCACCGCTTCGGCGCCGCGGCGGCGCCTGGGCAGGAACCAGAGCCGCTCGGCGACCCAGTAGGCGCCGGTGACCACGGTGGCCAGGAACAGCAGGAGCGCGAAGTTGCCTTCGAGGAAGCCGAGGTACCAGGCGAACGCGTAGCCGGCGAAGGCCGCGAGCACCGCGGCGGTCAGGATCGGCATGGCGGGACCTATTCCTCGACCTGCAGGATGGCGAGGAATGCTTCCTGGGGGACTTCGACCGAACCGATCTGCTTCATGCGTTTCTTGCCTGCCTTCTGTTTTTCGAGGAGCTTGCGCTTGCGGCTGATGTCGCCGCCGTAACATTTTGCCAGCACGTTCTTGCGCAGCGCCTTGACCGTCTCGCGGGCGATCACGTTGGCGCCGATGGCCGCCTGGATGGCCACGTCGAACATCTGGCGGCTGATGATCTCGCGCATCTTGGCCACCACCGCGCGGCCGCGGTATTGCGCCTGGGTGCGGTGGACGATGATGGACAGCGCGTCCACCCGCTCGCCGTTGAGCAGGATGTCGACCTTCACCACGTCGGACGCGCGGTACTCCTTGAATTCGTAGTCCATGGAGGCGTAGCCGCGGCTGACCGACTTCAGCTTGTCGAAGAAGTCCAGCACGATCTCGCCGAGCGGTAGCTCGTAGGTCAGCATCACCTGGCGGCCGTGGTAGGCCATGTTGATCTGCACGCCGCGCTTCTGGTTGGCCAGCGTCATCACCGGGCCGACGTACTCCTGCGGCATGTACAGGTGGACCGTCACGA
>JAEWBU010000397.1 GCA_023390985.1 Pseudomonadota bacterium
GCCCGGATGCCGCGGAAGCCTCCGCCGCCGCGGTCGAGGCGTTCCGCGCCGAGCCGTTCGCGCCCCCGCGGCGGCAGCTCGAGCGCATCCACGCCCGGCTGCGTTCCACCCGCGGGGCCGCCGTCAGCCTGATGCTGGCCGACGACGACCTCGGAACCATCCGCACCGTCGGTGCCGGCAACGTCGTCGGCCGTCTGGTGACGGGCATCGAGGACCGCACCCTGCTCACCCAGCACGGCACGGCGGGCGTCAACATGCGCAGCCCGGAAGAGATCACCGTGCCCTGGCCGGACCACGCCCTGCTGGTGGTGTGCAGCGATGGCGTCGAGACGCGCTGGAAGCCCGAGCTGCTGCGCCCGGTGCTGGGCCGGGATCCCGCCCTTGCGGCGGCGCTGCTGCTGCGGGAACATGGCCGCGGGCGCGACGACGCCACCGTGGCGGTGCTGCGCAGGAAGGACTGAGCATGGCCGGCACGCCGACCGATCCCGCCGAACTCCAACGTGCGCTCGAGCAGAGCCGGGCCGAGGCGCACAGCCTGCGCGAGGAGCTCGAGGAGACCAACCGCGGGGTGCTCGCGCTCTACGCCGAGCTCGACACCCAGGCCGACCAGCTGCGCGAGGCCACCGCGCTCAAGAGCCGCTTCCTGGCCTACATGAGCCATGAGTTCCGCACGCCGATCAACGCCATCCGCAGCGTGACGCGCCTGCTGGCCGACCGCATCGACGGGCCGCTGACCGAGGAGCAGGCCAAGCAGGTCGGCTTCATCCAGTCGGCCGCCGTCGAGTTCGCCGAGATGGTGGACGACCTGCTCGACCTGGCCAAGGTCGAGGCCGGCCGGGTGGAGATCTCGCCCGCCTGGTTCGAGATGGTCGACCTGTTCTCGGCGCTGCGCGGCATGTTCAAGCCGGTGCTCACCAACCCGGACGTGCACCTGGTGTTCGAGGAGCCGCACGGCGTCCCCAAGCTCTACACGGACGACCGCAAGCTGTCGCAGATCCTGCGCAACTTCATCTCCAACGCGCTGAAGTTCACGCCCAAGGGCGAGGTGCGCGTCGCCGCCGTCTGCGAAGGCGACACCGTCACCTTCTCGGTGTCGGACACCGGCATCGGCATCGACCCGAAGTTCCACCAGTCGATCTTCGAGGACTTCGCCCAGGTCAAATCCCCGCTCCAGAGGCGCCTGCGAGGCACCGGCCTGGGACTGGCGCTTTCCAAGCGGCTGGCCGGCGTGCTCGGCGGCACGGTCCAGATGCAAAGCGCGCCGGGCGAAGGGTCGACGTTCTCGCTCACAATCCCGGTGCGGCTCGAAACGCCGACCGACGCCGATGGATAGTTCCGCCGCCATCCAGAGCACGATCGACCGCGGCGCCCACACGGTGCTGGTGGTCGACGACAACCCGGCCACCCGCTATTCCACCAGCCGGATCATCCGGGCCGCGGGCTTCCAGGTCACCGAGGCCGGCAGCGGCGGCGAAGCGCTGGAGCTCTCCGAGCAAGGCGTCTCCGCGGTGGTGCTGGACGTGCACCTGCCCGACATGGACGGCTTCCAGGTCTGCCGCGTGATCCGCTCGCGCCCGGCCACCGAGCTGCTGCCGGTGGTGCACCTGTCGGCCGCCTACATCAAGAACGAGGACCACGTCACCGGCCTGAACGCCGGCGCCGACGGCTACATGGTCCACCCGGTCGAGCCCGCGGTGCTGATCGCCACGCTGCAGGCGCTGATCCGCGCCCGCACCGCCGAAGAGGAGCTGCGCCGCAGCGAGCGGCGCTTCCGCGCCATCTACGACGAGGCGCACGGCGGCATCGCGCTGGTCGACACCAAGGGCTGCTTCGTCGACGTCAACCCGGCCCTGCTGCGCATGCTCGGACGCAAGCGCGAGGAGGTGCTGGGCCGCGGCGTGGCCAGCCTGGCGCCGCCGGAATTCCACGAGCAGATCGAGAAGGAGTTCACCGCCGCGGCCGACCAGGCCTGGCGCGGCGAGTTCCCGCTGCAGCACGCCGACGGCGGGCTGGTGCACACGCAGTGGAGCCTGTCGGCGCCGGTGGGCCCCAGCCTGCGCGTGGCCACCGCCATCGATGTGTCGGAGCGGCACGAGCTGGAGCAGCGCCGGCACGAGCTGCTCGATCGCGAGCAGGCCGCGCGCGTGCAGGCCGAGCGCCACAGCCGCACCAAGGACGACTTCATCGCGGTGCTGTCGCACGAGCTGCGCACGCCGCTCAACGCCATCGTCGGCTGGGTCCACATCCTCAAGCGGCGCGGCGTCACGCCCGAGGGCCTGAAGGGACTGGACGCGATCGAGCGCAACGTCAAGACGCAGGCGCTCATCATCTCGGACATCCTGGACGTCTCGCGCATCAACTCCGGCAAGCTGCAGCTCGACCGCCAGTGGATCGATCCGGCGGAGCTGGTGCTCAGCTCGATCGCCTCGCTCTCCTCCACCGCCAACGAGCGGCGCATCGCGGTGGAGACCGACGTCGACAGCGCGCATGAACGCGCCTACCTCGACGCCGCGCGCTACCAGCAGATCCTCTGGAACCTGGTGACCAACGCGGTCAAGTTCTCGACCGAGGGCGGCCGGGTGCAGGTCACGCTGACGCGGCGGGACGACCGCCTGCTGCTGCAGGTGCGCGACTTCGGCGCCGGCATCACGGCCGAATTCCTGCCGCACCTGTTCGACCGCTTCACCCAGAGCGACTCGCCCGGCAACCGCCGCCACGGCGGCCTGGGCCTGGGCCTGTCCATCGTCAAGCACCTGGTGGACCTGCACGGCGGCCAGGTCGGCGCCGAAAGCGGCGGGCCGGGCCAGGGCACGCTGATGTGGGTGGACCTGCCGGCCGCCGGCGGACCCGTGGCCGGCGCCCCGCCCTCTCCCGGAGCCGAGGGCGAGGAGGAGTTCGTCGAACCCGGCCACACGCTCGACGGCATCCAGGTCCTGGTGGTGGAGGACGACCCGGAGGCGCGCGAAATGATGGCCATCGTGCTGGGCGACCGCGGCGCGACCGTGCGCATGGCCGCCGACTACGAGGGCGCGCTGGCGCAGATGCGGCTGGCGCCGCCGCACGTGCTGGTGAGCGACATCGGCCTGCCCGGCCAGGACGGCTACGAGCTGGCCCGCGCCGTGCGCGCGCTCGACCGCGATGGCGCGCGGCTGCCGCTGATCGCCCTGACCGCCTTCGCCCGGCCCGAGGACCAGCGCAAGTCCATGGAAGCCGGCTTCGACGTCCACCTGGCCAAGCCGCTCAAGCCGCACCTGCTGCTCGGGGCGATCGCGCAACTGTTGCCCGCTCCCGGCCCGCACGGGTGATCAAGCGCGTCCTACAGGGGACGCCGCAGAGCCTGCCTAGGATCGTTCCCAACTGAAATTTCCGGGGAACCGATCCATGTCCGGCATCACCAGCAGGAACAAGAACGGGGACAAGGTCGATCACATCGACGTCACGTACGACTGGGAGTTGTGCGTGTGGGCCCGCCACTTCAACACGAGCGAGAAAAGCGTCAAGGAGGCCGTCGCCGCCGTCGGCAACCGCGCGGACCGCGTGCGCGAGCACCTGGCCACCCGGCGCGAGCAGGCGAGCGAACGGCCGAGCTCGCGCTGAGCCCGCCCCACCGGCCGCGCGCATGAGCCACCAGGTCCCCCACCGCGGGCGGGTGCCGCCCGGCATCGAGGACGCCAGCGAAGCGGCCTGGCGCGACTACGAGGCCTGCTGCGCCGCGCTCGACGAGCGTCTCGATCGCCTGCGTGCCGCCGCCGCGGTGCAGACC
>JAEWBU010000002.1 GCA_023390985.1 Pseudomonadota bacterium
AGTTCCGCAGCTTCCCGGCCGACCACTTCGTGTTCATGGGGACGTCCATGGGCACGGTGAAGAAGACCGCGCTGGACGAGTTCAGCAACCCGCGCAAGGCCGGCATCATCGCCGTCGACCTCGATGAGGGCGACTACCTGATCGGTGCCGCGCTCACCGACGGCAAGCACGACGTCATGCTGTTCTCCGACGGCGGCAAGGCGGTGCGGTTCGACGAGAACGACGTGCGTCCGATGGGCCGCAACGCCCGCGGCGTGCGCGGCATGATGCTCGAGGACGGCCAGAGCGTCATCGCGATGCTGGTCGCGGAAGACGAGCTGCAGAGCGTGCTGACCGCCACCGAGAACGGCTACGGCAAGCGCACCCCGATCACCGAGTACACGCGCCACGGCCGAGGTACCAAGGGGATGATCGCCATCCAGCAGAGCGAGCGAAACGGCAAGGTCGTCGCCGCCACGCTGGTGCACACCGACGACGAGATCATGCTGATCACCGACCGCGGCGTGCTGGTGCGCACCCGGGTCAGCGAGATCCGCGAACTCGGCCGCGCCACCCAGGGCGTCACCCTGATCGCGCTGGACGACGGCTCCAAGCTCAGCGGCCTGCAGCGCATCGTGGAGAACGACGCCCAGGCCGCCGAAGGCGACGCCCTCGACGCCGCGCCCGACGGCAGCGAAGGCTGACCGGCATGGCCACGAAGGACCTGTCGCAGCTTCGCACCGAGATCGACGCCGTCGACCGCGAACTGCTGACCCTGCTCAACCGCCGCGCCTCGCTGGCCAACGAGGTCGGCGACCTCAAGCGTGCCGAGGGCTCGGTGGTGTTCCGTCCCGAGCGGGAGGCGCAGGTCATCAACAGCCTGCAGGAACGCAACCCGGGGCCCCTCAAGGCCGAGAACGTGGCCACGATCTGGCGCGAGATCATGTCGGCCTGCCGCGCGCTGGAAGCGCCGCAGCGCGTCGCCTACCTCGGCCCGGCCGGCACCTTCAGCGAGCAGGCCGCGGTGCAGTTCTTCGGCTCGAGCATCGAGCACGTTCCCTGCGTCAGCTTCGACGAGGTGTTCCAGGCCGCCGCGGCCGGCACAGCCCAGTTCGGCGTGGTGCCGGTGGAGAACAGCACCGAGGGCGTGGTGACGCGCTCGCTCGACCTGCTGCTCACCTCGCCCCTGCACATCGTCGGCGAGATCAGCCTCCTCGTGCGGCACCACCTGCTGCGAAAGGGCGAGGGCTCGCTCAAGGGCATCGAGGCCGTGCTGGCGCATCCGCAGGCGCTGGCGCAGTGCCAGGGCTGGCTGACCAAGCACCTGCCCGATGCCGAGCGCCGGGCCGTCTCCAGCAACGCCGAGGGCGCGCGCCTGGCCGCCACCAACCCCGCCTGGGCCGCGATCGCCAGCGACCGCGCCGGGACCGAGTTCGGGCTGCACATCGCCGCCCACGCCATCCAGGACGACGCGTTCAACCGCACGCGCTTCGCCGTGGTCTGCCTGCCGCAGACGCTGGCCGCGCCCCAGGCTTCGGGCAAGGACTGCGTGAGCCTGGTCGTCTCGGTGCCCAACCGCCCCGGCGCGGTGCACGACATCCTGGTGCCGCTCAAGCAGCACGGCGTGTCGATGACGCGCTTCGAGTCGCGCCCCGCCCGCTCGGGCCAGTGGGAATACTTCTTCTACATCGACGTCGAGGGCCATCCTTCGCAGCCGCACGTCGCCGCCGCGCTGGAGGACTTGCGCCGCCTCTGCGCCTTCTACAAAGTCCTGGGCACCTACCCCATCGGCGACTGAGGATCCGGAGTACCACCAGCATGTTCGAGCAACTCGGCCTGATCGGCTGCGGCCTCATGGGCGGATCGTTCGCCCTCGCCCTCAAGCGGGCCGGCCTGGTCAAGCGCGTGGTGGGCTACAGCAAGTCGCCCTCCACCACCGAGCGCGCGCGCCAGCTCGGCGTCATCGACGTCGAGGCGCCTTCCGCCCTGCTGGCCGTGTCCGGCGCGGACATCGTGCTGCTGGCCGTGCCGGTGGCCGCCACCGAAGCCACGCTGAAGGCCATCCGCCACCTGGTCACGCGCGACATGCTGATCATGGACGTCGGCTCCACCAAGCGCGACGTCATCGACGCGGCGCGCCGCGTCCTGCGCGAGAACGTGGGCGCGTTCGTGCCCTGCCATCCCATCGCCGGCAAGGAAGCCTCGGGTGTCGAGCATGCCGACCCGGAGCTGTACGCCAACCGCCAGGTGATCATCACTCCGATCGAGCGCACGCAGGTCTCGCACCTGAACAGGGCACGCGAAGTCTGGGAAGCGCTGGGCTGCCAGGTGCAGCAGATGTCGCCGGAGGCGCACGACGCGGCCTTCGCCGCGGTCAGCCACCTGCCGCACCTGATCGCCTTCGCCCTCGTCAACGGCATCGCGGCCCAGCCGCACGGACAGGACTTCCTGTCGCTGGCCGGCCCGGGCTTTCGCGACTTCACGCGCATCGCGGCCAGCGATCCCAAGATGTGGCGCGACATCCTGCTGGCCAACAGGCAGGAGCTGGTCGAGCAGACGCAGCTGTTCCAGCAGACCCTGCAGGCCATGCAGTCGCTGATCGAGGCCGGCAACGGCGAGGCGCTCGAGGAACTGATCGCCCAGGCCAGCCAGGTGCGCGCCGACTGGCGCATGGGCTCGCGCAAGGTCGGCTGAGCGGGGCCGGCGATGTTCGCCACCGAATTCCTCGACCTCCCGGCATTCGACGCCGCGGCCGGCCAGGTTCGCCTGCCGGGCTCCAAGAGCATCTCCAACCGCGTGCTGCTGCTGGCCGCCCTGAGCGAGGGCGACACCGTCGTCCACGACCTGCTCGATTCCGACGACACGCGCGTGATGCTGGACGCGCTGCGCGCGCTCGGGTGCGGCGTGCAGTCCAGGGCGGGCAGCGTGACGATCACCGGGTTCGGCGCACGCGGTCCGGCCGCGCAGGCGCGCCTCTTCCTCGGCAACGCGGGCACCGCGATGCGACCGCTGGCCGCAGCGCTGGCCGTGCGGGGCGGCGACTACGAATTGAGCGGCGTCCCCCGCATGCACGAGCGCCCGATCGGCGACCTGGTCGACGCGCTGCGCCAGCTGGGCTGCTCGGTCGACTACCTCGGGCACGACGGTTATCCGCCGCTGCGCATCGGCCGCGCCGGCCCGCTCAAGCTCGAGGCGCCGATCCGCGTGCGCGGCGACGTCTCCAGCCAGTTCCTCACCGCCCTGCTGCTGGCGCTGCCGCTGGTGGCGCTACAGGACGTGGTGATCGAGGTCGCCGGCGAACTGATCTCCAAGCCCTACGTCGAGATCACGTTGAACCTGCTGGCCCGCTTCGGGGTGCAGGTGCGCCGCGACGGCTGGCAGCGCTTCACCATTCCGGCCGGCAGCCGCTACGTCACGCCGGGCGAGATCCATGTCGAGGCCGACGCGTCGTCGGCCAGCTACTTCGCCGCCGCGGGAGCCATCGCGTCGCCGCAGGGCGTTCGCATCCTCGGCGTGGGCCTGGACTCGATCCAGGGCGACATCCGCTTCCTGGACGCCGTGCAGGCCATGGGCGGCCGGGTCGCGAGCGGTCCCAACTGGATCGAGGTCTCGCGCGGCGCCTGGCCGCTGAAGGCGCTCGACCTCGACTGCAACCACATCCCCGACGCGGCGATGACGCTCGCCGTGATGGCGCTCTACGCCGACGGCACCACGACGCTGCGCAACATCGCCAGCTGGCGCGTCAAGGAAACCGACCGGCTGAATGCGATGGCCGTCGAGCTGCGCAAGCTGGGCGCGAGCGTCGAGGAAGGTGCCGACTACCTGCGCGTCACGCCGCCCGCGCAAGCGGAGTGGCGGCCCGCCGGCATCCACACCTACGACGACCACCGTGTCGCCATGTGCTTCTCGCTGGCCGCCTTCAACCCGGCCGGGGTTGCGGTCCGCATCGAAGACCCCAAGTGTGTGGCGAAGACGTTTCCCGACTACTTCGAAGCCCTGTTCGACGTGGTCCAGCTGCCCGCCTCGCGCGTGCCGGTGATCTGCATCGACGGGCCGACCGCCTCGGGCAAGGGCACGCTCGCCTCGGAGACGGCGCGGCGACTCGGCTACGCGTACCTCGATTCCGGCGCGCTGTACCGCATCACCGCCCTGGCCGCGCTGCGGGCGGGTCACGCGCTGGACGAAGCGCACGAGCAGCGCATCGCCTCGATGGCCGAGCGCCTGCCGGTGGTCTTCCGGGACGGCCGGGTCCTGCTCGGCGGCGACGACGTCACGGACGCGATCCGCACCGAGGAAGCGGGCATGAACGCCTCGCGGGTGTCGGCCTTGCCGGCGGTGCGCGCGGCCCTGGTGTCGCTGCAGCAATCGTTCCGCCGCCTGCCCGGGCTGGTGGCGGACGGCCGCGACATGGGCACCGTCATCTTCCCCGACGCGCAGCTCAAGGTGTTCCTCACCGCCAGCGCCGCCAAGCGGGCCGAGCGCAGGCATAAGCAATTGATTTCAAAGGGTTTTGCCCCTACAATAGACACCCTTCGCGCCGACCTGGAAGCGCGCGACGCCCGCGATTCACAACGCGCCGTCGCCCCACTCAAGCCGGCGCAGGATGCCCTCCTGCTGGACAACTCGGAGCAATCGGTCGAAGACTCGGTGGCCCAGGTTCTCGAGTGGTGGGAAGCCAGGCAGCCGTTCGCGGCTTCCGGCAAGCAGTAAAGCGGCCGGCGACGGTCGCTGCGATAGGTCCGCAACGCCCCCCTCGCGCAGCAAGCGCACTGGCGGTGCGGTTCGTCAACCAACCCGCGGTCCCCAGGCCGCAAAAAACGCCGTCGCAGTCATAGAAACATCGGCAATGGTGCCGTTGGAAACCTGCGGACGTGCAAGGAACCTGAATGTCTGAATCCTTCGCCGCCCTCTTCGAGGAATCGCTCCAGCGCGCCGAAATGCGCCAGGGTGAGGTCATCACCGCCGAAGTCGTGCGCATCGAGCACAACTTCGTCGTCGTCAACGCCGGACTGAAGTCCGAGGCGTACGTCCCGATCGACGAATTCAAGAACGACAAGGGCGAGATCGAAGTCCAGGTCGGCGACTTCGTGTCGGTGG
>JAEWBU010000038.1 GCA_023390985.1 Pseudomonadota bacterium
GTGCCCCTGATCAAGGGCGCGATCCAGCACGGCGGCGCGGCCTTCATCGACGTCATCAGCCCCTGCGTGGCCTTCAACAACCACCCGGGCAGCACCAAGAGCTACGACTACGTGCGCGAGCACAACGAGGCGGTCAGCCGGATCGATTTCATTTCCGGCCGGGAGGAGATCACCGCCGACTACGGGCCGGGCGAGGTGGTGGACGTGCGCCAGCACGACGGCACCCTGCTGCGGCTGCGCAGCCTGCATGCCGGCTACGACCCGACCGACCGGGCCCAGGCCATGGCCTACATGCAGGACCACCAGGCGCGGGGCGAGGTGCTCACCGGTCTGCTTTTCGTGGACCCGCTGGCCACCGACCTGCACACCGCGCTGAACACCAGCGACCGGCCGCTCAACGCCCTGGACGAGGCCGACCTGTGCCCCGGCCCGGCGGCGCTGGACAAGCTGAACGCTTCGCTGCGCTGACGCTTGGGCCCGGTGCGCCGGGCCCGCTCCGAGGAGGTGCCCCATGAGCGAACGCACCGTGTTCCAGTCGATGTCGAACAAGCACGTGGTGCGCGTCGGTCCCGACGCCACCGTCTACCAGGCCGCCTGCGTGATGACGCGCGCCAGTTGCGGCAGCGTGCTGGTGATGGAACCGCCCGACGCGCTGCTCGGCATCCTGACCGAGCGCGACCTGATGACGCGCGTGCTGGCCCGCGCGCTCGACCCGGCCAAGACGCCGGTGCGGGAAGTGATGACGCCCAAGCCGGTCTGCGTGAAACCGGAAATGCCGGTTTCGGAAGCCGTGCTGATCATGCTGGAGCGCGGCTTCCGGCACCTGCCGGTGGTGAGCGGCAGCCGCATCCTGGGCGTGTTCTCGGCTCGCGACGCGCTGCCGCGCGAGGTCGGCGCCGCCATGGGCCTGGCGGAATTCAACGAGCAGGTGAACGAGGTCGGCGGCGGCTGAGGCCGCGTTTCAGGCCTGGCCGCGGCGCGCGCGGGCGCGGGCCAGCGCCGCTTCGATGACGGCGCGCTTGCGATCGGCTTCGGCGCCCTCGGCGCCATGCGTGTGCGCTTCCAGGTCGGCCAGCTTGGCCTCGGCCTTGCGCTCCAGGCGCTCCTGATGGTCGGTTGCTTCACGCTCGAGGCGCCGCTTGCGCGCCTCGTAGCGGTCCAGCGCCAGCTCGGCCTGCTCGCCGCTCCAGGCCTGCCAGCCGGTGCGGTCGCCGGTGACGTTCTCCAGCGAGATGCAGTCGACCGGGCAGACCGGCACGCACAGCTCGCAGCCGGTGCAGTACGGCTCGATCACGGTGTGCATGTGCTTGTTGACACCCAGGATGGCGTCGGTGGGGCAGACCTTCAGGCAGAGCGTGCAGCCGATGCACCAGGCCTCGTCGATCACGGCGATCGTGCGCGGGCCTTCGGCGCCGTTGGCGGGATTCAGCGGAATGGAGGGGCGGCTGGCGAGGGCGGCCAGTCGCGCGATGCCTTCCTCGCCGCCCGGCGGGCATTGGTTGATCTCCGCTTCGCCCCCAGCCATGGCCCGGGCGTAGGACTCGCAATCGGGATAGCCGCAGCGCGTGCACTGCGTCTGCGGCAGCGCGGCGTGCAGCCGCGCCGCAAGCTCGTTCATGCCGCCGGCTCGACCGCTTTCCTGCGCGCCGACACCTTGGCCGGTGCGGTGCGCTGGGCGTTGGGGACCTGCGGGCCGTCGTTGAAGCGGGCGATGAAGTCGCGCACCTCGGGGTACACCAGTTCGCGCCACTTGCGGCCGGAGAAGATGCCGTAGTGGCCGGCACCCTTCACCTCGATGTGCTTCTGGCGCGACTTGGGCACGTTGAAGCAGAGTTCGTGGGCGGCCTCGGTCTGGCCCGCGCCGGAGATGTCGTCCAGCTCGCCTTCGATGGTCAGGTGCGCGGTGGTGGTGATGTCCTCGGGCCTGACGCGCTCGAGGTCGCCGTCCTCGCTGATGACGTCCCAGGTGCCGTTGACCAGCGCGAAATCCTGGAACACGGTGCGGATGGTCTCCAGGTAGTAATCGGCGTCCATGTCGAGCACGGCGTTGTACTCGTCGTAGAACTGGCGGTGCGACTCGGCCTTGTCGTCGTCGCCGGCCACCAGGTGCTTGAAATAGTCGTAATGGCTGGACAGATGGCGGTCCGGGTTCATCGCCACGAAGCCGCTGTGCTGCAGGAAGCCCGGGTACACGCGGCGGCCCGCGCCCGGGAAGCTGGTCGGAACGCGGTAGATCACGTTGTTCTCGAACCATTCGTAGCTCTTGTTCATCGCCAGGTTGTTCACCGCGGTGGGCGACTTGCGAGCGTCGATCGGGCCGCCCATCATGGTCATGGTCAGCGGCGTCGTTTCGCCGCGCGAGGCCATGAGCGACACGGCGGCCAGCACCGGCACGGTGGGCTGGCAGACGCTGATGACGTGGCAGTTGCCGTAAGTGCCTTGCAGGTGGCGGATGAAGTCCTGGACGTAGTGGACGTAGTCGTCCAGGTGGAACTCGCCCTGTTCCATCGGCACGGTGCGGGCGTTCTTCCAGTCGGTGATGTAGACCTTGTGGTCGGCCAGCAGGCTGCGCACCGTGTCGCGCAGCAGCGTCGCGTAGTGGCCCGACAGCGGCGCCACCACCAGCACGGTGGGCTGCGACTTCATCTTGTCCAGCGTGGCCGGGTCATCGGAGAAGCGCTTGAATCGGCGCAGCTCGCAGAAGGGCTTGTCGATCTCTACGCCCTCGTGGATGACCACGTCGACGCCGTCGACCTTCACCGTCTTGATGTCGAATTCGGGCTTCTCGTAGTCCTTCCACAGCCGGTACGCGAGTTCGTACGCCGCCGAGGCGCGTTGCGCGAACGGGTTCTGGCCGAAAAGGGTGAGGGGGTTGCTGTAGAGTTTTGCCGCCGCCTGCGCGAAGTCGGCGAAGGGTTCCATCAGCGAACGTTGGGCTTCGTAAATCTGGTAGAGCATGCTGTGGGCCCCGGGGATTGGTGCAATGCAATATAGCAGTCCTGCCGGCGCAGCGCTCATCCGTGAAAGGCCTAGGCCCTTTGCGGAAAGCGGCATCCGACCAGCGGTAGTTTCGCCGTTTTGCAGTGCACGATGTGCGGGATTTCTTTCCTACTTCCTGTCAACCAAGAACGCATGACTTCGCCCCTTCCGGACCCCTCGTCGACCTTCCGGACGCTGCGCCCTGGCACGCGTCTGCCGGCTTTGTTCATCGGCCACGGCAGCCCGATGAACGCCATCGAGGACAACGGCTGGCGCCGCGGCTGGCAGGCGCTGGGGCGCGAGTTCGGCGCCGGCGGCCACTGGCCGGTGCCGCAACTGATCCTTTGTGTGTCCGCGCACTGGTTGACGCGTGGCTGGTGGCTCACGGGCATGGACAGGCCCAAGACGATCCACGACTTCGGCGGCTTCCCGCAGGAGCTGTTCGACCAGCAGTACCCGGTGCCGGGCGCGCCGGCGGCCGCGCGCGAGATCGCCGGGCTGATCGGCGCCGGCGTGGACGAAGGCGAATGGGGCCTGGACCACGGCAGCTGGTCCGTGCTCAAGCCCATGTTCCCGGCTGCGCAGATCCCCGTCGTGCAGCTCAGCCTGGACTGGGACCGGCCGCCGGAAGAGCACCTGGCCCTGGGCCGGCGCCTGCGCACCTTGCGCGACTGGGGCGTGCTGGTCGTAGGCACCGGCAACACCGTCCACAACCTGCGCACGATGCGTCGCGAATTGCCCTCTAACCAGGCCTACGACTGGACGGTGGCCTTCGACGCGAAGGTGGCCGAGCACGTGCGAGCCGGCCAGGTCGACGAGCTGGCGCGGTTCCAGTCATGGGGAGAGATGGCGCGGCTGGCGCACCCGAGCTACGAGCACTACCTGCCGCTGCTGCACGCCGCCGGCGCCGCCCACGAGGGCGAGCCGGTGCGATTCGTCAACGAGGGCTTTCAGGGCGGATCGATCGCGATGCGATCGATCATCTGGGGCTGAACGCCCGCCGGTTACAGGACCTTGGCGATCGACTGGCAGACGTAGTCGATGTTCTTGCTGTTCAGCGCGGCTACGCACATGCGGCCGGTGTCGGTGCCGTACACGCCGAACTCGTTGCGCAGGCGGACCATCTGGTCCTTGCTGAGGCCCGAGTAGCTGAACATGCCGATCTGGGTAGTGATGAAGCCCATGTCTTCCTTCACGCCCGCGGTCTTGAGCTTCTCCACCAGCGCCAGGCGCATCTGCTTGATGCGCAGGCGCATCTCGCCGAGTTCCTTCTCCCACAGCGCACGCAGCGACGGGTCGCTGAGCACGGCCGTCACCACGGCCGCGCCGTGCGTCGGCGGGTTGCTGTAGTTGGTGCGAATCATGATCTTCAGCTGGCTCAGCACGCGCGACGCTTCTTCCTTGTCGCTGCACAGCACCGACAGGGCGCCCACGCGCTCGCCGTAGAGGCTGAAGCTCTTGGAGAACGAGGTGGAGACGAAGAAGTCCTGGCCGGACTGGACGAACTTGCCGATGACCGCGCCGTCCTCGGCGATGCCGGCGCCGAAGCCCTGGTAGGCCATGTCGAGGAAGGGCACCAGCTTCTTCGCCTTGCAGGCGGCGATCACCTTGTCCCACTGCTCGGCCGTGATGTCGTAGCCGGTCGGGTTGTGGCAGCAGGCGTGCAGGACGACGACGGTGCCTTCGGGCGCCATGTTGAGCGCGGTGAGCATGCCGTCGAAGTCGACGCCGCGGCGGGCCGCGTTGTAGTACGGGTAGGTTCCGACCGTGAAGCCGGCCTGGCTGAACAGGGCGCGGTGGTTCTCCCAGCTCGGGTCGCTGATCAGCACCTTGGCGTTGGGATTGACCTTTCGCAGGAAGTCGGCGCCGATCTTCAGGCCGCCGGTGCCGCCCAGGGCCTGGACGGTGGCCACGCGGCCGCTCTTGACGGGCTCGCTTTCGGCCCCAAATACCAGGCTCTTGACGGCCTGGTCGTACGCGGCGATGCCGTCGATGGGCAAATAGCCGCGCGCCTTCGGCGCTTCCATCATCTGCTTTTCCGCCTGCTGCACGCACTGCAGCAGGGGGAGCTTGCCGCTGTCGTCGTAGTACACGCCGACCCCCAGGTTCACTTTCTGCGGGTTGGCGTCGGCGTTGAACTGCTCGTTGAGACCCAGGATGGGGTCGCGCGGGGCCATTTCGACGGACTTGAACAAAGACATTGCGGGAGATCCTCTGGAAGGTGTCGGGGGTGCGGGGGAGTGTGCTGCGGCGCCGCCGGAGCATGCTGTACGCTGTCCGGCTGCCCCGATTTTAAGCGCGCGCACCAGCGCCAACTCAGCAGGACCCCATGCCAGACGTCGCCTCCGCCGAACCGGAAATCCAGAAGGAAGGAAAGTTCGTCACCTTCCCCGGTTCGCCCTTCGAACTGTTCCAGCCGTACCCGCCTTCGGGCGACCAGCCCCAGGCGATCGAGAAGCTGGTCGAGGGCGTGGAGGACGGCGAGGTGTTCCAGACCCTGCTGGGCGTGACGGGCTCGGGCAAGACCTACACCATGGCCAACGTGATCGCCCGCCTGGGGCGGCCGGCCATCGTGTTCGCGCCGAACAAGACGCTGGCCGCGCAGCTGTACTCGGAGTTCCGCGAGTTCTTCCCGAAGAACGCCATCGAGTACTTCGTCAGCTACTACGACTACTACCAGCCGGAAGCCTACGTCCCGCAGCGCGACCTGTTCATCGAGAAGGACAGCTCGATCAACGAGCACATCGAGCAGATGCGGCTGTCGGCCACCAAGAGCGTGCTGGAGCGGCGCGACACGGTCATCGTCGCGACCGTGAGCGCCATCTACGGCATCGGCGCCCCGGAGGACTACACGCAGATGCGGTTCATCTGCCGGGTGGGCGACAAGATCGGCCAGCGCGACATCATCGGCCAGCTGATCCGCATGCAGTACAACCGCAACGAGCAGGACTTCTCGCGCGGCACCTTCCGCGTGCGCGGCGACACCATCGACGTGTTCCCGGCCGAGCACAGCGAGCTGGCGGTGCGGCTGGAGCTGTTCGACGACGAGATCGAGTCGCTGCAGCTGTTCGATCCGCTCACCGGGCGCGTTCGGCAGAAGGTGCCGCGCTTCACGATCTATCCCTCCAGCCACTACGTGACGCCGCGCGAGAAGGTGGTGTCGGCGGTGGAGTCGATCAAGCTCGAGCTCGATCAGCGCCTGAAGGAGCTGGTGGACATGGGCAAGCTGGTCGAGGCGCAACGCCTGGAGCAGCGCACCCGCTTCGACCTGGAGATGCTCAGCGAGGTCGGCCACTGCAAGGGCATCGAGAACTACACGCGCCACCTGTCCGG
>JAEWBU010000135.1 GCA_023390985.1 Pseudomonadota bacterium
TCCTCGACCAGCTCGCGAAGCTGCCGCCGCTCGAGCTCGCCTTCAGCGACGAGGTCACCGCCGGCCTGCCCGATCTCGCCGGCGGGCTGACGGTGGCGCTGGCCCGCAGCTTCAAGATCGTCGACCCGGACCTCAGGAATCCCGGCACGGCGGAGTGGGACAGGGCGTTCGCCCTGTTCGACCTGCTGATCTGAAGCCGCCGGGCGGCCCCCGGTCCTGACCGCGCCCGGGTGAGCCTAGCGCCAGCTCTCGTCCACGCACGCCCTGGGCGCCTGGCCGCGCTCCTGTGCCAGGCTGGGGTAGTCGGTGTAGCCCTTCTCGCCGCCGCCGTAGTAGGTGGTCCTGTCGTCCGCATTCAAGGGCGCGTGCACGCGCAGCCGCTCCGGAAGGTCGGGGTTGGCGATGTACTTGCGGCCGATGGCGATGAGGTCGGCCCGGCCGTCCCTCAGCCATTCTTCGGCCGTTTCGGCGTCGAAGCCGCCCGCGAGCATCAGCGGTCCGTGCCAGCCCTCGCGGATGCGCTGCAGCATCTGCATGGCCGCTGTACTGCGGGGCGTCCCGCTCTCCAGCGAGGCCATGGCCGGGTTGACCACGTGCAGGTAAGCCAGCTTGCGTGCGTCCAGCTCGCGTGTGGCATAGGTGAAGGTGGTCAGGGGATCGTCGTCGCGGATGTCGTTGGCCGTCGCCATCGGCGACAGGCGTACCCCGACCGCATCGGCGCCCCAGACGTCCGTTACCGCGTCGACGACTTCCAGCAGAAGCCGCGCGCGGTTCTCCACCGGTCCACCGTATGCGTCGGTCCGGTGGTTGGTCCCGGTGCACAGGAACTGGTCGAGCAGGTAGCCATTGGCGCCGTGGACCTCGACGCCGTCGAAACCCGCCTTGATCGCGTTGCGCGCCGCGCGCTCGTACTGGCGCACGAGGTAGGGCATTTCCTCGAGCTGCAGCGCGCGCGGCGTTTCGAAGGGCACCAGCTCGCCTTCGCCCCTGTCGTTCTCGATGAAGGCCATCCCCTCGGGCCGGATGGGAAAGGGCGCGACCGGCGGCATGCAATCAGGCTGTAGCGAGGGATGGGAAATCCGGCCCACGTGCCACATCTGCAGGACGATGCGGCCGCCGGCTTCATGCACCGCGTCGGTGACCAGGCGCCAGCCCTCCACTTGCTCACGGCTGTGGATGCCAGGGGTCCAGGCGTAGCCCTGCCCCTGCATCGAGATCTGCGTCGCTTCGGACACGATCAGCGCGGCCGAGGCGCGCTGCTGGTAGTAGCAGGCGTTCAGCGGCGACGGCACGTTTCCCGGCTGGCGTGCGCGCGACCGGGTCAAGGGGGCCATGACGATCCGGTGCGGCAACTGGAAGCGTCCGACCTTGATGGGCTGGAACAGCAGGCGCTGCTCGGGGCTCCGGGGCTCGGCAGCCTGGTTCGTCGCGGCGGGCGACTCGACGGTGGCGGACATGAAGACTCCTTTTCCCGGGCTCCGGCAGTGTGCGGCCAGCCCGGCGCAAACCGTCATCGTGCTCCCCGGGGCCGCAGCCGGGCCGGCGCGAGTAGGTCCTACCGGGGCCGCGGCGCCAGGTCGCAGCCGCCCGCCGCCATGGACAGCAGGAAGCCGAAAAACACGCCTGCGGTGCGCGGCTAACTTCGGTCCATGAACACACTGACCGTTCCCATCAGCGAGCTCGACCATCTGCGCGGTTCACCGGACGCGCCGGCCGTGCTGGTCGAGTACGGCGATTTCGAGTGCCCGTACTGCGGTGCCGCCTACGCCGTGCTGAAGAAGCTGGAGCGGGAGATGCCGGACATGCTAGCCGTCGTCTTCCGCCAGTTCCCGCTGGTCGAGGTGCACCCGCACGCGGAGCTCGCGGCCGAGGCCGCGGAAGCGGCGGGCGCCCAGGGCCGTTTCTGGCGGATGCACGACGTGCTCTTCGAACACCAGGACGCGCTGGCGCCCGCGGACCTGGTGAGGTACGCCACGGCCCTGCACCTCGACGTGAAGCAGTTCGCCGCCGACGTCTCGGCGCACGCGTTCCTGCCCAGGATCCGCAACGACATGAAGGGCGGGCTGCTGAGCGGCGTGAAGGGGACGCCGGCCTTCTTCATCAACGGCGTGCTCCACGAGGGCGGGCACGACGAGGCTTCCCTGCGCGCCGGGATCATGCACGTCGCCGCGGCAGCCTCCTGAGTTCCGCACCATGGCGCGCGAAAGGGATGCCAGCGGCTGGATGTGGGCGCAGGCCTGCGAGCTGATGGACCAGGCCGAGCGCCTGCACCGCCAGTTCTTCCGTCCCGCGGCGGTGCAGCAGGCCCAGGTGGTCTGGGAACCGCCGGTGGACCTGTTCGAGAACGAGCGCGAGATCGTCCTCGTGGTCGCCATGCCGGGCGTCAGCCCCGAACGCGTGCAGGTGGTCGGCGAGCCCGGCGCCGTCGTCGTGCGCGGAACGCGCCCGGTGCCGCTGGTGCCCGGCCTGTCGGTGCGGCGGCTGGAGATCCCTTACGGCGTCTTCGAGCGGCGGATCCCCCTGCCCTCGCGCGACCTGGCGCTCGAGCCGCCCGAAGTGGAGCAGGGCTGCCTGATCCTGCGGCTGCGCAAGGTGGGGGGCACATGAGCCCCACGGCCGCTCCGAAGGCTCATGGCACCGCAGCGCGTAGCGCGGAGGTTTTCCGATGAGCGAAGCGCCGCGCATGATCCCGGAGGACGCGCTCATCGTCCTGCCGGTGCGCAACATCGTGCTGTTCCCGGGCACGCTGCAGCCGCTGGCGATCGGCCGCGCGCGCTCGCAGGCGGCGGCCCAGGAGGCGGTGCGGCTGGAGCGGCCGGTCGGCGTCCTGCTGCAGAACAAGCCCGAGGTCGAGGATCCCTCGCCCGAGGACGTGCACTGGGTGGGCACCAGCGGCGCGGTGCTGCGCTACGTCACCACGCCCGAGGGCGTTCACCATGCCATCGTCAAGGGACTGCGGCGCTTTCGCGCGCTGCAGTTCCTGGACGGCTATCCCTTCCTGGTGGCGCGCGTGCAATACGTCGAGGAGGCCGGGACGTCCGACGCCGAGATTCAGGGACGCGCGCAGGCCTTGAAGCATCAGGCGCTGCGGGCACTCCAATTGCTGCCGCAGGTGCCGATGGAAACGGTGGCCGGCATCCAGGGCCTGGAAGAACCCGGACAGATCGCCGACGTGGTGGCCAGCGTGCTGGACATCCCCGAGACGGACAAGCAGGCCCTGCTGGAAACCTTCGACCTGAAGCTGCGGCTGGAGCGGCTGCTGGAACAGCTGGCGCGCCGCATCGAGGTGCTGAAGATCCAGCGCGAGGTGAGCGAGCGCACGCGCGAGTCCATCGGCGACGTCAACCGCAAGCACCTGCTACGCGAACAGATGCGCACAATCCAGAAGGAGCTGGGCGAAGGCGACGACGAGAACGCGGCGGAGATCCAGGAACTGGAGCGTGCGATCGCCGACGCGGGCATGCCACCAGACGTGGACGAGGCCGCGCGCAAGGAGCTCAAGCGGCTGCAGCGCATGCCCGAGGCGGCCGGCGAGGCCTCGATCATCCGCACCTACCTGGACACGCTGGTCGATCTGCCCTGGAAGTCCGGACCCGAGCCGCAGGTCGACCTCGGCGAGGCCCGGCGCATCCTGGACGAGGACCATTTCGGCCTGGAGAAGATCAAGAAGCGCATCCTCGAATACCTCGCGGTGCGCAAGCTCAATCCTTCCGGGCGCAGCCCCATCCTGTGCTTCGTGGGGCCGCCCGGGGTGGGCAAGACCTCGCTCGGGCAGAGCATCGCGAAGGCCACCAGCCGCAAGTTCGTTCGCGTCAGCCTGGGCGGCGTGCACGACGAGTCCGAGATCCGCGGACACCGCCGCACGTATGTCGGCGCCATGCCCGGCAACATCATCCAGGGCATCCGCAAGGCGGGCACGCGGAACTGCGTGATGATGCTCGACGAGATCGACAAGCTGGGCGCGGGCGGCTTCCACGGCGACCCGGCGGCGGCGCTGCTCGAGGTGCTGGACCCGGAGCAGAACGCCACCTTCCGCGACGCCTATCTCGGCGTTCCCTTCGACCTGTCCGGCGTGATGTTCGTGTGCACGGCCAACGTGCTCGACACCATCCCGGGGCCGCTGCGCGACCGCATGGAGGTGGTGCAGCTGCCCGGGTACACCACGCGCGAGAAGCTGGAGATCGCACGCCGCTACCTGTTGCGGCGCCAGCTGGAAGCAACGGGCCTTGAGGCCGGGCAATGCACGATCAGCGACGACGCGCTGCTGGCCATCATCGAGGGCTACACGCGGGAAGCCGGGGTGCGGAACCTGGAGCGCGAGATCGGCAACGTGCTGCGCAACGCGGCGCTGCGCATCGCCGAGGGCCAGGCGGAAAAGGTGACCGTCGATGCGCCGGACCTGGAAGCGACGTTGGGGCCCCGGCGCTTCGAGCCCGAGCTGAAGATGCGCGCCGGCGTCCCCGGCGTGGCGACCGGCCTGGCCTGGACGCCGGCGGGCGGCGACATCCTGTTCATCGAGGCCGCCCAGACGCCGGGCAGCAACCGCCTGATCCTCACCGGCCAGCTCGGCGACGTGATGAAGGAGAGCGCGCAGACGGCACTGACGCTGGTCAAGGCGCGCGCGGACATGCTCGGCATCGCGCCCGATGCGTTCGGCCAGACCGACATCCACATCCACGTGCCGGCCGGCGCGACGCCGAAGGACGGGCCGAGCGCGGGCATCGCGATGTGCGTGGCGCTGACCTCGCTGCTCACGTGCAGACCCGCCCGGGCGGACGTCGCGATGACGGGAGAGATCAGCCTGCGCGGGCTGGCGCTGCCCATCGGCGGGGTCAAGGAGAAGGTGCTGGCCGCGCAGCGTGCCGGCATCAAAACCGTGATGTTGCCGGCGCGCAACCGGCGTGACCTCCAGGACATCCCGGCCGATGCGCGCTCCGGGCTCACCTTCGTGTGGCTGGAGACGGTGGACGACGCGCTGGAGGTCGCGCTGGCGCCCGAGCCGCAGTTGCAGGAGGCGTGAGAAAGCACGACCCCCGCTGGCGAGCGCGTGCAGCGTCCCGCATTCCTGCTGGCCGCTCGCCGTCCATCATGCCGGCAGCACGAAACTGAAAGTCTCGCCCCCGCCGGCGTTCGGCGTGCACCACAGGCGGCCACCATGTGACTCGACGATCGAGCGGCTGATCGCCAGCCCCAGCCCCATCCCGGTCGGCTTGGTGGTGTGGAAGGCATCGAAGATGCGGTCGCGCTCCAGCGGCGCCACGCCGTGCCCGGCATCGGACACGTCGACGCGCACCCCCTCGCGGCCCTCGGCCCCGACCGCGATCCGCAGGCAGCGCTTCTCCTCGGCCACCGCGGCCATGGCGTCGAAGCCGTTCATGGCCAGGTTCAGGATCACCTGCTGCAACTGCACCGCATCGCCGGTGACGACGATCGCTTGGCCGCGTCTCGGTTCGACCTGCACCCGCACCCGGCGCGCGCGCGCCTCCGGCTCCAGCATCCGCGCCACCTCGCTCACGCGTGCGTGCAGGTCCACCGGCGCGCGCTGCGGCTCCGAGCGACGCAGGAAGCGCCGGATGCCGGCGATCACGTCGCTGGCACGATGCGCGTCGGCCACGATGCGCCGCGTCGCCGCCACTGCCTCGCCGTGGTGGGGCGGCCGTGCGGCCAGCCAGCGCTCCGCGGCGTGGCCGCCGGCGACGATCGCCACCAGCGGCTGGTTGATCTCGTGCGCGATCGAAGCCACCAGTTCCCCCATCGCGGCCACCCGGGAGACATGCGTCAGCTGCTCGCGCGCGCGCCGCAGGGCGTCCTCGGTCTGCAGCCGCTCGGTCATGTCCTGCACCAGCGCGACGAAGAACTCCACCGACCCGTCTGCGGCGCGAACGCACTGCACGGCCATGGTGCACCAGACCGCCCGCCCGTCCTTGCGGATGAAGCGCTTCTCGATGACGTAGCCCTCCTGCTCGCCGGCCATCACCTTTTCGAAGTGCGCCACGTCGGCCGCCACGTCGTCGGGGTGCGTCAGCTGCGGCCAAGGCACCTGCATCAGCTCCTCGCGCGAGTAGCCGACGATGCGGCACAGCTCGTCGTTCGCCTCGAGGCAGCCCTTGGTGGGCGAAGTGAGCGCCATGCCGATCAGGCCGAGGTCGAAGTAGCGCCGGAACCGCTCCTGGCTGGCGAGCAGCGCGGCCTCGGCGCGGTTGCGTTCGACCAGGTTCGCGGCATGGTGCACGTACAGGTCCGTGAAGCGCAGCACCGTGCCGCTGAAGCGATGGGGCCGGCGGAACAGCGTCGACACCACGCCCAGCACCTCGCCCTTGCGACTGACCAGCGGCGTGGACTGCACCGCGCGGACGCCGGCCGCCACGGCGACGGGCCGATGCGGCGCGAAGAGCGGATCCGCCAGCACGTCCTCGCCCACCACGCGTTCGCGCCCCGCGATGGCGCGGGCGCAGGGGGCGCTTCCTCCATGCACGCGCGCAAAGTGCGCGACGAAGGCTTCCGGCAGGTTGCGATGGGCGACGATCACAAGGTCCCCGCTGTCCGGTTCGACCTGCTGCACCACGCCGAAATCCGCCCGATGCAGCGCCATGGTGGCGTCCAGCACCTCCTCCAGTAGCAGCTGCAGCCCGTCCGCGGCGAGCATCCGCGCGGAGAAGTCCTGCAGCCGCTTCATGGCCTCCACCTCCCGCGACGTCGCGCTCAGTTCTTCTTCGCGGGCCACGGCCTCGCGCTGCAGCCGCGCGAGTTCCAAGCGCGCCGCGACACGGGCCAGGAGTTCCTGTGCCGTGAAAGGCTTCACCAGGCTCTCCTCGGCGCCCCTGTCCGCCGAGGCCGCGTGGCCGTCCGGCACGGCGAGCTGGATGACCGGCACCCTGAGGGTCCGCTCGTCGGCGCGCAGCGCCCGCGAGAAGGCGGCCCCGTCCAGCCCGGGCAGCTGGGCATCGACGAGGACGAGGTCGGGCACCATCGATCGCGCCGCCTCAAGCGCCGCGCCGGCCCCCGAGAAGACCTCCACGTGGTGGTGCATGCGGAGGACGCGGCGCTGGTAGCGCCGCATGTCGGGATCGTCGTCGGCGACCAGGATGTGCGCGGCCGCGGCCGGTCGCGCCGGCCGGCGCCC
>JAEWBU010000169.1 GCA_023390985.1 Pseudomonadota bacterium
ACCCAGCAGGTATCATCCCCGCCCATGCTCGAACAGCGTATCCAGCAACACTTCATCGACAGCGCCGACCTGAAATACCAGGCGGCGCAGACGCTGAGCAAGCCGATCGCGGCCGCCGTGCAGGCGGTGCTCGCTTGCGTCACCAGCGGCGGCAAGGTGCTGGCCTGCGGCAACGGCGGATCGGCCGCCGACGCGCAGCACTTCTCGGCCGAATTCGTCGGCCGATTCGAGCGCGAGCGCCCCGAACTGGCGGCCATCGCGCTGACCACCGACAGCTCCATCCTCACGGCCATCGCCAACGACTACGACTACAACCGCATCTTCTCCAAGCAGGTGCGCGCGCTCGGTCAGGCGGGCGACGTGCTGCTGGCGCTGTCCACCAGCGGCAACTCCGCCAACGTGATCGCGGCCATCGAGGCGGCGCACGAGCGCGAGATGACCGTCATCGCCCTCACCGGCCGCGGCGGCGGCAAGATCGGCGCGATGCTGCGCGAGACCGACGTGCACATCTGCGTGCCGCACGAGCGCACCGCCCGCATCCAGGAAGTGCACATCCTCGCCATCCACTGCCTCTGCGACGGCGTGGATGCCCAACTGCTCGGAGACCAGGAACCCACCGCATGACGATCCGCCTTCATCGCTTCGCCGCCGCATCGCTGTCCGTCCTCGCCCTCGCCGGCACGCTGTCCGCCTGCGCACCGCTGGTGCTCGGCGGCGCCGCCGTCGGCACGATGGTCGCGATCGACCGCCGCACCTCGGGCGCCCAGCTCGAGGACGAAGGCATCGAGCTGCGCGCCGCCTCTCGCCTGCGCGAGGCGATCGGCGAACGCGGCCACATCAACGTGAACAGCTACAACCGCCAGGTGCTGCTGACCGGCGAGGTGGCGTCCGAGGCCGACAAGCAGAACGCCGAGAAGGTGGTCGCCGGCGTGGAGAACGTCAGGGGCGTCGTCAACGACCTGGCCGTGATGGGCAATTCCTCGCTCACGCAGCGCTCGGCCGACACGCTGACCACCGGCAAGGTGAGGGCCTCGCTGGTCGACGACAAGCTGCTGACCGCCAGCGCCTTCCGCGTCGTGACCGAGCGTGGCACCACCTACCTGATGGGCCTGGTGACGCAGCGCGAAGCCGACCGCGCCACCGCGATCGCCCGCGGCGTCGGCGGCGTGCAGCGCGTGGTGCGCGTGTTCGAGATGATCAGCGAGGAAGACCTGCGTCGCATCGCGCCGCAGGCGCAGCGCTGAGCGCGCGCGTCACGCAAGTACAGGGCCGCGATCGCGGCCCTTTTCTTTTCGCCAGCCCCTTGTCGGCACTCCAATGACCTAAGAGCTTCGACCTTCACCCTGCGCATGGAAACCTCGGCGCTCCCCCAACGACCCGAGGAGTCCATGTCCATGATCAGAATTCCCCGACTGCGCGAGGTAGCGACCGTCGTCCTGGCGGCGATCCTCGCCGCTTGCGGCGGGAAAGCAGGCGAGCCCTACATCCCGCCCTTCACCGTCATCGGGCAAGCCTCGTTCCACGCCAACCAGCCCAATCAAGGCGGCCCGGTTTCGGCCAACACGTTGAACTCACCTCTTGGGAATGTGGCCATGGCCGATGACGGCACCCTGTTCGTTGCCGACACATTCAACAACCGGGTCCTCGGCTTCCGCAAGGTGCCGGAATCGAACAACGCACCCGCGGACTTCGTTGTTGGAAAGCAGAGTCTCACTGCGCCTGCGGCCAGCGTCACCTCGGCCACCGACCTCAGCACCCCCCTATCCGTTTCCATCGCGAACGGAAAGATGGCGGTCGCGGGGGGCAACCGCGTTGTGATCTATTCGTCGATTCCAGCGAACGACGGCCAGCCCGCGGCAGTCGTCGTCGGTCAGTCCAGCCTCACGGCCACGGCCGGCCTGGGGTGCACTCAAGCCGGCCTCGACAACCCCCATTCGGCCGTACTCACGCCTAATGGCAAGCTGATCGTCGCCGACAGCGATCACCACCGCGTGCTGGTCTGGAACAGTGTCCCGCAGACGCATGCGCAGCCCGCGGACGTGGTCCTGGGGCAACCGGACTTCGTTCATTGCGGCGAGAACAATGCTTCGGGGCCCGCCGCAAACACCCTCGCGGGTCCGTTCGGACTCTGGAGCGACGGTCATCGGCTGATCGTCGCCGACTCGGACAACCATCGTGTCCTGATCTGGAACCAGATGCCGCTTGACAGCTCGCAGAACTTCAAGCCGGCCGATGTCGTCCTGGGTCAGACCTCGATGACCGTCAACGGGCCGAACGATTCCAATGGGGACGGAACCGAAGACAGCGCTCCCTCTGCAGTCACGTTGAAGTTCCCCCTGGAACTCCACTCGGATGGTCGACGGCTCGCAGTCTCCGATGGCAATAGCCGCGTATTGATCTGGAACAACGTCCCGACCGAGTCGGGTACGCCCCCCGATCGCGTCATCGGGCAGAAGGACTTCAACCATGGCACGCCCAACGATGTGGACGGGGACGGGACCGAGGATGCGGCGCCCTCCGAATCCGTGATCAAGTATTCCCGCGGTGTATTCCTGCACGGCAAAAGACTGTTCGTCTCCGACGCCTTCAACCACCGCGTGCTGATCATCCGGCTCGACTGAGCCCGAGACGACCTCACGCAACAAGGGCCGCATCCGCGGCCCTTGTTCATTTCACTTGATCCGTTTGATCAGCGACGACGTGTCCCAGCGACTCCCGCCTTGCTCCTGCACGTCCGCGTAGAACTGGTCCACCAGCGCCGTGACCGGCAGCCGCGCGCCGTTACGCTTGGCCTCCTCGAGCGCGATGCCCAGGTCCTTGCGCATCCAGTCCACCGCGAAGCCGAAATCGAACTTGTCGGCGATCATGGTCTTGCCGCGGTTGTCCATCTGCCAGCTCTGGGCGGCGCCCTTGCCGATGACTTCGAGCACCTGCGCCATGTTCAAGCCCGCGCGCATGCCGAACGCGATGCCTTCCGACAGGCCCTGCACCAGGCCCGCGATGCAGATCTGGTTGACCATCTTCGCGAGCTGGCCCGCGCCGCTCGGCCCCAGCAGGGTGAAGGCGCGCGAGAACGCCATCGCCACCGGCTTGGCCGCATCGAACGCGGCGTTCTCGCCGCCGCATATCACGGTGAGCAGGCCGTTCTGCGCGCCCGCCTGGCCGCCGGACACCGGTGCGTCCACGAACTCCAGGCCCTTGCCCTTGGCCACGGCGGACAGCTCGCGCGCGACGTTGGCCGAAGCCGTGGTGTGGTCCACGAAGACCGTTCCGGACTTCATGCCGGCGAACGCGCCGTTGTCGCCCAGCACCACGCTGCGCAGGTCCTCGTCGTTGCCGACGCAGCAGAACACCAGGTCGCAGCCCGCGACCGCTTCGCGCGGCGTGGGCGCGGCGCGGCCCTTGAACTCTTCCGTCCACGCCTGGGCCTTGGCGGCGCTGCGGTTGTAGACCGTGACGTCGTGCCCGGCCAGCGCGAGATGGCCCGCCATCGGGAAGCCCATCACGCCCAGGCCCAGGAAGGCCACCTTGCGCGCGGGAGTGGAGTCGTAGGTCTTGGGGTTGGTGCTCGGCATGCGGGTCGTCCTTCGTTGATCGAAGGCCGGATTCTAGGAGCGCCATGAAAAACGCCCGCTGCGAGCGGGCGTCGTTCGAAAGGCGTGAACCGGGGCGCTCAGACGATCGCCAGGTGCTCCGTGCCGGAGGACAGGTCCTGCGACTTGGCGCGTTGCGAGTTGAGCTTGATCTGCAGCCGCAGGTCGTTCACCGAGTCGGCGTTGCGCAGCGCGTCTTCGTAGCTGATGACGTTGTTCTCGTAGGCGTCGAAGAGCGCCTGGTCGAAGGTCTGCATGCCCAGGTTGCGGCTCTTCTTCATGATCTCCTTGATCTCGGAGACCTCGCCCTTGAAGATCAGGTCGCTGATCAGCGGGCTGTTGAGCATGATCTCCACCATCGCCGCGCGGCCCTTGCCGTCCTGCTTGGGCACCAGCCGCTGCGACACCATCGACTTCAGGTTCAGCGACAGGTCCATCAGCAGCTGGGCGCGGCGCTCCTCGGGGAAGAAGTTGATGATGCGGTCCAGCGCCTGGTTGGCGCTGTTGGCGTGCAGCGTGGCCATGCAAAGGTGGCCGGTTTCGGCGAAGGCGATGGCGTGCTCCATCGTTTCGCGGTCGCGGATCTCGCCCATCAGGATCACGTCGGGCGCCTGGCGCAGCGTGTTCTTCAGCGCCGATTCCCAGTTGTCGGTGTCCAGGCCCACCTCGCGCTGCGTGATCACGCAGTTCTTGTGCGGGTGCACGAATTCCACCGGGTCTTCGATGGTGATGATGTGGCCGTAGCTGTTCTCGTTGCGCCAGTCGATCATGGCCGCCAGCGTGGTCGACTTGCCCGAGCCCGTGGCGCCCACCAGCACCACCAGGCCGCGCTTGGCCATCACGACTTCCTTGAGCACCTGCGGCACGCCCAGCTTGTCGATGGTGGGCAGGTTCTGCGGGATCACGCGCAGGACCATGCCGCCCTTGCCCTGCTGCACGAACGCGTTGACGCGGAAACGGCCGACGCCGGGCGGCGAGATCGCGAAGTTGCACTCCTTGGTGCGCTCGAACTCCGCGGCCTGCTTGTCGTTCATGATCGAACGCGCCAGCGCCAGCGTGTGCTGGCCGGTCAGCGGCTGCGGCGACACCTTGGTGACCTTGCCGTCCACCTTGATCGCGGGCGGGAAGTCGCCCGTGATGAACAGGTCGCTGCCGTTGCGGCTGATCATCAGCTTGAGCAGGTCGTTGATGAACTTGCTGGCCTGGTCGCGTTCCATTTCAGGTCCCTTCCTCTTGCTCGTCTTGTTCGATCAGCCGGGGAAATTCTCGGGAATCTTGGCCTTGGCCCGCGCCTCGGCCGGGCTGATGACGTTGCGGCGGACCAGGTCGGTGAGGTTCTGGTCCAGCGTCTGCATGCCGAAGTTGCTGCCGGTCTGGATGGCCGAATACATCTGCGCCACCTTGGCTTCGCGGATCAGGTTCCGGATGGCCGAGGTGCCGATCATGATCTCGTGCGCCGCCACGCGGCCGCTGCCGTCCTTGGTCTTGCACAGCGTCTGCGAGATCACCGCCTGCAGCGATTCGGACAGCATGGCGCGCACCATCTCCTTTTCCTCCGCCGGGAACACGTCGATGATCCGGTCGATGGTCTTGGCGGCGCTGGAGGTGTGCAGCGTGCCGAACACCAGGT
>JAEWBU010000050.1 GCA_023390985.1 Pseudomonadota bacterium
TGTCGGGGTCGTCGTTGAACGCCTTCATCACGTCCAGGTGCTTCAGGCCGTTGATCGGGTCGCCGCCGATGCCCACGGCGCTCGACTGGCCGATGCCCAGCTCGGTGAGCTGCGCCACCGCTTCATACGTGAGCGTGCCGGAGCGCGAGACCACGCCGACGCGGCCCTTCTTGTGGATGTGGCCCGGCATGATGCCGATCTTGATCTCGTCGGGCGTGATCAGGCCCGGGCAGTTCGGCCCCAGCAGCAGCGTCTTCTTGCCGCCCTTGGCTTCCTTGGCCTTCATCCGGCTGCGCACTTCCAGCATGTCCTTCACGGGAATGCCTTCTGTGATGCAGATCGCCAGGTCGAGGTCGGCTTCCACCGCTTCCCAGATGGCGGCGGCGGCGCCCGCCGGCGGCACGTAGATCACGGAGACCGTGGCGCCCGTCTGCTGCGCGGCTTCCTTCACCGACGCGTAGATCGGGATGTTGAAGATGGACTCACCGGCCTTCTTCGGGTTGACGCCGGCGACGAAGCAGTTCTTGCCGTTCGCGTATTCCTGGCACTTCTCGGTGTGGAACTGGCCGGTCTTGCCCGTGATGCCCTGGGTGATGACCTTCGTGTCCTTGTTGATGTAGATCGACATGTTCGTTCCTTACGCCTTCTTCACCGCCGCGACGACTTTCTGCGCGGCCTCGGCCATCGTGTCCGCGCTGATGATGGGCAGGCCCGACTCGGCCAGCATCTTCTTGCCCAGCTCCTCGTTCGTGCCCTACATGCGCACGACCAGCGGCACGTTCAGGTTCACGGCCTTGCAGGCGGTGATGACGCCGGTGGCGATGGTGTCGCAGCGCATGATGCCGCCGAAGATGTTGACGAGGATCGCCTTCACCTTCGGGTTCTTCAGCATGATCTTGAAGGCCTCGGTCACCTTCTCCGGGGTGGCGCCGCCGCCCACGTCGAGGAAGTTGGCCGGCTCGGCGCCGAACAGCTTGATGGTGTCCATCGTGGCCATCGCGAGGCCGGCGCCGTTCACCAGGCAGCCGATGTTGCCGTCCAGGCTGATGTAGGCCAGGTCGAACTTGCTGGCCTCGATCTCGGCCGGGTCCTCTTCATCCAGGTCGCGCAGCGCGACGATCTCCGGATGGCGGAACAGGGCGTTGGAGTCGAAGTTGAACTTGGCGTCCAGCGCGACGATGTTGCCCTTGCCGTCGCGGTTGAGCGGGTTGATCTCGACCAGCGAAGCGTCGGTGTCCATGTAGCACTTGTAGAGCTTCTTGAACACGTCGGCCGCCTGCGCGGTGGAGCCGGACGGGATGCCGATGCCATCGGAGATTTCCTTGGCCTGCGCGTCCGTCAGCCCGACCAGCGGATCGACGAACACCTTCTTGATCTTCTCGGGCGTGCTGTGCGCCACTTCCTCGATGTCCATGCCGCCTTCGCTCGAGGCGATGAACGCGACCTTCTGCGTGGCGCGGTCGGTGACGACGGAGACGTAGTACTCCTTCTGGATGTCGGCACCGTCCTCGATGTAGAGGCGCCGCACCTTCTGGCCTTCCGGGCCGGTCTGGTGGGTCTTGAGCTGCATGCCCAGGATCTGGCCGGCCAGTTCCTTGACCTGCTCGATGCTCTTGGCCACCTTCACGCCGCCGCCCTTGCCGCGGCCGCCCGCGTGGATCTGGGCCTTGACCACCCAGACCGGACCGCCGAGTTTCTGCGCGGCCTCGACCGCCTCCTGGACGGTGAATGCCGGGATGCCGCGCGGCACGGGCACGCCGAAGCTGCGCAAGATCTCCTTGCCTTGGTACTCGTGGATCTTCATGGGGTTCTCTCGAGGGGGATCGTGAAGGGTGCAGGCACCGTGAGCGCAGCAGCGGCGTCACGCCTGCGCGGTGCAGCCGCGAACTGTATCATGGTGCATTGCACAAACCTGACGTCCGGCCTGCTGTGGCGCCGGGTGTCCATCAGGAAAAACCAATGGCCAAGGTCTTCATCGACGGCGAGGCCGGCACCACCGGTCTGCAGATCCGTGAGCGGCTCCAGAAGATGCCGCAGATCGAACTCGTGAGCATCGCGCCCGAGCGGCGCAAGGACGCCGCCGCCAAGCGCGAGCTGATGGCGGGGGTGGACCTCGTCATCCTGTGCCTGCACGACGACGCGGCGCGCGAGTCCGCGGCCATGGTCGACGCCATCGAGCGCGAGCAGGGCAAGGCGCCGCGCATCATCGACGCGTCCACCGCGCACCGCGTGGCCGAAGGCTGGGTGTTCGGCTTTCCCGAGCTCGCGCCCGGGCAGCGCGAGGCCGTGATCAAGGCGCGCCGCGTGAGCAATCCCGGCTGCTACTCCACCGGCGCCATCGCGCTGCTGCGCCCCCTGGTCGACGCCGGCGTGCTGCCGCCCGATCACCCGGTGGCGCTGCCCTCGGTGAGCGGCTACTCGGGCGGCGGCCGCACCATGATCGAGGCGTACGAAGCGGGCACCGCGCCGGCCTACGAGGTTTACGCGCTGGGCCTGAAGCACAAGCACCTGCCCGAGATCATGAAATACACCGGCCTCACGCGCCGGCCGATCTTCGTGCCGTCGGTGGGCAACTTCCGCCAGGGCATGCTGGTGCAGCTGCCGCTGCACCTGGACACGCTGCCGGGCAAACCGTCGCCGGACGACCTGGAGAAGGTGCTCAGCCGCCACTACGAAGGCAGCGAGTGGGTGACGGTGGAAGCGCCCACCGAGGACGGCAAGCTCGAGCCGCAGGCGCTCAACGAGACCAACAAGATGGAGCTGCGCGTCTACCGCAACATGGACTACGCCCATGCGGTGCTGATCGCGCGCCTGGACAACCTGGGCAAGGGCGCCAGCGGCGCCGCGGTGCAGAACCTGAAGCTGATGCTGGGGCTTTGAGCCCCGCGAACGGCTGGCCGCCGGCTAGTCGTCCAGCCTCAACACCCGGGCGACGACCTCGCCCGAGAACCCACGCGAGATCAGGAAGCGGGCCTGCCTGGCCCGCTGCGCCGCGTCCTGCGGCGGTTCGCCGAACTTCTTGCGCCACACCTCGCAGGCCCGTTCGAGCTCGGTCGCCTTGAGGCTGGCCAGCGAAGCCGCCACGAGTTCCGCGGCGATGCCCTTGGCCTGCAGTTCCTGGCGGATGCGGCCGGCACCCAGTCGGGCCGACCGGCGGTGCAGCACCGACTCGGCCGCCCGCTCGTCGCTGATGAAGTCCCTGGCCTGCAGGTCGTCCAGCACCCGCTGGAGCTCGCCCGGTTCCTGCTCGTGGGATGCGAGCTTTCGCTCCAGCTCGGCGCGCGAGTGTTCGCGCATGCCGAGCAGGCGGAGCGCCCGCCCCTTGAGCGACAGCGGGCGCGGCGTCATCGGGCCGGTTACTCCTCTTCGCCGACCTCGGCCGGCAGCAGCGCGATGTTGAGCGACTCGCGGATCTTGTTCTCGATCTCGCGCGCCAGCTCGGGGTTCTCGCGCAGGAACTCGCGGGCGTTGTCGCGGCCCTGGCCGATCTTCTCGCCACCGTAGGCGTACCAGGCGCCGGACTTCTCGATGATGCGGGCGGTGACGCCCATGTCGATGACTTCGCCCTCGCGGCTGATGCCCTCGCCGAACAGGATGTCGAATTCCGCCGTCTTGAACGGGGGCGAGACCTTGTTCTTGACCACCTTCACCTTGGTCTCGTTGCCGATGGCCTCTTCGCCCTTCTTGATGGTGCCGGTGCGGCGGATGTCCAGGCGCACGGAGGCGTAGAACTTCAGCGCGTTGCCGCCGGTGGTGGTTTCGGGGCTGCCGAACATCACGCCGATCTTCATGCGGATCTGGTTGATGAAGATGACCATGCAGTTGGTCTTCTTGATCGTGGCGGTCAGCTTGCGCAGCGCCTGGCTCATCAGGCGCGCCTGCAGGCCGGGCAGCGAGTCGCCCATCTCGCCTTCGATTTCGGCCTTGGGCACCAGCGCGGCCACCGAGTCGACCACGATCAGGTCGACCGCGCCGGAACGCACCAGGCTGTCGACGATCTCCAGCGCCTGCTCGCCGGTGTCTGGCTGGCTGATCAGCAGGTCGGTGAGTTGCACGCCCAGCTTGCTGGCGTACTGCACGTCCAGCGCGTGCTCGGCGTCGACGAAGGCGCAGGTGCCGCCCTGGCGCTGCATCTCGGCGATGACCTGCAGGGTGAGGGTGGTCTTGCCGGACGATTCCGGGCCGTAGATCTCGACCACCCGGCCGCGCGGCAGGCCGCCGACGCCCAGGGCGATGTCCAGGCCGAGGGAGCCGGTGGAGACCACCTGGATGTCCTCGATCTTCTCGCCTTCGCCCAGCCGCATGATCGTGCCCTTGCCGAACTGCTTCTCGATCTGGGCCAGCGCCGCCTGGAGCGCCTTGCTCTTCTCATTGTCGGCCGCCGCGACCTTGCTGCCCTTGACTTGTGCATCCATGGAAATCTCCTTGTGAATCAATGAGTTGGCTTTGCCGGCACCCGCTGTTCCGATTCACAGGCTGGATGCATGACCAGTACTCTAACGCGACCGGTCGAACGCAGTAAACCCGTTTTTTGGTCAGTTTGCCTTACCATCGGCGAATGCTCCTGCAAGCAGATGACGCCTGGCGCCTGACCCATCTGGGCCGCCTGCTGGGCCACGCGATGCGGCGGTTCGACGAGCGCGTCCTGTACCTGATGGCCCACAACGTCGAGGTCCCGCTGGCGCTGTCCAACCTGGCGGCGCGGGCGCAGGTCAGTGCCGCCCACATTCACATCACGCGGCACCTGGAGCGCCAGGGCACCCGCCTCACCGACCTGGCGCAGAAGGCCGGCATGAGCAAGCAGGCCATGGGCGACCTGGTCGACCAGTGCGACGCCTGGGGGCTCGTGACCCGGGAGCCGGACCCGCGCGATGCCCGCGCGCGCGTCGTGCGTTTCACGCCGACCGGGCTGCTGTGGCTCGAGGCCTTCCGGCAGGCGGTGCAGCAGGCCGAGGAGGAGTTCCGCGACGAGGTGGGGCAGGCCGTTGCGACGGTGGCGACGATCGGCCTCGAGGCCTACGCGAGCGGCACCGCGCGCTGAGCCTGCGGCGCCGCGCCCGGGGCCGCGGCGGCCGAGGCGAGCAGCCATTCGCGAAACCGGGCCAGCGTGTGGAGGTGCTCGCGGCCCTCGGGATAGCAGAACCAATAGCCGAGCGTGCTGCGATAACCCCCTGATGCCAGCGGCTCGCGTACCACGCCCGCGGCGATCTCGTCCTGCACCAGGCAGCGCGGCACGAGCGCCAGCCCCATGCCCGCCATGACGGCGCGGATCATGGTCTGGAACTGGTCGAACTGCGGGCCGGCCAGCGCGTTGAGGCCGCTCACGCCGTGCAGTTCGCTCCAGCGCAGCCAGGCCTCCGGCACGGTCACGTGGCGCAGCAGCGTGTAACGGGGCACGTCGGCCGCCGAGGCGATCTTCCAGTCGGCCACCGCGCTGCGCGGCGCGATCAGCGCCACGTCGTTGCCCGCCAGGTAGTGCGAATGCGCGCCGGGCCAGTGGCCTTCACCGAACAGGATGGAGCAATCGAGCTTGGGCGCCCCGAAGTCGTAGCCCTGCACGTATGGCACGAAATGCAGCGTCACCTGCGGATGCAGCTGCTGGAACTGCGGCAGCCGCGGGATCAGCCACTTGGCGCCGAAGGTCGGCAGCGTCGACAGGTGCAGCGCGCCACCGCCGTCGCCGCTGGTCACCAGCTCCAGTGTCGCCGCCTCCAGTTGCGCGAGCACGGCGCGAACCGCCTTCTCGTACCGCTCGCCCGCCGGCGTCAGCGCCAGCCGCTTGCGGTGCCGCTCGAACAAGGGGACCTCGACCCAGGCCTCCAGCTCCTTCACCTGCTTGCTGACGGCGCTTTGCGTCAAGTGCAGCGCTTCCGCCGCGCGCGACACGCCGCCGAACCGGGCCACGGTGGAGAAGGCGCGCAGGAGATGCAGGGGTGGGCTGAAGCGGCGAGGCGTCACGGCAAGCGCGGAAAGAAAACATTCCAGTCTGGAATGTTATCAGGCACATCCATTGCTTCTCCAAAAGTCCTGTTTTCTTTAACCTTCATGCTGTTTTTAGAGAGAAGTACCCGAATGCAACGACGCCAACTGCTGGCCGCCATGGCCGCCGCATCTTTCGTTCCCGGAATGTCCCGCGCCCAAGATGGCGCCCCCCTGAAGATCATCGTCCCCTTCCCGCCCGGCGGCGCGACCGACATCACCGCGCGCGCCTTGCAGGACGCCCTGGGCCGCATCCTCAATCAGCCGGTGGTCATCGAGAACCGCAGCGGCGCCGGCGGCTCCGTGGGCATGGCCGAAGTGGCGCGCGCCCGTCCCGACGGCCTCACGCTGGGCGTCGCGACCCTGTCCACCCATGGCGTCAACCCCGCCGTCTACCGCAAGCTGCCGTACGACCCGATCAAGGACTTCGTCGGCGTCACCGAAATCGTCAAGGCCCCGGGCGTGGTGGTCGTGAACACCAACGTGCTGCCGGTCAAGGACTTCGCCGAGCTGGTGCGCTACCTCAAGGCCAACCCGGGCAAGGTCTCGTACGCCACTCCGGGCAACGGCACCATCGGCCACATGTGGGGGGAATTGTTCAAGAGCAGCACGGGCACCTCCATGGTGCACATCCCCTACCGTGGTGCGGGTCCGGCGATCAACGACGTGCTCGGTGGCCAGGTGGCCGTGTACTTCGACCAGGTCGCGTCCTCGCTGCCCCACGTGAAGGGCGGCAAGCTGAAGGCCCTGGCGGTTTCCTGGCCCCAGCGCCTGGACGTGCTGCCGGACGTGCCGACCTACGCCCAGCTGGGCTACGCCCGCAACAATGACCCGTCCTGGTTCGGCCTGGTCGCTCCGGCCGCGACGCCCAAGGCCACGGTCGACCGCATCCAGAAGGCCGTCGCCGAGGCACTGAAGGACCCCGCCGTGCGCACGCGCATGGCGGGCCAGGGCCTGTATCCCTCCGGCACCACCGCCGATTCCTTCAGCGCGCAGATCGAGCGCGAGATCCGCAAGATGAAGGAAGTCGCCGCCTTCGCGAAAGTGAGCCTGGACTGAGGAACCCATGCACGCGGCGCTGAAACTCATGGCCCAACGATTCCCCCAGGGCATGCGCCCGTCGGCGCCCGCGGAC
>JAEWBU010000389.1 GCA_023390985.1 Pseudomonadota bacterium
CTTCTGGACGATGGCCGGCTCGGTGCGCGTGGCCCAGACCTGCCAGGCCTTCGGCCTGACCTGGGGCTCGCACTCCAACAACCACTTCGACATCTCGCTGGCCATGTTCACCCACGTGGGCGCGGCGGCGCCGGGCCGGGTGACGGCCATCGACACGCACTGGATCTGGCAGGACGGCCAGCGCCTCACGAAGGAGCCGCTGCGCATCGAGGGCGGCTACGTGCAGGTGCCAAAGAAGCCGGGCCTGGGCATCGAACTCGACATGGCCGAACTCGAGAAGGCCCACCAGCTGTACCTGAAGCACGGCCTGGGCGCGCGCGACGACGCCATCGCCATGCAGTTCCTGGTGCCGGGCTGGAAGTTCGATCCCAAGAAGCCCTGCCTGGTCCGCTGATCCCCTCGTTCCCTCTCCCTTTCCACAAGAATCTCATGAGCTTCACGCCCCAAGAACTCAAGACCATCATGGGCTCCGGCCTGCTGTCCTTCCCCGTGACGGACTTCGACGCGCAAGGCAACTTCCATCGCCCGGGCTATGTCAAGCGCCTGGAGTGGCTGGCGCCCTACGGCGCGAGCGCGCTGTTCGCGGCCGGCGGCACCGGCGAGTTCTTCTCGCTGACGCCCGAGGAATATCCCGGGATCATCAAGACCGCCGTCGACGTGTGCCGCGGCACGGTGCCCATCATCGCGGGCGCCGGCGGGCCGACGCGCCAGACCATCGCCTACGCGCAAGCCGCCGAGAAGGCCGGCGCGCACGGCATCCTGCTGCTGCCGCACTACCTGACCGAAGCCGGTCAGGAAGGCCTGGCGGCGCACGTCGAGGCGGTGTGCAGGAGCGTCGACTTCGGCGTCATCGTCTACAACCGCGCGCAGTCCCGCTACAAGCCCGAGACGCTGGCGCGCCTGGCCGAGCGCTGCCCCAACCTGGTGGGCTTCAAGGACGGCGTCGGCGACATCGAGGCGATGGTCGCGATCTACCAGAAGATGGGCGACCGCTTCAGCTACCTGGGCGGCCTGCCCACGGCCGAGGTCTATGCCGCCGCATACAAGGCGATGGGCACGCCGGTGTACTCGTCCGCGGTCTTCAACTTCATCCCGAAGACGGCGATGAAGTTCTACGAGGCCGTTCGCGACGACGACATGGCCACCCAGCACCGGCTGCTGAAGGACTTCTTCATGCCCTACCTGGAGATCCGCAACCGCATGCCCGGCTATGCGGTCAGCATCGTCAAGGCGGGCGCGAAAATCGTCGGGCACGACGCCGGCCCGGTGCGCCCGCCGCTCACCGACCTGAAGGCGGATGAGGTGGCGCAGCTGGCCGCGCTGATCGACAAGCTCGGCGGCGAGTAGCCTCGGACCAACTCATCCGTGCCGGCGGGGCCCATTCGCGAGAGGCAGTCGATATAGTCGTTCTCCCCCTTTTACGGTGAGAGACATCCAATGAAGAAACTGTCGCATCGCACCCGCCTGGCCTGCTGCGGCCTGGCCGCCGTGTTCGCGCTGCAGACCACCGTCGCGCACGCCGGGATGCTGGGGCCGGAGGCGGTCCTGGAATCGTCCGGAACCACGCAAGCCGATCGTGATCGCGAGAAGGTCAAGCAGTTCCTGGAGAGCAACAAGCTCCAGGACCGCCTGCGCACGCTGGGCGTGGACGGCCTCAACGCCACCGCGCGCGTCGACGCGATGACGCACGAGGAAGTGCATGCGCTGGCCCAGCGCATCGACGCCATGCCGGCCGGCGGCGCGCTCAGCGACCGCGACATCATCCTGATCCTGCTGGTCGCCCTGCTGGTGGTGGTCGTTCTCTGACGTCCCGGGGAGCGGGCGTCACAATCGGCGCATGAACCGCCGATGGATGCTCAGCGCCCTCGCCCTCCTGCCGGTCGGCGCCCTGCTCGCGCAGGAGATGGAGGGCACGCCGCGCCACAAGGTCTCCGCCGCGCAACTGCATCGCGCGCTGTCGGAGCGATTCCCCGTCAGGTTCGGCATCGAGGACCTGTTCGCGCTGCAGGTCGGTTCGCCGCGCCTGCTGCTGCTGCCGGCGCGCAACCGGCTCGGCGCCGGGCTCACCGCCCAGGCCAGCGGGCCGGTGCTGCGCGACGCGCTTCCGAGCGGTGAGGTCGACGTTTCCTTCAGCGTGCGCTACGAGGCGAAGGACCGCACGGTGCGTGCCTACGAGCCCGAGATCCTGGACGTGCAGCTGCCCGGGATGCAGCCGGGCGCGGTCGGCGCGCTTCAGAAGGTGCTGGCCGGAACCGCCAGGGATGCCCTCGGCGACATCGTGCTGTACCAGTTCACCGAGAAGGAACTCGCGCTCGCCGACACGATGGGATTCGTGCCGGAGAGGCTCGCCGTCGTGGACGACGGCCTGATGATCCTGTTCGGGCCGAAGGCGCGCTGATTCAGTGGCGGTGGCCGTGGCCGCCGAAGCGACCGAAGAATCCCAGGCTGATCGAGGGATAGAACGCCGGACCGTAGTACACGGGCGGCGGCGGGGCCACGTAGACCGGTGCCGGCGCCACGACGACGGGCGCGGGGGCCACGGTGGTCGCGGGAGCCACGGGCACGCCGTTGTTGTAGACGACGGGCGCGCTGGGATAGCTCGTGTAGGCGGGGTAGGCCGGGTAGACGGCGCACCCGCCCAGCAGGCCCGCCATGGCGAGCACTGCTGCTCCTGTCGTGATGCGTCTCGCGTTCATGCCGCGATCGTCCCCTTTCAGGGCGGCCGCAGCATGGCTCGCGAGCAAAGTTCGCGAGCGGATGTAAACGACGGGCGGGTTCGGGCCTAGTTGGCGGGGGGCGTCATCGCGCGCTCGACGCCGCCATGGTTCCCGCATTCGGCCGTGGTGACCGTCCAGGCGCCGTCGCGGCACATCACGGTCTGCCGCGCGGATCCTGAGCCCATCGCCGGGCCGGCGCCCATCGCGGTGGTAGTGCCCTCCGAGCGCATGCCCGCGCAGCCCGTGGTGAGCGCGGCGACGGCGAGGACGGGGATGAAGACGGACAGGGTTCTCATGTTGACCTCCAGTGAGTTGAAGCGCCCCGCAGTAAAAACCGCGAGGGTCCAACGCATCGAGTGGCCCGCCTCCTATATCGGTGTAGGACGCGAATGATGCTGTTGCCGCGACGGGCGTGAGTGCCGAGTTCGCGTCGCCGCAAAAGCAACTCGGCCGATTCACGGCAGACTACGGTCTCCTCATCCCTGGTCCATCGCATGTCCGACTCCATCTCCACCGTCGCGCGCGCCCTCGTCGAGGCACGCCGGAACAACGCCCCCGCGGATGCCGCGCCGCTAGCGCCGCTGCTGCAGACGCCCGAGGCGGCCTACGCCGCGCAGGCGCGCGTCGCGCAGGACCTGCAATGGTTCGATGCGGGCGTGCCCCGCTTCTGGAAATCGGGCGGACCGAAGCGCGATGGCGCCCTCACGCACGCGCCGCTGCCGCCCGCGATGGTGTGGACCACTCCGGCGGACGCGCGCGGCTGCCACTTCAACATGCGCATCGTCGAAGCGGAGATCGCGCTGCGGCTCGCGCGCGACGTCACGCCCGGCGAGGCGGCGAGGCTCGCGCACGACGACGCACCCGGCCTCGTGGACGCGATGACCGTCTCCATCGAGCTGGTCGATTCGCGCTGGCGCGATCCGCAGCAGGCCGCGCCGCTGCTCAAGCTCGCCGACCAGCAGTCGCACGGCGCGCTGGTGCTGGGCGAGTGGATCCCGTTCGCCCCGCGCGCATGGGACCGCCAGACCTGCCGCGTGCGGATCGGCGACGCGCCGGCCCGCGAGTTCGTCGGCACCCACACGCTGGCCGATCCGGCCTGGCTGCTGCCGATCTGGCTGCGGCACGTCACTTCCCTCGAGCAGCGCGCCGTGCCGGAGGGAACGGTCGTCACCACCGGCAGCTGGTGCGGCATGCTGCCCGCCAGTGCGGGCGACCGCGTGCACGTGGCGTTCGAAGGCGTGGGCGAAGTCGAGGTGCGCTGCTAGCTTCGACGCAACGGCCCGAGCAGGTGCTTCAGGCCGTTGTGGTCGATCTCGTGCATGAGGGCGAGCAGGCGCCCCAGCTCGCCGGAGGGAAAGCCTTCGCGCGCGAACCAGTTCAGGTAGTTGCCCGGCAGGTCGGCGATCACCGTGCCCTTGTATCTGCCGTAGGGCATCCGGACCTGCAGCAGCCGTTCCAGTGAATCCGTCATGGTCCTGGCCGTCACGCGCGCCCGGCCGAGCGCGCCCTTTCCACCGCGCGCAGCAGTGCCGCGCTGTCCACGGGCTTGACCAGGTGTTCGTCGAACCCCGCTTCCAGCGAGCGGCGGCGATCTTCCTCCTGGCCCCAGCCCGTGATCGCGAGGATGACCGCGCGCCTCGACCAGGGCTGGGCGCGGATCGCCGCGCAGGCCTGGTAGCCGTCCATCCCGGGCAGCCCGATGTCCATCAGGATCACGTCGGGCCGCAGCATCTCGGCCCGGCGCACCGCTTCCTCGCCGTCCGCCGCGGTGTGCACGCGGTGGTCCGGCAGGTCCAGCAGCATCGCGAGGGTGCTGACGTTGTCGGGCTTGTCGTCCACGACCAGCACGGTGCCCAGGAGGTCCTGGTGGAAGGCCTCGCCCGCGGCGGCCTCCGTGCCCGTGGACGCCGCCGGCCGGGTCTCTTCGTCCAGCGGCAGCAGGACCACGAATTCGGTGCCTCGTCCCGCGCCGGCGCTGTGCGCCTCGATGGTGCCGCCGTGCATCTTCACCAGCGAATGCGCCAGCGACAGCCCGATGCCCAGGCCCTGCGACGGCAGCGAGTCGCGGCTGACCTGGACGAAGGGCTCGAAGATGCGGTGCAGGTCGGCCGGCGCAATGCCGATGCCCTCGTCGCGCACGACCACCTTGACGCCGTCGCCGTGCCGCTGCGCTCCGATGGAGATGCGCCCGCCCGCGGGCGTGAACTTGCGCGCGTTGTTCAACAGGTTGGCGAAGACCTGCGCCAGCCGCACCGGGTCCGCATGCAGCAGCAGCGGCTCGGGCGGGATGAACATCGAGAACTCGTGCTGCGCGTGGGGCTGGGCGGTCTCCACCGCCGCCGTCAGCACGCTCTGAAGCAGCAGGCGGTCGCGTCGCAGTTCCAGCTTGCCGCTCGTGATGCGGCTCACCTCGAGCAGGTCCTCCACCAGCCGCGTCATGTGGCGCACCTGGCGCTCCAGGATGCCGCGCAGTTGCTCGACCGCCGGTCCCAGGCTCGGCTGGCGCCTGAGCAGTTCGACGATGTTGCAGATGGGCGCCAGCGGGTTGCGCAGCTCGTGCGCCAGCGTGGCGATGAACTCGTCCTTGCGGCGGTCCGCGTCGCGCAGCGTTTCCTCGACCCGCTTGCGCTCGGTGACGTCCCAGACCAGGCCGGTCCAGCGGATCGCGCCCGTGTGGGGATCGTTCGACACGCTCGCGCGCTCCTCGAGCCAGGCCTCCTGGCCATCGACAGGCCGCACGACGCGGAACTCGGCGTGCCAGCCTTCGCCGCGCTCAAGGGCGCGGGCGACGAGCTGCTGATGGGCCGCCCGGTGGTCGGGGTGGATGGCCGCGAGGCCCTGGTCGCCGCTCGGGATGCTCTTTCCCGGAGGGAGCCCGAACACCTCCGCCATGGACGCGGAGGCGACCAGCCGGTCTGACGCGGGATCCCAGGTCCAGGACGCCATGCGCGCGGTCGAGAGCGCGGCTTCCAGGCGTTGCTGGCTCTCGTGCAAGGCCATTTCCACGCGGTGGCGATCGGCCTCGTCGCGGAACAGGATGGCGACGAGGTTCAGCTCGGGATGGCCGACGCGGAAGGCGAAGACGTTGTACCAGCGACCTCCCAGGTTTTCGGCACCCTGGTCGAACCGCACCGACTCGCCGGTGCGCGCCACACGGCCGTAGATCTCGAACCAGTGTTCGGCGTGCGTGGGCGACAGCTCCCGCATCGTCCTGCCCAGCGCGCCCGACAGGCCCGTCTGGCGCTCGAACGAAGCGTTGATCTCGACGAAGCGGTAGTCCACCGCGCGTTCGCCGTCGAAGATGACCTGGATCACGCAGAAGCCCTCGTCGATCGCATCGAAGAGCTCCCACTCCCTCAGCAGGCCCAGGTCGCGGAATCGTGTCGTCGTCGGGCCGGTGGTCATGTGAAGAGCAGTCTAAGACACGGGTCGACTCGAGTGCTCGCTGGTTGCCCAGCCGATCATCGCCTTGACAATGGTTGTCTAGGCAACTAATATCGCGTCCTGATGTCAGCCGCCGAATCTCCCACCCGCTCGCCCTCGCGCCGTCCATCCCCGCGCGACGCGGCCTTCTACACGCCCGAGCAATACCGTCCGGAAGACAACGTCGTCTACCTGATGCGCCGGTTGCTCGGCAGCGTCGGCACGCACGTCCAGCACGAGCTGGACCCGCGCGGACTGACCAACGCGCAATGGATCCCGCTCTACAAGCTGCACCTGGGCCATGCCACCACCGCGGCCGAGCTGGCGCGCGAATGCCAGCTGGACGCGGGCGCGATGACGCGCACGCTCGACCGGCTGGAAGCCAAGGGCCTGGTGCGCCGCGCGCGATCGCAGGAAGACCGCCGCGTCGTGAAGCTGGAGCTCACCGAGGCCGGCAGCGAGGCGGTCGGCCACGTGCCCGAAGCGCTGTGCAAGGTGGTCAACGGCTACCTGCGCGGCTTCACCCGCCAGGAATGGCTGCTGCTCAAGGACATGCTGGGCCGCATGCTGGCCAACGGCGCCGAATACGAGCAAGAACTGCGGAAGGAAGCCTGATGCGCCGCGCCCCACCCCTGGCCGCGCTGGCGGCCGCCTCGTCCTGGCCGGCTGCGCCAGCTTCTCCGGCATCGAGCCCGAGGCCAGGCTGAACGATCCCGCCACCTTGACGCCCGCCGCCGCGGCGTCCACCGTGCCCGCCGTCGCGCCGCAGTGGTGGAAGGCCTTCGGCGATCCGCAACTCGACACGCTCGTCGACCAGGCCCTCGCCGGCAGCCCCACGCTGAAGGTGGCGCAGGCCCGCCTGAACCGTGCCCGCGCCGTGCTGGAAGTGGCCAACGCCGCCACGCTGCCGCAGGTGGAAGGCTCGCTCGACGTGCGCCGCCAGCGCTACACCGAGACCGGCGCCGTGCCGCCGCCGCTGGCCGGCTCCATCCGCGATTCGGGCACGCTGCAGCTGGGTGCCAGCTGGGAGATCGACTTCTTCGGCAAGTACGCCCAGGCGCTGGAAGCCGCGCTCGGCGGCGCGCGCGCCTCGCAGGCCGAAGTGGACGCCGCCCGCGTGCTGCTGGCCAGCCAGGTGGCGCGCGGCTACTTCCAGCTCGCGCGCGTGAACGACCAGCTGCAGGTCGCGCAGCGCAGCCTGGCCCAGCGCGAAGAGCAGCTGGGTCTGGTGCGCGATCGCGTCCGTGCCGGCCTGGACACCACGCTGGAGCTGCGCCAGAGCGAAGGCGCCCTGCCCGAAGCGCGCCAGCAGATCGAGGCGCTGAAGGAGCAGGCCGAGCTCACGCGCAACGCGCTCGCCGCCCTGGTGGGCCGGCCCGACCTGCGCATCGAATCGCGTTCGCTGGCGCAGGCCCGTCCGGTCGCCGTGCCCGACGTGCTCCCCGCCGACCTGCTGGCCCGCCGCGCCGACATCACCGCCGCCCGGTGGCGCGTGGAAGCGGCGACGCACGACGTGGCCAGCGCGAAGGCGCAGTTCTATCCGAACGTGAACCTGTCCGCGTTCGTCGGCCTCTCGAGCATCGGCCTGTCGAACCTGCTGGATTCCGGCAGCCTGCAGTGGGGCGTCGGTCCCGCGCTGCACCTGCCGGTCTTCGATGCCGGCCGGCTGCGCGCCAACCTGCGCGGCAAGACCGCGGACCTCGACCTCGCGGTCGAGAGCTACAACGGCGCGCTGCTCGACGCGGTGCGCGACGCCGCCGACCAGGTCGCCTCGTCGCGGTCGATCGTGCGCCAGCAGGCCGAACAGCGGCTGGCGCAGCAGGCCGCCGAAAGCGCCTACGAGATCGCGGTGCAGCGCTACCGCGCGGGCCTCGGCACCTACCTGAACGTGCTGTCGGCCGAGACCGCCGTCCTGAACCAGCGCCGCCTGGCCGTCGACCTGGCCGGCCGCGCGCTCGATACGCAAGTGCAGCTGATGCGCGCCCTCGGCGGTGGCTTCCAGCCCGACGCCGACACCGCCCGCCTCGCCGCCCGCAACTCCTGATTTCCGAAAGAACAACGCCATGAGCAACACGCCCGAACAAAGCCCCGCCGTGCCCGACCGCCGCGCACAGCGCAAGAAGGGCCTGCTGGCCCTGACCGCCGTGGTCGCCGTCGGCGGCCTCGCCTGGGGCGGCTACGAGTGGTTCGCCGCCGGCCGCTACGAGAGCACCGACAACGCCTACGTGCAGGGCAACGTCGTGCAGATCACGCCGCAGATCGGCGGCACCGTGCTGTCGCTGCTCGCCGACGACACCGACTTCGTGAAGGCGGGCCAGCCGCTGGTGCGTCTGGACCCGGCCGACGCCCAGGTCTCGCTGCAGCAGGCCGAGGCCAACCTGGCGCAGACCGTTCGCCAGGTGCGCACCCTGTTCGCCAACAACGGCTCGCTCGCCGCACAGGTGCAACTGCGCCAGGCCGACATCGCCAAGGCCGAATCGGAAGTTCGCCGCGCCACCGACGACCTCGAGCGCCGCCAGTCGCTCACCGGTAACGGCGCGGTGTCGAAGGAAGAACTCAACCACGCGCAGGCGCAACTCGCCAACGCGCGCAGCGCGCTCGCGGCCGCCCAGGCCGGCGTCGCCGCCGCGCGCGAACAGCTCGCCAGCAACCAGGCCCAGACCGAGGGCACGTCGGTGGAGCAGCACCCGAGCGTGCAGGCCGCCGCGGCCAAGGTGCGCGAAGCCTGGCTCGCCACGCAGCGTGCCGCGCTGCCGGCGCCGGTCGACGGCTACGTCGCCAAGCGCACCGTGCAACTGGGCCAGCGCGTCGCCGCCGGCACGCCGCTGATGTCCATCGTGCCGCTGCAGCAGGTCTGGGTGGACGCCAACTTCAAGGAAGTGCAGCTGCGCAACATCCGCATCGGCCAGCCGGTGACGCTGACCGCCGACGTCTATGGCGAGAAGGTGGAATACAAGGGCAGCGTCGCGGGCCTGGGCGTGGGCACCGGCGCGGCGTTCGCGCTGCTGCCGGCGCAGAACGCCACCGGCAACTGGATCAAGGTGGTGCAGCGCGTGCCGGTGCGCGTCGCGCTCGACCCCGACCAGCTGGCGCGCCATCCGCTGCGCGTGGGCCTGTCGATGACGGCCACGGTGGACGTGCGCGAGCAAGGCGGCAAGACGCTGGCCGACGCACCGCGCGCCAACGCGCTCACGACCACGCCGGTGTTCGCCACCCAGGACGCGGGTGCCGATGAAGCGGTGCGCCGCATCGTCGCCGCCAACCTGGGC
>JAEWBU010000080.1 GCA_023390985.1 Pseudomonadota bacterium
ACCGCGACCTTCATGCCCAAGCCCCTGGTGGGCGACAACGGCTCCGGCATGCACGTGCACCAGTCCGTGTGGAAGGACGGCAAGAACCTGTTCGCCGGCGACGGCTACGCGGGCCTGTCCGACTTCGCCCTGTACTACATCGGCGGCATCATCAAGCACGCCCGTGCCCTGAACGCCATCACCAACCCCGGCACCAACAGCTACAAGCGCCTGGTGCCCGGCTTCGAGGCGCCGGTCAAGCTGGCCTACTCGGCCAAGAACCGCTCGGCGTCGATCCGCATCCCGTACGTCGCCAACCCGAAGGGCCGCCGCATCGAGGCGCGCTTCCCGGATCCGCTGATGAACCCGTACCTGGGCTTCGCCGCGCTGCTGATGGCGGGCCTGGACGGCGTGGAGAACAAGATCCACCCGGGCGAGGCCGCCACCAAGGACCTGTACCACCTGCCGCCGGAAGAAGACGCGAAGATCCCGACCGTCTGCCACAGCCTGGACCAGGCGCTGGAGTACCTGGACAAGGGCCGCTCGTTCCTGACCAAGGGCGGCGTGTTCAGCGACGCCATGATCGACGCCTACATCGAGCTCAAGATGACGGAAGTGCAGCGTTTCCGCATGACGACGCACCCGATCGAGTTCGACATGTACTACAGCCTGTAAGGGCGGCACGCCGGGCTGTATTTCCGCACAGCCCGTCTCGAAAAAGCACCGCCAAGCGCGGTGCTTTTTTGCTTTTTTCCTTTCAAATCATGGGCTTGCCTTGAATTCCTGATCAGTTACGCCATACTGGCAGGCCGTCCTGAGCACTCCCGTGCGAGGAGTTCCGCATGAAGCCCGCCCTGTCCCTCTCGCTCGTTCTCCTGCTTTGCGCCTTCCAGGCGCAGGCCCAGGCCACCCGCATCTTCCGTTGCGGCAACACCTACACCAACGATGCGGCACAGGCACAGGCGCAGGGCTGCAAGCCGATCGAAGGCGGCAACGTCACGGTGGTCGAAGGCACCCGGGTCCTCAACAAGGATGCGGCCGTGCGCGTGTCCACCGTTTCGCCGGCGCCGTCTTCTTCCCAGCCGGGCCAGAAGGTCGATTCCAGCGAGCAGAGAGCACGCGACTCCGACGCCCGGCTGATCCTCGAAGCCGAGCTGAAGAAGGCCGAGGCCCGCCAGGGCGAGCTGCAGAAGGAATGGAACAACGGCGAGCCCGAGAAGGTGGGCCCCGAGCACCGCAACCACCAGAAGTACCTGGACCGGGTGGCCGAGCTGAAGGCCTCCATCGCGCGCAACGAGAGCGACATCGCCGGCATCCGCCGCGAACTCGGGCGCCTGCCCGGCGGTGCGGCGGCCGCCGTGGCAAAGTGAAGGCTTGACGGCCTCCACTTCCTCCTCCCCAACCCTCCCGCCGGCCTCCGGCCGCTACCAGGCCTTCGACCTGCTCGCCACGCTGGTGGCGGTGGTCGCCACCGACGGCACCGTTCTCTACGCCAACGCGGCGCTGGAAGACGCGCTGGGCAGCTCGCGCCGCACCATCGAGGGCTCCAGCTTTCCCCTCTTCTTCACCGAGCCGCAACTGCTGCGCACCGCGCTCGAAGGCGCCGGCAGCAACGAGTTCGCGACGCTGCGCTACGACGCCTGGCTCAACCGCCACGGCATGGAGGCGCTGCAGGTCCATGTGGTCGTCGCGCAGACCGACCGCCCCGGCGAGGCGGTGATCGAGCTGCTGCCGCTGGAGCAGCAGGCCCGGCAGGAGCGCGAGGAGCGCCTGCTCGACCAGGCCCAGGCGAACAAGGAGTTGATCCGCAACCTGGCGCACGAGATCAAGAACCCGCTGGGCGGCATCCGCGGCGCGGCGCAGCTGCTCGAGATGGAGGTCGAGGCGAAGGACCTCAAGGAATACACGCGCGTCATCATCCACGAGGCCGACCGGCTGCAGACCCTGGTGGACCGGCTGCTGGCGCCGCACCGGCGTCCGCACCTGGTGGGCGACGTCAACATCCACGAGGTGTGCGAGCGCGTGCGCTCGCTGATCCTGGCCGAGTTCCCCAAGGGGCTGCGCGTCGTGCGCGAGTACGACACCTCGCTGCCGGAATTCCGCGGCGACCGCGAACAGCTGATCCAGGCCGTGCTGAACATCGCGCACAACGCCTGCCAGGCGCTGTCCGATCGAATCGCGGCGGGCGATGCGCAGCTGGTGTTCCGCACGCGGGTGGCCCGGCAGGTCACGTTCGGCAGGCAGCGCTACCGATTGGCACTGGAATTGCATGTCATCGACAACGGGCCGGGCGTGCCCCCGTCGATCAAGGATCGCATCTTCTACCCGCTGGTATCGGGCAGGGACGGTGGTTCGGGACTGGGGCTCACGCTGGCGCAGACCTTCGTTCAGCAGCACCATGGGCTGGTCGAATGCGACAGCGTCCCGGGCAGGACGGATTTCAAGATCCTGATCCCGTTGCCATGAAACGATTGCGATGAACCTGGGTGAACACCACGACATGAAGCCGATCTGGATCGTTGACGATGACCAATCCATCCGCTTCGTGCTGGAGAAGGCGCTGCTGCGCGAGGAACTGCCGACCCGCAGCTTCACGAACGCGCGCGAAGTGCTGGCCGCGCTGGAAGGCGCCAACGACGAGCAGGGTCCGCAGATCCTGGTCAGCGACATCCGCATGCCGGGCGGCAGCGGGCTGGACCTGCTGAACAAGGTCAAGGAGAAGCACCCGGGGCTGCCGGTCATCATCATGACCGCCTTCTCGGACCTGGACAGCGCGGTCTCCGCCTTCCAGGGCGGGGCCTTCGAGTACCTGCCCAAGCCGTTCGATCTGCCCAAGGCCATCGAGTTGATCCGCCGCGCGGTCGAGGAGAGCCAGCGCGAGGAAGTGGCCGAGGAGCGCATGCAGGGCGCGCCCGAAATGCTGGGCCAGGCGCCCGCGATGCAGGACGTGTTCCGCGCCATCGGCCGCCTGTCGCAGAGCAACGTGACGGTGATGATCACGGGCGAGTCGGGCAGCGGCAAGGAGCTGGTGGCCCGCGCGCTGCACAAGCATTCGCCGCGCGCCAACGGTCCCTTCGTCGCGATCAACACCGCGGCCATCCCCAAGGACCTGCTTGAGTCCGAGCTGTTCGGCCACGAGCGCGGCGCCTTCACCGGCGCGCAGACCATGCGCCGCGGCCGCTTCGAGCAGGCCGAGGGCGGCACGCTGTTCCTGGACGAGATCGGCGACATGCCGTTCGATCTGCAGACGCGCCTCTTGCGCGTGCTGTCCGACGGCCACTTCTACCGCGTGGGCGGGCACAACGCCGTCAAGGCCAACGTGCGCGTCATCGCCGCCACCCACCAGGACCTGGAGCAGCGCGTCAAGGAAGGCGTGTTCCGCGAGGACCTGTTCCACCGCCTGAACGTGATCCGCCTGCGCCTGCCCGCGCTGCGAGAGCGCCGCGAGGACATCCCGATGCTCGCGCGGCACTTCCTGCAGCAGTCGGCGCGGCAGCTGGGCGTGGAACCCAAGCGCATCTCCGACGCGGCGCTGGCGCGGCTGACCTCGTTCGCCTTCCCGGGCAACGTGCGCCAGCTGGAGAACGTCTGCCACTGGCTGACCGGGATGGCGCCGGCGCAGCTGATCGAACCCAAGGACCTGCCGCCGGAAGTGGCGCTGGCCTCGCCCGAGCCCGCGCCGTCGGCTCGACC